>JADGPP010000111.1 GCA_017882375.1 Solirubrobacteraceae bacterium | reverse complement strand
CGGCCCGGAGGGAATCGCGGCTGTCGACCGTACGCTTGAGGGTCTGCGCGAGATCGCGGTCGATCGCACTGTCCAGCTGGGCGTGCTGTCGGCGATGCGGGTTGTGTCCTCCTCGTCCATCCGTCACCTCATTGTTCCGCCTCGGGGAGGTCGAGGTCGGTCAAGACGCCCAGTAGAGCTCCCGGCGTCGGGGCTAGACTTCGTGACCATGCGCGCGCTGAGTCCTTCAAGGCAGAGCGACACTGCCGCCGAGCAACGGCAGCGATGACCATTGTCGCCGTTGAGGAGATGATCGAGCGTGCCGGTCGCGTCTTGATCGACGCTGCCTCAGCGCCGGCGAAGGTGATCCTGTTCGGCTCTCACGCTCGGGGAGATGCCGATGGGGGGAGCGACTTCGACTTCCTGGTCATCGAGAGTGAGGTGGCCGATCGCGCTGCCGAGGCGGTCAGGCTGCGTCGGGCACTTGGCGACTTCGGCGCCCCTGTGGATGTGATCGTCATGGATCAAGCCCTCGTCGAGCGGCGCGCGAAGGTCCGGGGCACGATGGTCGATCGCGCGCTGCGCGAGGGGCGAGTTGTCGCCGAGTCCTGAGCAGGTCGAGTACGCCGAGATGCTTCTGCGCCGCGCGAACGGCGATCTATCCGTGTGTCGCGCGCTCGGCGCTGACATGGATGTGGACGATGGTCCCATCGGCTTTCATGCCCAGCAGGCCGTTGAGAAGGCGCTGAAGATAGCACTCGTGCTCGCGGATGTGGAACTGCCGCGTACCCACGATCTCGAGTTCCTGGTCCGCCTGGTCCGCGGGTCCGGAGTCGATATTCCGGCCGACCTTTCCAGCCCGGAGTGGCTGACGCCCTGGGCCGCCGACTTTCGCTACGGCGATCCGGTCGCACTTGACCGACCCGCCGCGTGTGCGGCGGCCGAGAGCGCCATCGCTTGGGCAGAGTCGCTGCTCGCCGAGGTGTCGGGCGAGCACTGATCTGAGGCGTAGGCAGCTCCACCCAAACGCTTATGGCTCGATGATGGCGGGCTTGATGACGTCGGGTGCAGCGGATCGGGGTTCGACCTCCTGGAACATCTTCGCGATCCGTGGACGTGTGGTTTCCTCGTTGAAGCGGACGCGGTAGGTGTGCCCCGCGCTGAGCTGGTGTTCGAGTAAGGAGCCCGAGTGTCAATCGGTTTTCCTGGATGAGGACATTTGCGAGGACAGCAAAATAGCGGAAACACGAAATCTTTTCTGATATCCTAGCTTCGCTATGCTGGCAAATAGGACCATTGAGCAAACAGATCTCATCGACGGGGCTGTTGTGCAGCTACGCCAGATGCTCCCGGCGAGCTGGACGGTAGAACGATCGAACAGGGCCGAGGTGGCTGCAAACTCGGGTGAGGGGCGCTCGCTGGCGGACGGAGCGATCGACCTTCGCGACCCCAGGGGGACCTACGTGACCCTTGCGGTTGAGGCGAAGCGATCATTCGATCCTCGCGCCGTCGAGCAACTCTCTGGCGGGCTGTCGAGCGTCATCCGCTCACTCGCCAGCAATATCCCGATCCTCGCCGTCTCTCCATGGATGAGTGCGCGAAGCCGAGAGCTCCTGGCCAAGGACGGCATCAACTTCATCGATCAAACCGGTAACGCGCTGCTCAAGCTGGAGAATCCCGCGCTCTACATAAGCGCTGTAGGAGCCGCCAGGAACCCCCAGCCCGTGCCTCGCGGCCAGGCGAGGGTCCGCGGGCCAAAGGCCGCACGGCTGATCCGTCTGCTCATCGACGTCGGTCCGCCCTATGGAGTCAGCGAGATCGCAGCCGTCACAGGCCTGACGCAGGGCTACGTCTCGCGGCTGCTCGACGCGCTGGACCAAGACGCGCTTGTCGAGCGCACCCGTCGAGGACGGGTGCAGGACGTCGATATGCCCGGGCTTCTTCGGCGGTGGGCGGAGTCATACGACGTGCTCAAGAGCAACGATGCGTCCACCTTCCTCGCGCCGGGCGGGGCAAGCGATGCGCTCTCGCAGCTCGCCGAGCTGTCCGGCCCGCCGTCGCTGGCGGTCACAGGATCGTTCGCCGCCGTGCGCCTTGCACCCGTCGCCGCGCCGGCACTGCTCATTGCCTACTGCAACGAGATCGAGGCATTGGCCAAGGCGCTTGGGTTGCTTCCGGCCGACGAGGGAGCCAACGTCGTCCTGCTCGGAGCGTTCGATCCGGTCGTGTGGGAGCGGGGGACAGAAGATGTGGGCTTTCGCTACGTTGCGCCCTCTCAGGCCGCCGTCGATTGCCTGACGGGTACAGGCAGGATGCCAGCCGAGGGCGAAGCGCTCATCGCGTGGATGGCCGAGAACGAGCCGCGCTGGCGGCTGCCATCGATCGCCGATCTTCACCTCTCTCAGGCGGACGCGTGACCGGCCCGAGCGATATCTTGCGACATCAGGACCTCGACGCGCGATACGTAGCTGCCCGGCGAGTCCTACTCGACGCGCTGACCGTGCTCGCACCCCACGGCGACGCCATCGTTCTGGCCGGTGCGCAGGCCGTCTACCTCCACACCGGCGCCGCCGACCTGGCCATCGCTCCGTACACCACCGACGGTGATCTCGTACTGGACCCGCTTCTCCTCGGCGAGGCTCCGGAGCTCGAAGCCGGGATGTCTGCCGCAGGGTTCCATCTTCAGCCGCAGCCCGGAGGTCACGTCGAGCCGGGCATCTGGCTGGCGAGCGCGTCCGCTGCCGGCGAGGAGATCCTCGTTCCGGTTGACCTCATCGTCCCCGAGGGCGCCGCGTCGGGCACCGGCAAACGCGCCGCACGCCTCGGCGGCCACGGCGCTCGGGCGGCCCGGCGTGCGGTCGGACTCGAGGCAGCGCTGGTCGACAACAGCACGATGACCATCGCGGCGCTGGACCCAGTAGACGAGCGCTCGCTGCAAGCGAGGGTCGCCGGTCCCGCCGCGCTGCTCGTCGCAAAGGCTCACAAGCTCCACGATCGCGTCGCAAGCGGTCGCGCCGACCGGCTCGACGACAAGGACGCTTCCGATGTCGTGCGACTCATGCAGACGACGAGGCCGGACGAGATCGCAGTCACGCTCAGCGCCCTCGCGCAGGATGCGATCGCCGGACCTCCGACGACCGCGGCGCTCACCTACATTGAGGAGCTGTTCGGCAGACGTGGACGCCCCGGCATCGAGATGGCGTCAAGAGCGTTGCGAACAGCGATCCCCGAGGACCGCGTACAGGCGATCTGCGTTGCGTACGTCACCGCGCTCGTGCCATACCCGCACCAGGCGACAGCGACCTGCATCGGCCTCGATGCCCAGTTCGGACCTGACTAAGCGGGACTCCCGTCGGTGGGAGTACGGAAGACTTCGGCCAGCCGCTGGAGCGTAAACGGCTGTCGCAGCTTGGCAACGACGTTCTGGTTGGCAAACATGCCCTTCTCCCACACCGCCTGCTCGCGCGGCCGGACCTCGATCCAGCGTACCCGCGCCAGATACTCGCTCTGCTCTGGATCGTCTGCCTCCTCGCCCATGTTGGATGCCTCGAGCGGCGCTTGTAGGATCGGCACGGTTACGCCATCGACCTCGACCTCGAAGTCGCTGACCGCGACCGCCGGGGCGATGACCTCACCCATCCCCACGTAGCCGGTTCCGGGGATCGCGGCCCACACACGGGCACCCTCGAAGAGGTTGCTCATCGCCTTGCGGTACTTCTCGCCATGGCCGGCGGAAACGAACCCGAAGCGGCGCATGTCATCCCAGTTGCGATGTTGGTTCTCCCCAACCGCGACAAAGAAGTCGAGTCCGCTCCAGGGAGTCTGCTTCTTGCCGCTGGCGCCGCTGGAAGCCTCGATCTCGGGATCGCTCAGCCAGGATCGCGCCAGATACTCCCGATCGCCGTCTTGCAGGTACTCGAAGAACAGGACGTTGATCGGCACTCGATAGCCCCGCAGATAGTCCACGATCTGCTCGCTGCTCGTGTCGATACCACTGGCGACCACAACGAGGTGATGGTCGGTGTTGATGGACTCCGGCAGGTCGCCTTCGAAATGACTGGTGAACGCCGAGTCGAAGTCGTCGCCCTGGTGATGCTTCGCGTATAGCTCCCTGACTGCCTCGAGCGAGAGGCCTTGTGCCCAGAACCCGTACTCCAGTGCTTGGGCGACGACCTCGCGCGGGGTTCGATCCCTCTTGAGCTCGATGACGTACAGAAGTCGGTGATGACCTGCCCGCCCGATCTGGAATAGGTCGTCCAGGCCAAGGATGTCGAGTCGCTCCTGGATGATCCTCTCCAGTCGCTCCTCGGACGCGATCACGTTCGAACGCACCTGCTGCGCCGACTCGCCGTCCAACCTCCAGAGCCCGAACTTGACCGGCATCGGCAGTGCGTCTACTTCGCGGGCTCTGAGCGGTCGCGGTAGCTATCGCGGTCGGCTGCCACCTGCTGCTCGTGCCAGCGACGGTCGCTGCGCGCGCGGTCACGATGGCGCTCGGCCTGGTGCTTGTGTGGCTTGCACAGCAGGCATCCGACGCGCGTGCTCTTTGGACCCATGCGCCTGTGGTGTGCCATCCGAGGGATGGTTGCATGACTCGCGACCGCGGTGGTCCCCGGCGGGCGCTGCCCGCGCAGGCGGTCTGCGGGAGGCGTCCGTCCGTCACGACAAGATGCCCTCGTGATCGCCCTGCACGCCGTCTGGTCGCGCGACTCGCAGCTTTGCGTTTGGGGAGAGGGCTCCGATGTGTCCGTGCGGGCTCCGAGGCGTCGCGGGCGCAGGCCGGCGAAGCCGCGAGCGCGCAAGCATCCGTTCGCCTGCGCAGCCCAGGACCTGGCCGGAGCGCTCGACGCCTTGGGGGTCTCGCTCGGATCTGGCGCGTCAGTCGACCGCGAGCTCCCTTTGCTGCTGCCGTCCTTCGACGACGGCCCGCAGCACTCGCCACAGCTCCTGTCGGCGGAGGAAGTTCGGCGCCCCGGCAATCCGGGGCTGCTTGACCCCTGGGTGGTTCCGGCGATCGGGCTCGGGCCGGCTGCGGCGCTCGAGCTGCTGCTCGCGCTGCCGTCCTCACCGCCTTCGCATGTGGCGCTCGGCGATTCGCTGCGGTTCCTCGCCGAGGCGTGCAAGCTCGCGCTCGAGCTGGTCGCGCGCGGCCGCGTGCTCCCTGGGTTGGCGCGGCGTGAGGAGGGGTGGGTCGCGTGGTGGCGGCCGGTGACCATCGATCCCGATGACGCGGAGCGCGTGCGGATGCTGGTCGCTGCGATGCCGCCGCTTGTCCGGGCGGAGGTCTCGGTCTCCGAGGAAGGCAACGCGCCCGAGGCGGTGGTGGGCGATCTGCTGGGGGCTGTCGTCGACGCTTGCGCGCGGAGCTTTCTCGTGCACGGCCTCGCCGGGCGGCGAGCGCGCAGACGGTCCAAGCGGGGACTTCCGGTCGTCGACGCATGGCTTGCGGCGTTGACGGACGCCGATCCGGTCCTCGATGCGGATGAGCTGCAGCTCGCGGCGCTCGCCGAGGAGCTGGAGAAGTGGCGCCAGGCGGGGGAGCGATATGCCGAGCACCGGACCTTTCGGACCTGCTTTCGGCTGTGCGAGCCCGACGAGCGGGCAGAGTGGCGTGTCGAGATCCTGCTCCAGGCCAAGGACGATCCGAGCGTGCTCGTCCCGGCCGAGGAGGTGTGGAGCTCCAACGGGAGCGGGCTGAGGGCGCTCGGCCGCCGGATCGTGGAACCGCAGGAGCGTCTGCTCGGGGGGCTGGGTCATGCGCTGCGGCTGTGGCCCGCGCTGGAGCCGGCGCTGCGGGAGGCCGCTCCGACCGGCCTCGATCTGACTCCGGATGCCGCCATGGGGTTCCTGCGCGACGGCGCGCCGGTACTGGAGCAGGCCGGGTTCGGGGTGCTCGTGCCGCCATGGTGGAGCCAACGGCTGCGCCTTAAGCTGAAGGTGGAGCCGTTCGAGGAGCTCGAGGAGGGCGAGGGGCTGTTCGGCCTGGAGGGTCTGTGCGCGTATGAGTGGAAGATCGCTGTTGGCGATATGACGTTGTCGCTGTCCGAGCTGCGTGAGCTGGCGGCGTTGAAGCTGCCGCTGGTGATGGCCCGCGGGCGCTGGATCGTGCTGCGCCCGGAGGACGTCGAGGTGGCGCTCGCGTTCTTCGAACGCCGGGCCGAGCGGGGCGAGGCGCCGGCGGGCGAGCTTCTCCGCGAGAGCCTCAGCCTTGGTGGCGACGCGGACTCCGAGCTCCCGGCTGCTGAGATGGAAGCCGGGGGGTGGCTGAAGGAGCTGCTCGCCACGAACGGCGATCGCAAGCTGCAGGAGGTTCCTACTCCGGTCACTTTCGAGGGGGAGCTTCGTCCCTACCAGCAGCGGGGACTTGCGTGGCTGTCGTTCCTGTCCAGCCTCGGCCTGGGTGCGTGTCTGGCCGACGACATGGGTCTCGGCAAGACGGTGCAGCTGTTGGCGCTGCTGCTGGCGGAGCGCGAGCAGGCGCCGACTGGCTCGGGGAAGCGTCGGCGCAAGCGCCTTGCGCCGACGCTCCTGGTCTGTCCGATGTCGGTGGCCGGTAACTGGCAGCGCGAGGCACAGCGGTTCGCGCCGGGCCTGCGGGTTCACGTGCATCACGGTCCCGAGCGGCTGGCCGACAAGGCGTTCGCGCGCGCGGCGCGCGCGAACGATCTCGTGGTCACGACCTATGCGCTCGCGACGCGCGACCGCGAGACGCTCGGCGCGGTGAAGTGGGAGCGGGTCGCGCTCGACGAGGCGCAGAACATCAAGACGATCGACACCAAGCAAACGCGTGCGATCCGCTCGCTGCCGGCCCGTCACCGGGTCGCGCTCACGGGCACGCCGGTCGAGAACCGCCTGAGTGAGCTTCACTCGATCGTGGATTTCCTCAACCCGGGGCTGCTGGGCTCGGCCGCGATGTTCAAGCGGTGCTACGCGAGGCCGATCGAGCGCTACCGCGACGGGCACGCTGCCGCACGGCTGCGGCGAGCGACCGGCCCGTTCATCCTCCGCCGCCTGAAGACCGACAGGGAGATCATCAGCGATCTGCCCGAGAAGATCGAGATGCGCGTCGACTGCCATCTGACGAAGGAGCAGGCGAGCCTCTACCAGGCGGTCGTGGAGGAGATGCTGGAGAAGGCGGCGCAGGTCGAAGGGATCGAGCGCTCGGGGGTGATTCTGGCGGCGCTGATGAAGCTCAAGCAGGTCTGCAACCACCCTGCGCACTTGCTCAAGGACCATTCCGATCTGGGCGGGCGCTCGGGCAAGCTCGCGCGGCTGGAGGAGATCCTCGCCGAAGCGCTCGCCGAGGGCGACCGCGCGCTCTGCTTCACGCAGTTCGCCGAGTTCGGGCATATGCTTCGCGCGCATCTGCAGGAGCGCCTCGGCCGCGAGGTGCTGTTCCTGCACGGCGGCACCCCGAAGAGCGCCCGTGACGAGATGGTGCAGCGGTTCCATGGTGACGATGGCCCGGCGGTGTTCGTGCTGTCGCTGAAGGCGGGCGGCACGGGCCTCAACCTGACCGCCGCCAACCACGTGGTTCACTTCGACCGCTGGTGGAACCCCGCAGTCGAGGACCAGGCGACCGACCGGGCGTTTCGGATCGGGCAGAAGAAGAACGTGCAGGTGCGCAAGCTGATGTGCGTGGGCACGCTTGAGGAGCGGATCGACACGCTGATCAATCAGAAGAAGGATCTGGCCGATCGCATCGTCGGCACCGGCGAGGCCTGGGTAACTGACCTCGACACTGCTCAGCTGCGCGAGCTGGTGACGCTGTCGGCCGATGCGGTAGCGGACTGACGATGACCTCGTTCGGCTACTACCCCCACTATGAGCCCTCGCGGCCGCTGCCGGCCGAGGACGGCATTCAGGCGCGCAGCCGGCGCGGGGCGATCGGCGAGACGTGGTGGTCGAGGCGGTTCATCGAGCTGCTCGAGTCCTTCGGCGTCGGCTCGCGCCTGAAGCGCGGACGCAACTACGCTCGCGCCGGCCAGGTGACCGAGCTGGAGGTCGAGCCCGGGGTGGTGCTGGCGAAGGTGCAGGGGTCGCGCTACTCGCCCTATCGCGTGCGGATCCGCGGCAAGATCCTCTCCGAGAATCAGTGGCGCCGCGTCGAGAAGGCGATGGCGGCGCAGGCTCTGCCGCTCGCGAAGCTGCTCGCCGGCGAGATGCCGCGCGATATCGAGGATCTGTTCGCGTCGTGCAAGCTGACGCTGCTCCCGCGCTCGAAGCGTGAGCTGACCGCGACCTGCAGCTGTCCGGATTGGGAGAACCCGTGCAAGCACATCGCTGCCGCCTACTACATCCTCGCGGAGCGCTTTGACGAGGATCCGTTCCTGATCTTCACTTGGAGGGGACGCGAGCAGGGCGAGCTTGTGGAGCGCCTGCGCGCGCGGCGCGCACCCGTCGGCCGCGGCGCCGGGGCGAACGCGCGGTCGGAGCGGGCTGCTCAGGGATCTGAGCCTGGGGCGTCGCTGTCCACCGTGCTGGACTCGTTCTGGCAAAGCGGCCCCGAGCTGGAAGCCCTCCATGTGAGCCCGCTCGCCGGCGAGGCGCCCGACGCGCTGCTGCGC
>JADGPP010000057.1 GCA_017882375.1 Solirubrobacteraceae bacterium | reverse complement strand
GCGCACAACCAAACGCCTCGTCACCCAACTCGAAGCACTCGGACACACCGTCACGCTGCAGGAGGCGGTGGCAGCCTGAGCTTTATTTTCCTGTCAGTGACCGTTGGGATGGCGCTTGGGGTGTCCGGCGGTCCTCGAATCGACGAGCTGTCCCGCCGCATTGCGGAGGTAGGCGACGTCCCCGGTGTTGTTCCAGATCTGCGCCGAGTGCCCCGCGAAGAGCAGCCAGTCCCCCTGCGGGCCCAGCTCGCTCGTGCCGTGGCCGGTGAACACGTAGGCGCTCTGCCGGGGCGTGAGCGTCAGCGGCGAACCGTCCGCGAGCGAGGGAAAGCGATACACGTGCACGCGTTGCTGCGTGGGCGTGTAGTCAGTTAGCTCAAGGCCGGTCAGCGCCAGCGAGGTCGTGCCGTCGTTGGCGATCTCGACGTACTCGCCGCGGCTGTCGCTGCCGCGAAGGTTGACGTTGCAGATGTGCAGTCCAGGCATGGACGAGTCCTCCCGCGGTCGATGGCCCCGGTCTCTCGACGAGCCGGCTGGTTGAGGGTGCGGGCGGTTTGACGTGGGCGCTTGGGGATTATCGTCGGGATTGGGCCCAGAGCGTGGGCTCGGGCTACCGGCGCGTTCGATGTGGCGACTTGCCACGTCCGACGCGGATCATCGAAGCCAAGGCGAGCCCAACGAGCGAGCCGACCAGGAGGCCGACAGCGACAGGAATCAGCCAGGCCAGGATGACGGTCGAGAGCCCGCTACCGACGCAGTGGCCCACCGCGCCGGCAGCCGCGCTGCCAGCTGGATGCTTGGCGCAGGCATCGCTCGTCGCGTGAGCGGGCTGGCCGACCTTGTGGTGAACGTCCCAGAGGAGGGCGAGGAAGCCGCCCGCGACGGCGCAGAGACGGAACACTGTGTCGCGCAGGTCGCGTCCGAGCGCGCGCTTGCGTTGGGGGCTGAGTGCCATGCGGGTAGGTATCGGCACGGGGACGGCGGACTGAAGCTTCCGAAGGAATGAGCTCGGGCTCGCTGCGAGCACTAGACACGCTCGATTCGGCATCGACGGTCGGAGTGACCGGTTACCTCGAGGAGCTTGACTGAGCGTCCGATGCGCTGATCTCGCTGGCCGCTTGGGGACCGTCACCCGAGAGAGCGTCGGTCGTGCCCGGAGTCGGCGCGGGCTGCTGGTCGTCGGCGTCGGCTCGACGGGGCGCGTTGAAGTCAGACATGTCCGGGTTGCTGGTGCCAGGAGGCACGACGTCCTTCGTGAGTGAGCACCCGCACACGCTCCTCCAGCCGCTCCTGCGCCACCATCAAGCCCATCAAGCCTATCAAGAACTCCACGCACACCTCACGGCCCGCGTCATAAACAGCCTCAGCCTCCGCCCGCTCCACACCCCAACAATTCGCCGCCCCAAGCCACGCTCCTGGTTATGGAAACCCAGACAACTGAACGCCTACCGGAAACCAGCGATTTGCAGGCTATTCTTGAGGGTGAGCGACGGGACTTGAACCCGCGACCGCCTGGACCACAACCAGGAGCTCTACCAACTGAGCTACGCCCACCACGGGCCCCGGAGTCTAGCGCCGCGCGCTCAGACTCTGCGGGCAATCGCCAGCGACGCAGCCTCGCCGCCAGCCCAGCTCTCGACGGCGCGCAGCCCCGCCTCGACGCGCCCGTCGCTGTCCTGCGTCGCACCCGCCCCGGCGCCGGCCTGCAGCACGACAAGTCCGCGCGCGAGCAGCGAGCGCACGGCCTGTTCGGCCAGCGCCAGCGACTCGGCGGCGGGCACGTCGGCGAGGCGCCGCGACGCCAGCGCCCAGGCACGCGACAGCTGCGCCGGCCCGGCGTCGAGCAACGCGAGCAGCTCCAGCGCGAGCGAGTCGGCGAGCAGCTGCGATGCGGCTGGGACCTCGACCGCGGTCGCAAATGCAGGCGGCCCGCCCTGCGCCGGCGCGGGCGCGCTCCCCGAGCCGGCCCCCGCGCCTCCCTGCTTGACCGCCTGAAGCACGCGCTCGGTCACGTCCTCGCTGCGCCGCTGCGCGTTGCGCCAGCCGCGCCCCATGGCGAGCTCGGGCATCGACAGCTCGGGCCCCTGCAGCACGGTGATCGTGGCTTCGTTTGAGTTCCACTTGCGTTCGCCCTCCTCGATCCACTCCTCGTTGGTCCAGGGAACGACGATCGCGCGAACCTGCTGCTCTGTCTGGTTGAAGCGGCAGACGCTGTGCGGGAACTTGCGCAGCTCGACGTGGTACACGCGACAAAGGCTCGCATGTCAGCGCGCGGGGCGGGCCTGCCAGGCGTCGACCATGGCGATGCGCTGCACGATCGTCGGGTGATCCTGGTAGAGCACGTACGTCCACGCCGGCGGGTTGGGATTGGCCAGGCTGGTCGCGGCGAGGTTGCGAAACAGAGCACGCGCGGCGGCGGGGTCGCGCGTGGCGTTGAGCGCCGACCAATCGGCCTCGGCCTCCTCGTGGCGCGAGACGATGTTCGTCAGCGGCATCGTCAGCAGCTGCAGCACGACGAAGACGAACAGCGCGACGGGCACGGCCTCCGGGCGCGCGAGCCCGCCGCGCCGGCGCGTGAACAGCGCGACGAGCCCGGCGGCGGGCAGCAGGAACAGCGCAAGCCAGCCGACGCGCTTGAGGATGTGGTGATGGGCGATGTGGCCGAGCTCGTGCGCGGTCACGACGCGCACCTGCGCGCGTGGGAAGCGGCCGTCGAGCAGCGTGTTCCAGAGGATCAAGCGGCGCGTGGAGCCGAAGCCGACCGACTCGGCGTTCGGCGCTGTGGTGTCGCGGTTGACGTCCTGCACTTCCGCGCGCGTCCCGGGGACGTGCTCGATGCGCGCCAGTTCGCGCACGTCGGCGCTCGTCTGCGGGTTGTGCAGCGGGTGCGTGTCGGGGATCAGATAGACGCTGAGAAACGACGACAGCAGCGCCAGACCGGCGAACACGGGAGCGGCGAGCGCCCACCACCAGCGACGCAGGACGCCGGCGAGTCCCATGGCGACGAGCAGCGCCAGCGACACGAACAGGAACTTGGCGCCGAGCGAGAGGAAGCTCGTGAGCAGCGAGGCGACGTAGCCCTGGTGGGAGATGCCGTGGCGGCGTTCCCACCACACGGCGGCCAGCCCGAAGGGGATCTCGGCGATCCACAGCACGGCGAAGCCGAGCATGCCGAGCATCATGCCCGTGCCGATTCGCCCGGCGGCCGACTCGCGCATCAGCCTGTGCCCGCGCCGCGCGTAGAGCGCGAGCACGACGACGAGCGTCAGCTCGCCGAGCAGCGCGTCGATGTCGAGGAAGCGTTCGTAGGAGGAGCTGCGCGCGAGGAACCTCGCCGAGAACACCTCGCGCGGGTCCACGTGCGCCAAGCGCAGGCCGCCGGGCACGGTCGAATGCCACAGCGCGTGCGCGGCCAGCGCCCACAGCACGGCGAACGCGAGCAGGCAAGCGAGCACCAGCGCGGATCGCCCGGGCCGCGCGACCGCCCTGTCCCAGGTTGCGCGCGCGACGCTCACGAGCGTCAGCTCAGGCCGACGTCGGGATGCGTGGCGGGTGCACTCGGTGCGGCGCCGGCGCTCGGCGCGCTTGGTGGGGACGATGTGTCGGCAGGCGACTCGCGCTCGCTCGCCGGAGCGAGTTCGCGCGTCGGCCCGCCATACGGGTACGCATCGGTCAACAGCAGCAGGTAGCCGAAGGCCTGCGCCTGGTAGCGCAACGCCAGCGCGCCGGCGTTGCGCAGCCCGCGCGGCATGCGCGCACGGGCGAGCGAGCTGAACCAGCCGAGCAGCGCGACGAGCCCGGAGAGCCCTCCGTAGGCGCCGGCGAGCAGCAGCGCGGGAAGCACGAGGATCAGGCGAAAGCCTGTCTTCCAGCGGTTCTGGCGCTCGCGCGCGGCGACGACGATTTCCAGCGAGTAGCTGCCCGCCTTGCCGACGAATCCGGGAAACGGGTTGGCGATCAGATAGAGGAAGGCGTAGACGTGGAACTGGTAGCGCAGGTAGGCGGAGAGGAAGCGGTGCGCCCACGCGGGAGAGCGCCCGGCAAACAGCGTGGCCAACCAGCTGACGATCGCGGCGAGCAGCGCGAGGATGCCCCACAGCTGCAGCCAGATCAGGTGCGGGATGGCGAGCAGCAGGCGAAAGAACACGGTCAGCCGGCTGCGGCGCAGCTCGTCTTCGACATCGAGGTGGATCGGGTCGGCGCGCAGCGGCAGCCCGGGCACGGCCTTCAGCGGGTCGCTGTCGGGGTAGCGATCGGTGAGCAGCAGCGCGTAGGCCCAGAACTGCGCGCCGTAGGAGAGCGCGTAGGCGGCGGCGTCGCGCAGCCCGTGCGGCATGCGCCCGCGCGCCATGATCGCGAACCAGCCGAGCAGCGCGGCGACGGGGAGCAGGCCGGCGTTGAAGGAGAACGAGCCGCGCCCGGAGTTCAAGCTGGAGGCGGGATCGCCGACGAGCGCACCGACGAGCAGCGCGGCCGGCAGCAGCAGGATCACGCGGAAGGCCACGCTCGCGCGGTTCTGGCGCGCGGGCGCGGCGATGATGACGTCGACGGGGTAGCCGGCCTGTCCGTCGAACGGCGGGTAGGGGTTGGCGGCGAGGTGCAGGTAGGCATAGAACTGCGTGACGTATTTGACGTACGCCGCGAGGAAGCGGTGCAGCGCTGCGGGCGAGCGGCCGCGCGCAAGCGTGGCCAGCCAGTTGGCGATGGCGGCCGGCAGCGCGGCGATCGACCACAGAAACAGCCAGATGAAATGCGGGATCGCCAGCAGCGCGCGAAAGAACACCGTGAGGCGTTCGCGCGTCAGGTCGTCGCTGACGACGAGCTGGACGGGATGCTCGTTCACGAAGCTCCGGCGGCGGCCGCGCGGGCGTCGCCGAGACGCTCGCGCATCACGCGCACGGCCTGCGGGTTGGAGTCGATCAGCACGTAGCGGCGGCCGAGCTTGGCGGCGACGGCGCCGAGCGTGCCGCTGCCCGCGAAGAAGTCCAGGCACCAGTCGCCGGGGCGCGTGGAGGCCTGCAGCATGCGCCGCACGATGCCCTCGGGCTTCTGCGTCGGATAGCCGGTCTTCTCGGCGCCGTTGGTCGGCACGATCGTGTGCCACCAGACGTCCGTCGGCAGCTTGCCGCGGGCGGCCTTCTCCGCGGTCACCAGGCCGGGCGCCATGTACGGCTCGCGATCGACATCATCGGAATTAAAAAAATATGCAGTCGGATCCTTGACGTACACGAGGATCGTGTCGTGCTTGGCCGGCCAGCGACGCTTGGCGCGGGCGCCGTAGTCATAGGCCCAGATGAGCTCGTTGAGAAAGCACTCGCGCCCGAAGATCTCGTCGAGCAGCAGCTTGCAGTGATGGGCCTCGCGATAGTCGATGTGGAAGTACAGCGTGCCCTCGCTGCGCAGCAGCCGGCGCGCCTGCTGAAGGCGCGGAGCGAGGAAGCCGAGATAGTCGTCGAAGGCGTCGCGATAGGAGGACTCGGCGAGCAGCCGCGTGCGGTAGCGCCGGCCCTGAAAGCCGATCCGCTCGCCATCGGCGTCGCCGACCGCTGAAAGCGTCTTTCGCACCTGCGCGTGCCCGGTGTTGAACGGCGGATCGATGTAGATCAGCTGAAACGACTCGTCGGCGAACGCCGGCAGCAGCGCCAGGTTCTCGCCCAGCAGGATCTGATCGGTCTGCGGTGATTCGCCGGCGCTCACTCGCAGCAGACTACGTTCGCGCCCCGATGGAGCCGCAGCCTGCGCGAGGGATCTCTTTATGGATCTCGTGCGATCGAGGTGTCGCGAGCTTGCGCTATTCGCCGACGAGCTCGACCCAGAGGTAGCTGCGAGAGCACTGCGAGCGCGCGTCGCCGCCGGCCGGCAGTGAGCGCAGCTCCCGCGCGGGCGTGCCTGCGGGCGTGAGAAAGACGCCGTCGAGCACCGCCGAGCCGCCATTGCCGGGCGCCAGGCTGAAGCCCGCGCGCGTGACGCTCAGCCGATGGACGCCCGCCGGCAGGCGCACGGCGACCGGTGTGGCCGTGTCCGGCACGAGCGAGTTGCCGGCGAGCTGCCCGGCGATCGACACGAGCTCACGCCCGTCTACCGCGACGCTCACCGACGCCATGAACTGGCCCTGCAGCCACACGTCGTAGATGCCCGAGCGCGGCACGTCAAAGCGCGCCGACAGCGTGCCGGCCCGCCGCATGGCAAAGCCCTTGCGCTCGCGCCCCCAGTCGCGCGGGCGCTTGGCGCGCGCGATCGGCACGCGGACGATCAACGGTGCGACAGCGGCGATCGCGCGCGCATGCGCAGCTGCCGCGCGCCCGACCGCACGTTTCACGCGCGCGCACGCGAGCGGGCGCGCGCCGGCGGAGGCGACGTGCGCGAGAGCGGGCACGGCGCCGGGCCGGCGACCCCACACGTCGTAGTAGTCGCCCTGCCAGAGCAGGCGGTAGGCGGCCGGCGGCGGCGATGCGCTGGGGTCACGGCGCATGACGATCAGCGGGTAGGCGCGCAGCGAGCTGGGCGAGGCGCGATCGAGGCGCACCGGTTGGCCGTAGCCGCCGGCGAGGAGGGCGAGCGCGGGCGGCGGATAGACGAAGTCGGGGCCGGCGACGTCGAGGTCGCGCAGCGCGTACATCGAGTATTCGTCGAAGTCCGTGAACAGCGTCGGGCCGCCGCCGCCGAAGCGTTCGTTGATCGACGCGAGCTCTTCATAGCGAGCGGTCGGCCCGAGGTTTGAGCTGTGGTACTGCGCGAGGTCGGAGGCGAGCACGCCGGCGCCGAGCGCGAGCGCGAGCAGCGCCGCGAGCGGACGGCGGTTGAAGGCGCCGCGTGACTGGCGGCGTGACCGGGGAGCGTCGCGCGCGCGTGATGGCGGCCCGACGAGCGCGGCGACGCCCGCCCAGGCGAGCAGCACGACGATCGACGAGGTGAGCACGAGCGCCTTGGCGTCGACCCACGTGGTGGCGGTGCGGCTGAGCACGAGCCAGGCGAGCAGCATCAGCGCGATCCAGCCGGCGAGCGCGCGGCGGCGGGCGCGCAGCAGCGCGACGGCGCCGAGCGCGCAGCAGGCGAGCACGACGACGATCAGCGCGTCGGTGACCGCGAGCGCCGCGCCGGCTGGCGGTTGCTTGTAGCTGGCGCGCAGCCACACGCCGAACACCTGCGTCCATTTCAGCGGCGCGGGCAGGTTGCCGGCGTTGCCGGTCGAGGCGATGTTCTGCGCGACGTGCAGCGACGCCGAAACGTGGATCCACGTCGGCCAGGCGGCGATCAGCAGCACGAGCGCGCCGGCGGCGAGGAACGCCAGCGTCGCCGCAGCGCCCGTGCGCCCGGCGCGGAGGTCGCCGATCAGCACGACGGCCGGTACGGCGGCGGCGGCGAGCGCCCACGCGCCGAAGCCGACGCCGAGCGCGGACACGCCGGCGGCGAGCACGAGCGCGATCGGCAGCGCGCAAAGCGGCGACTGCGACAGCCAGCGCCGGTGGGCGACGACGAGCGCGCCGAGCGTGAGGATCATCGCCAGCGCGACGATCTCCTTGACCGACCCGATCAGCTCGTAGCCGTAGACGAGCGCCGGCACGGTCGCGCTGAGCGCCGCAACCGCAGCCCACGCGCCGCGCAGGCCGACGGCGCGCGCGAGCACCCAAGCCGGTCCGCTGCACAACGCGAGCATCAGGCCGACGAACGGCTGGAAGGTCCAGATCAGCGGCAGTCCCAGCAGCAGCGCGCTGCCGCCGAACAGCGTGTCGGCGCCTGAGGGATAGCTCGTGCCGTAGTAGTTGTGGATGAACTGGCCGTAGGAGTTGCGCAGATCCAGGTGCGCGTAGTCCTGGCCGTGGTGGATCAGGTAGTCGGCGCCGACCATGTGCACGGCGGAGTCCGACAGGGCCATGAACGAGGAGAAGCTCGCCCGCCCGGCGAGCAGCACGGGCGCGAGCGCCAGCAGGTAGGCCAGCAGCGCCACGCCGAGCGGCCAACCGCGCGTCCGCGCGCTCGCGACGAGCTCCAGCAGGCGCGAGCGCGCGAGCAGAAAGCCGGCGAGCGCCGCGGCGAGCATCAGGTAGGGGGTCGCCGGCGCCAGTGGCGAGGCGTAGGTGCTCAGCTGCGACAGCGCGATCAGCGCGGCCGCGCCGACGCTCGGCAGCAGCGCGGCGGGCAGGAATCGGCCGCTGGCGTGGTCGATCAGCAAGCCGGCGCCGGCGCACAGCAGCGCGAGCGCGAGCGGGTAGGCGAACACCGTGAGCGCGAACAATTCGCGCCATCATCCCAGCGGCCGCCCCCGTCGCGCAGCGTCGAAACGGCCAAGTCGGCGCTGCAATGCCCCCGGCTGGACTCGAACCAGCAACCCCCGGCTTAGAAGGCCGGTGCTCTATCCAGTTGAGCTACGGGGGCGCGACGTGGTCAAGGCGACACGCACGGCGCTCCCACACGCGCGCGCGAACGTATCGTGGCATGAACGCATCGTGGCATGAACTTAGGCACGCTTGAGCGGAAACCTGTAAAAGTTGCACCGATGAGCACGGTGGAGGACGACGAGCAGGATCTCACGCGCAAGCAGCGCCGCGAGCAGGCGCGCGCCGAGCGCAAGGCGCTGGAGCAGGCCGAGACGGCCAACGTGCAGCGGCGCAAGCGGCTGATCCAGCTCGGCTCGGTGGCCGGCGTCGTGGTCGTGATCATCGCCGTCATCCTCGTCGCAACCAGCGGCGGCGGGTCGAGCAAGTCGCCCCCGCCGGGCAAAAGCCCGGGAAGCAACAAAGTCGTGACCGAAGTCACGTCGCTGGTCGGGGGCATCCCTCAAGACGGAAACACGCTCGGCAGCCCGAAAGCGCCGGTCACGATGGTCTACTTCGGCGACCTGCAGTGCCCGATCTGCAAGGACTTCACGCTCGGCGCGCTGCCAACGCTGATCCAGAAGTACGTGCGCACGGGCAAGCTGAAGATCGAATACCGCAACCTGGAGACGGCGACGCGCGAACCGGAAACGTTCAAGACCCAGCAGGTCGCGGCGCTGGCGGCGGGCAAGCAGCAGAAGGCGTGGTACTACATCGAGCTCTTCTACCACCAGCAGGGCGAAGAGAACACCGAATACGTGACCGAGAAATACCTGCAGGCGCTCGCCCAGCAGGTGCCCGGCCTGAACCTCGCCGGCTGGACGTCGGCGCGCAACCAACCGGCGCTCGCGAACGCGATCACGACCGACGCGCAGGCGGCGAACAACGCCGGCTTCACGGGCACGCCGTCCTTCCAGATCGGCAAGACCGGCGGCCAGCTGCAGAAGCTCGAATACTCCTCGCTGACCAATCCGTCGGGCTTCGAATCGGCGATCCAAAAGCTGCAGTAGAGCTGGGACGGCAATGAGCGCACGCACGCTGAGGATCACGATGATCGCGCTTGCGGTGATCGGCCTCGCAGTCGCGAGCTATCTGACGTACGTGCACTACGCGGGCATCAAGCCCGCCTGCACCGCCGGCGAAAGCTGCACCAAGGTGCAGACCTCCGAATACTCGAAGCTGGCGGGCGTGCCGGTGGCGCTGATCGGGCTGCTCGGCTACATCGCGATCCTCGGCTCGCTGCTCGTGGGAGAGACCGAGACCTCGCGCTTTGCGACGGTCGCCTTCACGGTGGTCGGCTTCGGCTTCAGCGCATATCTGACATATCGCGAGCTGTTCTCGATCCACGCGATCTGCGAGTGGTGCGTCTCCAGCGCGGTGATCGTGACGACCCTGATGTGCCTGTCTGTGTGGCGCTTCCTGCGCGGCGACCCGACGCTGCGCGAAAGCCGATCCGACCTTGATCTGGGTCACGGCGAACCGGCGACGCCGCTGGGCACCGCCCGATCCTGACCGCCCGATCCTGACCGCCTGACAGGCCGGCGCACGACCGCATCACCCGCAACTGCGGGCAACTGGGCTCGTAAATTCGTCCAACTACGTCCGCCGCCCGCGCGCGCGCGTCCGACGGGGCCGACGGGTGAGCAGACAATGCATTCCCCTGTCCCCCGCACGCAGGCCGAGCCGGTGGCCGCTGTCGCCGACGCTCAGGCCGAGCCGGTGGCGCGCCTGGAGGCGCTGCCTGGCGATCAGCCGAGCGTGGCCGCGCCGCCGCTCGGCGACAGCCTGGCCGCGCCCGGCGACCCGCGCGTGGCACGGCTGTTTGAGATGACCAGCGACCTGCTGGCGACGATCTCCCTGGAGGGGCGCTTCACGCTGCTGAACCCCGCCTGGGAGCAGCTGCTCGGGTGGTCGCTGCAGGAGCTGCAGGCCAACCCGATCGCCGAGTACATCCATCCCGACGACGTCGAGCAGACGCGTGCGCTGCTGATGGCCGGCCGCCAGCGCCCGGCCCATCTGGAGAACTTCACCAACCGCTACCGCCATCGCGACGGCTCCTGGCGCTCGCTGCTGTGGAGCGCACGCTGCGACGGCGACATGTGGTACGCGGCGGCGAAGGACGTCACCGACCGCATGTGGCTCGAGCACCAGGCGCTGCGCGATCCGCTGACGCGCCTGCCAAACCGGCTGCTGCTGATGGACCGCGCGCGCCAGGCGCTGACGCGCCTGGCGCGTGGTGGCGGCGTGGTGGCGCTGCTGTTCATCGACCTCGATCGCTTCAAGGCGATCAACGACAACTTCGGCCACGACGTGGGAGATCGCCTGCTGGTCGCGGTGGCCGAGCGTCTCGGGGAGATGATGCGCGACAGCGACACGGTCGCGCGCCTCGGCGGCGACGAGTTCGTGATCCTCGGCGACGCAATGGAGGCCGACGGCGAAGCGCTGGCGCTGGCCGAGCGCGTGCTGGCGACGCTGAAGGAGCCCTTCCAGGTGGGGGCGGCCGAGGTCTCGGTGCATGCGAGCGTCGGCGTATCGGTCTCCCACGATCGCGAGGCGGAGCCCGAGAGCATGCTGCGCGAGGCCGACATTGCGATGTACCGCGCCAAGAAAGCGGGCGGCCGGCGGCCGGAAATGTTCGACGAGAGCCTGCGCCAGGAGATGACCGCGCATCTGGAGATCGGCGAGCGCCTGCTGCACGCGCTGCCACAGGACGAGCTGGTGCTCACCTACCAGCCGATCCTGCCTCTGTCGGGCGGTCGCGCGGTCGGCGTCGAGGCGCTCGTGCGTTGGAACCCGGACCCCGCGGAGGAACCGGGGATCGACGAGCTGCTGCCGTCGAAGTTCCTGCCGCGGGCCGAGGAGAGCGAGCTGATCGTGCAGATCGGCGACTGGGTGCTGCACAACGCATGCGCGCAGGCTGCGACGTGGCGCCGGCAGGGAATCTCGGTGCCGATCTCGATCAACGTCTCAGCGCGTGAGCTGAGCGAGCTCGACCTGGCGGCGCGCGTGCGCAAGGAGCTCACGCGCTTTCAGCTGCCCGGCCGCGCGCTGTGCCTGGAGGTGACCGAGGACGCGGTCCTGCGCGACCCCGAACGTGCCCGCGCGACGCTCGGCGAGGTGCGCAGCCTGGGTGTGGCGATCGCGCTCGACAGCTTCGGCGCGCGCGACGCCTCGATCGCGCTGCCACGAAACCTGCAATTGGACATGCTCAAGCTCGACCGCGGGCTGATCCAGAACTTCGAGCGCGATCGCGAGACGCACGCGATGGTCGCGGCGATGATCGCGCTCGCGCACAAGGCCGGCCTGACAGCGGTCGCGGTGGGGATCGAAACCAATCGCCAGCTGGCGCTGGCGCGCGAGCTGGACTGCACGGTCGGCCAGGGCTTCCTGCTGCACCGGCCCGACTCGCCCGAGCGCCTGCGCTTCGCGGGAGCCGGCGGGGCGGTAACGTCCGCGCCATGGCGTCCGCGCGTGCGACTGGGCGAGAACCGGCGGCGTCGCTGAGCGACCCCGCCGCGATCGCCAGCTACAAGCGCGAGGCGGCGAGATCGGCGGCGGAGCTCGTGCAGGACGGGATGCGCGTCGGGCTGGGCAGCGGCTCGACGGTCGCCTACCTGCTGGAGGCGCTCGGCGAGCGCTCGCTGGCGCAGGCACGCTTTGCGGCGACCTCGCCGGCCACCGAGCAGGGCGCGCGGGAGCTCGGCCTGACGGTCGCCGGGCTGGACGAGCTGGGCGAGCTCGACCTGGCGATCGACGGCGCCGATCAGGTCGATCCGCAGGGCTGGCTGATCAAGGGCGGAGGCGCAGCTCACACGCGCGAGAAGATCATCGCGGCGGCGGCGCGCCGGTTCGTCGTGATCGTCTCCGAGGAGAAGCTCGTATCGAGCCTCTGCGCTCCGGTTCCGCTGGAGCTCGTTCCGTTCGCCGTGCAGACGACGCTGGCGGCGCTCGGCGAGGCGAAGCTGCGCGACGTGCCGAGCAGCCCAGACGGCGGCCTGATCGCCGACTACCTCGGGCCGGTCGGCGACCCGCGGGCGCTGGCGAGCCGGCTGAGCGCGCAGCCGGGCGTGGTCGAGCACGGCCTGTTCGAGCCGGAGATGGTCAGCTCGATCGTCAGCGCCGGTCGCTCCGGCGTGCAGCACCGCGCCGGCGCCAAGCCATCCTCCTGAGCCCGACGCTAGGCGGCCTGGGCGGCGCTGGGCCTGGTGGGAACCGCAGCGTCGTCGGCCTCCTGCGGGCGCAGCTCCTCTGAGGAGGGCATCGTGCGTCGCGCGAGAACGCCGTCGGCGCCGATCGTGTACGCGCCCATGCGCGCCAGCGGCGGCGAGTACACGTGCAGGGTGACAGCAGGATCACTGCCGCCATGGCGCACGCGGTGGATGTCGGCCGCCGAGAAGTGAAAGGCGTCGCCGGCGGCGAACTTGCGCCCGCGCTGGCCGATCTCCGATCGCTCGCCGCCGATCGTCAGGCGCTCCTCGCGCACGTTGCCGCTGACCACGGCCACAGCGCCGGCGGAGACGTCGTGGTCGTGAAAGCCGGTGTCCTGGTCGTCCATCCAGCAGATCAGCCAGGCGGTGACGTGCGCGTCGCTGAGCAGCTCCTCGTACACGCGCTGGCTGGCGTCGTGGCGGATGAGATCGATCCACAGCTCCGGCCGCTCGGCGAGCTCGCGCACGAACGACTGGAGCTCGGGCGCCGACAGGTCGCGCCCGCGCGGGCGCGGCACGGCCGCCAGCGCTCCCGCCCCAGCCCTCGCCCCCGGCTGCGCCCCCGCCTGCGGCTGCGGCTGCGGCAGGGGCTGCGGCTGCGGCTGAGCGGCGCTCGCGGACGGCGATAGGCCGGTCATCGGGCCACCGCGCTCTCGCTCGTGGCGGCGGCGGCG
This sequence comes from Solirubrobacteraceae bacterium, assembly GCA_017882375.1. Lineage (GTDB taxonomy): Bacteria > Actinomycetota > Thermoleophilia > Solirubrobacterales > Solirubrobacteraceae > Palsa-744. The sequence continues at coordinate 9,764 of JADGPP010000057.1, read as the reverse complement.
GCAATCGCGGAGATCCGCTCAGGCGCGGGAGCCCGGCGGCGAGGCTCGCCGAGAGCACGGCGCGTGCCGTCGCCGACCGCGTCCCAGTCGAGCGCGCCGAGGATGCCGTGCTCGGCAGGGTCGACGACGGGCCTGTCCGACCCGTAGAGCAGCTGTCCGGCGCCGACGATCTCGGCGAGGCGCCGGACGGCCTCGGGGCCGTAGGAGGAGGTCTCGTAGAAGGTCAGCGGGTCGGCGCCGAGCGCAGCCGGCCCGCCACGCGAGCGCAGGCGCTCGGCGTGCAGCGGCGCAAGTCCGGCCAGCATCGTGAAGACGATGCGAAGCTGGGGATGCTCGTGGCGCCCGGCGCTGACGAACGCCAGCCACGCGGCGTGCATGTCTGAGACGTAGCGCGTGAGCGCCGACCACCACAGCGGGTCTGACAGCGACGGCTCGCCGGTCGTGGCAAGCCTCGTGCGCAGATCCCCCGGCCCTGGGCCCGGATGCACCAGCAGCGGAGCTCCGGCTCGCGCCAGCCGCGCGAGGACCGGACGCAGTCGCGCCAGGCAGTCGACGCCGGCGAGTGCTCCGGCGGGCAGCGAGATTCCCACGCACCCGCGCTGCAGCGCGCGATCGACGTCGGTCGGATCGGCGCGGTCGAGCGCGATCGAGCCCCACGCGCCGAACGGCTCGCCGAGCGCGAGTGCGCCCTCGTGGTAGGCGTCGATCAGCGGCAGCGCCTGCTCGCGCGGGAGCGACTCGATGCCGAGCGGGCTCGACAGGCAGACCAGCGCGCGATCGAGCCCGTCGCCGTCTACGAGCGTCGCGCGTCGCGCGGCGGTCTCGCTGGAGCGCTCGATCACGTACGGCCGCTCGCCGGCGAGAAACAGCACGGTCAGACCGTGCTCGCGGCGCACGAACGGGAGCTCCTGTCGCGCCTGCAGCGCCCCTACGAGCGGCTCGGTCCAGAGGTGTTGGTGCACGTCTATCTTCATTGGCGGTCTGTCCTGGGTTGCCTGAGGAAACGAGAGACAACTAAATACAAGCTTGTTGATCTATTTTATGGACATTACCACATGCGCCGTCTCTTTGCGCCTCGGCTCGCACGCGTTGCGCGGACGGCGCTGCGGGCACGCGCACGTCGCCGCAATCGGGCTCCTGCCGATCGACGCCGATGGGCACGCCGCGCCGCCGGGTGCGACCAGACGCGTAAGCGCGCAATCGGCTCTGCAAAGCCGTTCTTCGCGAGCGGGGAACCGAGGAGTCGAACCTCGCGTTGCGGTTTTGGAGACCGCCGTGTAGGGCCGTTAATGCCAGGTCCAGCTTGGAGCTGGTCGCTCAGTGCACCGCTGTAGGGACCGAATCCTCTGAGGCTTCGCCCTCCCCCACGCCTCATCAGCTCGAACCTGCAGCGCCTCAAAGGAGAGTCGCCCGCTGTTGCGCCCGCCCGCCTTGTGGCCGGGACAGAGCAGCTCGCCGTCTCCGGGGCGACCGCGCGCCATCAGGCAGCGCGCATGAGCAGGGCAAGCGGCTTGACGAGCGGCACAGCGCGTTGAGCGGCCCGGCTCTTACGACTGTCCTCATCAGCGCCGAGATAGATCACCTCGAGATCGAGGTCGACATCCTCGATGAGCGCGTGCCTGATCTCAGCACGGCGGGCAGTCGCGTATGAGGCGATCGCGTATGGCAGGGCGTCGTGAAGGGGAAGCGCGTCGTGAAGGGGAAGCGCGTCGAGCAGCGCCGCCACCTCAGCCGGCGTAGCGACCCGGTCACGAGACGTGGCGTCCATTGCCGGCAGGCGGACGAGGGCGGCCGGATCGTGTTGGACGAGATCGCGGTCTTGAGCCCACCGATACAGCGAGCGGATCGAGTTGACGACCGACCGGACCCGGCTGCCCGACATGCCGGGCGCCACATCGTCGACGAGGCGCTGGCAATCGCCCCGCCGCACGTCACCGAGACGCTTGGAGCCGAGCGCGGGCTTCACATGCTTAGCGCCCGTGGATAGTCGGCGAAGCCACCGGCCTCGGCGCCGCGCGGGTCGGTCTCGACGGCCAGTCCGTGGACGATCACCAAAAACGTCTCGAGGCCGCGCGTGACAACGCCGCTGACAGCCCGGTTCGCCCGAATGTTGCGAAAGCGAGCTGAGTCCTCCGCCGAGCCGAACGAGAACTCGCCACGGAAGAAGAGGCCGTCGACCGGCGCCACCCGGGGTTCCCCGCGATGCGACAGTCGCGAGGTCGAGAATCTGGACGCCGGGCAGCTCCACGCTCACCGCGGCTGCGTCCAGGCGCGACTCCTCGCCCCAGATCGAGCGCAGGTGCGAACCCGCGCTTGCGTAGCTCGCATCAAGCAGCTGCTGGAGCGCTTGTAGCCGCGGAAGGCGTCGAACGTCCTTCTAGAGTGCCTGGACGACCGTGCCGTTGTGCAGTGTCGCGATCGTCGCCTTCGCGAACCACGCCGGCGCGGCGGCGGACATCTCCGGCCAGTTCTCCGTCGTGTCCTGCCAATGCCTGGTGATGCCGGCTGGTGACTCGTAGTACTCATCGACTACAAAGGTCGTGTTGCCGGTCGGCTCAGAGTTCGCGTCCATCGGGTTGGACAGCTCCGGGCCCTTGGAGACGCTGTAGTCCAGCAGCGCCACGTCGCCCTGGCGGGGATGCCCCTTCATGAACTCGCCGTGGCTCGCGAAGATGCGATCTCCCTCGGCCACGTCATCAGGCCCCACCGTAAACATGATGACGAGGTGCGACTTTCCCGTCTGCGACATGCTGATCCCCCCTCGCTAAAGCGTGCGTTATCGCGCGCCTAGCGATCATAGGGCTTGGCGCGGGATTCGCAGCTCCGGCCAATTCACAACAATTAGTCGCTTCGCCCAGGGCCAGCAGGGCCTCGAGGCCACAGCGCTCGTGCCCTCCGACGAGCTACGCCTCGACGAGCAGGACGAAGGTGTCGGTCCGAACGCCGTCGTAGGCCATCGCGTCGGCACCGGCTTGGGACTGCATCACTGCCTGAAAGGCGGCCATGTCGGGAACGTCGGCAAGCACCGCCGCGCGGTTCGGGTTCTCCGGGTCGAGAAACGTTCGGACGGTGATGCCGAGGGGCCCGAAGACCTCCTCTCGCTTTGGTGACGCGAGCCAGTGCGCGCTGTCATCGATCTCGTGGTATCCAATCACCAGTGTCATTGCCGTCTCCCCGTTGGTTCGGTCCGCGCGTTGTGCGCTGGGCCTGTACGGCGATCATATGGGGGTGGCGCGGGAATCCTCAGCTCCGGGAAATTGACAAAAAGTGTCCGGTACGCCCAGACTTGGCAGGGCCTCGAGCGGACCGCTGCGCATGGAGCGCGCACGGCCACACGCCAACCCGACGACCCTCGCCAAGCTCTCCTGCGCGCTCGCGAGAGCGGGCCAAGCCCGTAGATGGTCCCGTCGGATCGGGGCGCGACCTTGAGCGCGACACGGCTGCTTCAAGCCGAGAGTGAGCGTCTGCGCCTAGCCGCCGCACGCAGCCGCTCTGGACGAGCTCCGGTCGTCAGCGGCCCCAGCGGTCACGCTCCGGCATTGCCTGCGACAGCTGGCGTGTTCCGAGTCTCGGTCGGTGCTGTCGAGATTCGGGGCATGAAAATGACGCGAGGGCTGTTGCCTGCACCCCGGCGCCCCGACCGCGAGGGCCGAGTCACCGGGACCTATCAGCTGCTCACAGCTCGCTCGTCGCCGTTGCTCACCCGAGCGACACGACGATCTGCGCGAAGTTGTTTCTGTGGTTGGGGTCCGACCGGATCGGGGTGAGTGCTTCGTCGCCGAAGCGGTCGCAGGCGGGAAGCCCGCGCGGACGGTGGATGCGATCGTCGGCTCTGGCGACCGCCGGCGGCAGCGCAGCCACCTGGAGGCGGGTGGCGGGTTACCCCCGAGCCGTCGCGCCAGTTCTGTGGCCGGTTCGCATGGCAGGTGGCGAGCGGCTTTGGGACCGGAAGCTTCGGGGTTGGCAAGATCCACCGAGGACCGTCGTCCGATAGGGTGGCGCGACTGAGCCGACCGGCTGGGAGAGGAGAGCGCAGCATGTACGTACGGATCGCGCGGTTCGAGGGTGGCGACCGCAACTGGGACGAGTTCGCCGCGGGCGTTCGCGACACCATTCGCAGCGGCGGGCAGGGCACTCCGTTTGAGAAAGTCAGTGACGCCGTCGCGCGGATGATGCTGCTGGTCGATCGCGAGGGCAATCGCGGAGCGAACCTGGTCCTCTGTGAGACAGGGGACGACCTGCGGCGGGTCGATGCTGCGCTGAACGAAGTGACGCCGGCCGGCGGGCGCGGCGCCCGAACCTCGGTGGAGATGTACGAGGTCGTGCTCGACGAGAAACCCGGCACCTAGCTCCGCACGAATGCCGACGGCTCGACAGTCGTCTTTGCGTGTGGGGCTGCGGCGGGATCATGCGCAGCGGGGGCTTGCGCGTCGCCGAAGGAGTCGCCCGGGCTTGCGGAATCGCCCATATGCGAGCGCACGAGTCCCCGTCCGCCGCGTGCCCGCTTGAGACGATCTCCGAGCGCGTCGGCTGAGGGCAGCGAGACGCCTGCTCCGCCAGGGCCAAGCAGAAGCGTGGCCATGGGCCGGCCGCCGGGCCGGATCGCGGTGCCGGTAGAGCGGCGCCAACTATCCGCTGCGCGAACGGGAGGAGGCCCCATGACCGTCTCGCCCGGCGAGATCTGCACGACACGAAGCAAGCGCGGGTTATACCGCGGCTCGTTGCGCTCATCGGCAACGAAGTCGAACACCTCATCCACGGGGCGGTTGATCACGATCTCGCCGTCTATCCGCACCGCGCGCGCCCCACTCCGCGACGACCCGGCCCGCTCGGCATCCGACCGTACCCGTCGAAGAATCGCTCGCCGGATCAGTGCGCTGAACGGGCCGATCAGCTTCCAGTACAGCGCGAACAGGCGTCGGCTGCGCACGTCAGTCGCCGCGATGCGCGTCTCGGTCACCACCAGCGTTCGCTGTGCTCCATACGGCTGGGCTCGGATCGCGAACGCGATCTTCGTATAGCCCGGATCGCTGAAGTCCGAGAACAAGCCTCGCCCGATCGCGACCGGCCGTTCGTCACCGACCCGCCACGGCCTCCCAACGAAGCCGAAGGCGATCTCGCCCGGATGCTCGGCGAGCAACTCGAAGCCCACCCGCGGCATGTCGTCGAAGGTGAAAGGAGGTGGAGGGGGTGCCGGCCGGCCGCCTGCGAGGGCCCTCACACGACCCGGAAGGGCACGGAGCAGCAGCAGCGCACGCACCACTGGGATGCCCGCGAGGTCACCGTGGCCGATCGCCGCCCACGTCGTTTCTGCATCCGCGTTCACGACGCAGACGTGGAACTCCGTCACGTCGTAGTCGGGGAGGTAGGTGTCGAGGAGCGGCGGTTCCCCGGCCGGCGCCGGCGAGCAGTCTCGCGTCGAGTCGCCACGAGCATCGCTCGTGGCGACGTCAGGCCCAGCTGGCTCTCCCCTTGTTGGCTTCGCGTCCATCTCCGGAGCGAGCGTGAGCGCGGCCTCGGCTCGGACGCTCGCTGTTACGAAAAGCAGAAGTAGATGGTGTGGGGCGCCGTCACCGTCGCCCTTGACCGTGGTCCTGCTGGCTGCCGATCTGCGACGGCGGTCGGGGTCAACACTCGGCATGGTCGGTACACGGCATCATCGAAGGCCGCGTGCTCGACGATGTCGCGACGCTGCGTGACCCGGACGTGACGTGGCACTGTTACTGTAGGACCGCGTGAAGGAGCTGCCGGCGGATGAGCGGTCTCATGATTGACTCGGCCTTTACATAGCGCTGGCAGAGTGGTGCAGGTGCAAGCCGAGCGCGCAATTGAGACCTCGGGCTTGACGAAGCGCTTCGGCGAGCGCACAGCCGTCGACGGCGTCGACCTGCTGGTGCCGCGCGGCTCAGCGTTTGGCTTCCTCGGTCCCAACGGCGCAGGCAAGACGACAACGATTCGGATGCTGCTCGGGCTCACGCACGCTAGCGCGGGGCAGATGAGCGTGCTCGGTCATCCCGTGCCGGCCGAGCGCGCGACTACGCTCCAGCGCGTCGGGGCGATCGTTGAGGATCCATGCTTTCACCCGTATCTCTCCGGCCGAGAGAACCTGCGCGTGGTCGCGGCGGTCCGTGGCCCCGAGGCCGCCAAGCGCATCGCTCCAGCACTCGCGCGCGCGGGTCTGTCCGAGCGCGCCGATGACAAGGTCAAGCAGTACTCGCAGGGCATGCGTCAGCGTCTGGGAGTGGCCCGCTGCCTGCTGGCGGACCCGCTGCTGTTGATCCTCGACGAGCCGACCAACGGCCTCGATCCTGGCGGGATCCAGGAGTTCCGCGAAATGATCCGAGCGATGGTCGAGCAGGAGGGGCGGACCGTGTTCCTCTCCTCACACCTGCTCGACGAGGTGGAAAAGATCTGCGACGCCGCGGCGATCGTTGACCGCGGAAAGATCATCACGCAGGGGCCGATCGCCGAGCTCGCGGAGGGTGGCTCGCGCCACGAGCTGATCCTCGGCGTGGACGACGTCGAGCTGGCGCTCGGCGCGCTCGCCGCGAGCGAGCTGGTGCGCGAGGCCCGCCGATCCGATGAGGGCATTCGCGTGATCCTCTCCGGGACCCCGCGCGACGCGGCGCAGATCAACGCGATGCTCGTGCGAGCAGGCGTGGGCGTCGCGCGCCTGGAGCCCGTGCGGCACAGCCTCGAGCAGCGCTTCCTGCAGATCACCTCGCGGCTGGACGCGCCCGTCGAGCGCCAGGAGGTGCAGGCATGACCGCGGCGATCGCCATGCAGATGTTCGGCGCCGACTTCCTCAAGCTGCGAAAGCGGCGCGGCACGCTCATCTGGGTGCTCGTCCTGGCGCTGCTCCCGGTGATCATCCTCTTCAGCGTGAAGGCCGTCCAACACTCCTCCAACGCGCTGAAATACGAACCGGCCGGCGGCACCCCAGGCTTCACCGACGGCCTGCGCCTGCTGTGCCTGTTCTTCGGCCCGCTCTCGGCCGTTCTGATCGGCGTCGAGGCCGGCACGGGCGACGCGTCGGCCGGCGTCTTTCGAGACCTCGTCGTGACGGGCCGCTCACGCCTGGCGCTGTTCGCCTCGCGCGTGCCCGCCGCCCTGGCCGCCTGCTGGTCGGTGGCGCTGATCGGGTACGGTCTCGTCCTGCTGGGCACCTTCGCGTTCGCCTCCAACCTGCACACGCCCAATGGCGCCCTGATCGTCAACGGGCTCGCGTTCACGCTACTCTCGACCGGCGTGGTGTGCGCGGTCGCCGTGGGCTTCGCGTCGCTGACGACCTCAAAGCCGGCAGCGATCACCGCGCTGATCGGCTGGCAGCTCGTGGCCAGCCCGTTGATCGCGAACATCAGCTCGCTAGGGAGTGCGCGCGACGGCGTCCTCAGCCAGGCGCTGGCGCACTTCAGCCCGGCGCACATCGGCGGCGGCCGCGGTGCGACGGTCGCGATGTCGCAGGGTACGGCGCTCGTCGTCGTGGCCGCCTGGCTCGCCGTGTTCCTCGCGCTCGGCGCGTGGCGCACGCGCACGATGGACGCCTGAGGCACCGATAGTTGCTCATCCATCGGCTACCGCCGCCACACTGACGCTTAGACGGTATTGCGAGCGTGCGGCGAGCCTGGTTTGACGCTATCGCTCAGGACGGTGGGTGTCGCATAAACCCCCCGGTCCGTCCGAGCGGATTAAGACACTTCAGAGCATGGCTATGAACTTCTTGGCGTGCGATCGTGAGCAGCCGTTCTTGATGCCCCCAGACCCGCGGGATTGGCTGCCGGAGGGCCACCTGGCGTGGTTTGTGCTGGCCTCAGTCGAAGAGATGGATCTCTCCGCGTTCTTCGCTGCCTACCGGCGAGATGGGTGGGGTCGGGCGGCGTTCGAGCCGTCGATAGATGGTCTCGCTCTTGCTCTACGCCTATGCGAGGGGTGAACGCTCATCGCGGGGGATCGAGCGCAAGTGTGTGGAGGATGTCGCCTACCGGGTGATCGCCGCCCAGCAGAAGCCCGATCACGCGACGATCGCGAGGTTCCGCGCCCGCCACGAGGACGCGCTGGCCGAGCTGTTCAGCTCTGTACTCTCGTTGTGCAAGCAGGCGGGGCTCGTGAAGGTCGGGGTGATCGCGATCGATGGAACGAAGGTGCATGCGAACGCCTCCCATCACTGCAACCTCGACTACGAGCAGCTCGCGCGGGAGATCATCAAGGAGGCCTCAGAGATCGACTCGGCGGAGGACGAGCTCTACGGGGATGCTCGCAGCGATAAGCTGCCTGAGCACTTGCGGACCAGCGAGAGGCGTCGAGCTGCTCTGAAGGAGGCAAAGCGCAAGCTCGACCGCAGCCGCGACGGCGCCGAGAACGAGAGCGCGAAGACCGAGGCGGCTGGGCAGGTCGAGGCTCTCGGGGTGAAGATCGAGCTGGATGCCGAGCTCATCGTCCCCCCGGGGGGAGGGCCGCGAGGGATGGCTGCGCGAGGCTCGCCGCCAGCTCGATGAGCACCGCCGCCGCCAGGCAAAGCCAATCACTCGCTCGCGCGCGGAGCGGCTGCTTGAGTCAGAGCGACGCCTTCAGCAAGACCTCGCGGTCGAGCGCCTCGCCAACGAGGCCTATGAGCACTACCGCGCGCACGGACGGGACAGCCAAGGCCGACGAATCAGTCGCCCGCCGAGGCCATACGGGCCGCCCGAGATACCCGCGGGGAAGATCAACACGACCGATCCTGACTCGCGCAACGTGAAGACCCCGCGCAGCTACACCCAGGGCTACAACGCCCAGGCAGTCGTGAACGAGGACCAGATCGTGCTCGCCGCGACCGTGAGGACGATCTCATGTGGGCTTTACCTCGCCGTCAGGCAGGAGAGTGACTGTCCCTGTGGAGGACTGACACCACCGAAGATCAACGAGGGAGATCTAATGGCCAGGATCATCGTGACGACCGAGCCAAGCGAACAGCACGACTCCCGGGCGAAAGGGGCCGGCGCGTTCGGCACCCACCCGCTGACAGAGCGACAGGTCCGTCGCATACGGCGTCTCCCTGATGGCCACAGGGTGGTGAGCGTTCGAGATGGCATGCCGATCGTGCGCCAGCCGGGCGGGAAGATGCTGCGGATGCAGCCAAGCGGGCGCCTGGTGGTGACCGTCGGCGTCGAGAGGGTCCAGTCCTACCTGCACGTCCACGGGTAGCTGTTGCCGGCGAACGGGCGCGTGGTGATGACCGCCCCTGTCGAGAGCGTCCAGTCCTACCTGGACGTCCGCGGATAGCTTCTGCCGGCCCGGCGCACCAGCCTGGCCTCGAAACCCCCCGAGCGCTCGACGTACACGTTCGCGGGCGGCCATCGACCGAGCATCCCGCCTGCGCACCCTCTCTGCCAATGAGCGCGCGCGATGGCCTCATCGGATGGTGCGGCACTCCGGGCCCTACTCTGAGAGCGCGCCAGCGACTGGCGTCGAAAACCGCAAATGCGCTGACCGACACGCACGGATCAGCCACCATCACGCTGGCAGCAGGCCACGGCTCGCTACACGTATCGCTCAGCGCACCCACATACCGAACCCTCACCACGCTAATCAAGTAGCGCGGCCGAATGAGCGTGTGAGGAGCGGGCCGGGTTGGCCGCACGAGGTGCTAGACGTCGGCCTCCACCAGCCGCCTTATCGCGTCGAGTGTGCCCATCACTTCGTTGTCGGATGCGTCGCCGCGGGCGGTCGCGAGGAACAGCGTCAGCCGCGAACCGTCTGTCTCCGGGCTAACTTGGATCCAGCCG
>JADGPP010000110.1 GCA_017882375.1 Solirubrobacteraceae bacterium | reverse complement strand
CGCCCCGGCTGGGCTGAGCAGGATCCGGAGGATTGGTGGCGGGCGGCGGAGGCCGTGCTCGCGCGGTTGCGCGCCGCCGCCGGACCGCCGCAGGGCATCGGGCTCTCCGGTCAGATGCACGGCCTGGTGGCGCTCGACTCCCACGACCGCGTGCTGCGCCCGGCGATCATCTGGAACGACCAGCGCACCGGCGCCGAGTGCAGCGAGATCGAGGCGACGCTCGGGCTCGCGCGGCTGACGGCGCTGACGGGCAACCGCGCGCTCACGAGCTTCACGGCGCCGAAACTGCTCTGGCTGCGACACCACGAGCCGGAGGTGTTCGCGCGCATCGCGCGCATCGCGCTGCCGAAGGACTACGTCCGCCTGCGCCTCTGCGGCGAGCACGCGACCGACGTCGCCGACGCCTCCGGGACGCTGCTGCTGGACGTCGCCGAGCGGCGCTGGAGCGAGGAGATGCTCGACGCGCTCGCGTTCGAGCCCGAGTGGCTGCCACGCGTGCTCGAGAGCCCGCAGGTGAGCGGCGCGACGGCCGACGGCGTGCCCGTCGCCGCCGGCGCCGGCGACCAGGCCGCCGGCGCACTTGGCGTCGGCGTCGATCGCCCGGGGCCCGTGTCGGTCGTGCTCGGGACCTCCGGAGTCGTGTTCGCGGCGCTGCAGCGCTACGCCGCCGACCCGCAGGTGCGCGTGCAAACCTTCTGCCACGCGATTCCGGGCACGTGGCACGCGATGGGCGTGATGCTCTCGGCAGCAGGCTCGCTGCGCTGGCTGCAGGCGATCCTCGGCGCCGACTACGACGTGCTCACCGCCGAGGCGAGCGCCTGGGCGCCGACGACCGAGGGGCTCACGTTCCTGCCCTATCTCGCCGGCGAGCGCACGCCGCACGACGACCCCGACGCGCGCGGCTCCTACACCGGCCTGAGCCTGCGCCACGACCGCGGCGCGCTCGTGCGCGCACTGCTCGAGGGCGTCGCCTTCGGCCTGCGCGACTCGCTCGATCTGATCGACGAGCTGGGCGGCCGGCCGGCGCTCGGGCGTGTCTCGGGCGGCGGCGCGCGCAGCGAGGAGTGGCTGCGCATCGTTGCCTCGGTGCTGGAGCTGCCGCTCGAGCGCGTCGCGGTGCAGGACGCGGCGGCGTTCGGCGCCGCGCTGCTCGGCGGCGTGGCCGGCGGCGTCTGGCCCGACGTCCCGGCGGCAGTCGCGGCGACGGTGCGACCACGCGAGCTGATCGAGCCGGTGCCCGAGTGGATCGAGCCCTACCGCGCCGCGCACGAGCGCTTCCGTGACCTCTACCCCGCGCTGCGCGCATGCCGCTGAAACCGCCCGCGGACGCCGCGATCTTCGACTTCGACGGCGTCATCATCGACTCGCTTGCACCCGTCGAGAGCGCCATCAACGGCGCGCTCACCGCGCACGGCTATCCGCCGCACAGCGCCGACGAGCTAGCGCGCTTCATCGGCCCGCCGACTCCGACGGTCTTCATCGAGCTGACCGGCGCCCGCGAGGATTCTCAGATCGTCGCCGCCTGCGTGAAGAGCTACCACGAGCTCTTCGCGCGCGTGTATCTCGAGCAGACGCGGCTCATCGACGGGATGCCCGAGCTGCTGCGCAGCCTGACGCTGCCGCTCGCGCTCGCGACCGCCAAGGAGCGCAAGTTCGTCGCGCCGCTGCTGCAGCGCTTCGGGCTCGAGTCGGCGTTCGAGGTCGTCTGCGCACCGGAGCTCTCGGAGCCGAAGGCCGAGACGGTGGCGCGCGCGCATCGAGCGCTCGGCGTCCGCGACCCGGTCATGGTCGGCGACCGCATCTACGACATCGACGCCGCGCGCGCATGCGGCCTGCGCGCGATCGGCGTCACCTGGGGCATCGGCGACCGCGAGGAGCTCAGCGGCGCCGACGTGCTCGTCGAGCGCCCCGCGGAGCTTCGCGCGCTGCTCTGCTAGGGCGCCTCACGGTCGGACCTGCGAGCATTCGCTCCATGGAGCAGCGCCACATCGAGCGACTCGCACGCAGCGTTAGCGTCGTCGGTCTCGGCACCTGGCAGCTCGGCGCCGATTGGGGCACCGTCCCGCCGCAGGCGGCGCACGCCGTGCTCGACGCCGCCGTCGCGGAGGGCGTCACCTTCTTCGATACCGCCGACGCCTACGGCGACGGCCGAAGCGAGCAGTTCTGCGGTGAGTTGCGTGCGCGCCATCCGGACCTCTTCATCGCCACGAAGATGGGCCGGCGGGTCGAGCAGCTGCCCGAGAACTACAACCGCGAGGCGTTCTCAGCCTGGAACGAGCGCTCGCGCGCGAACCTCGGGGTGCAGCGGATAGACCTCGTGCAGCTGCACTGCCCACCTGACGCGGTCTACGAGGACGACGCGGTGTTCGCGGCGCTCGACGACCTCGTCGAGGATGGCCGCATCGCTGCCTACGGCGTCTCGGTGGAGACCTGCGCCCAGGCGCTGCGCGCGATCGCGCGGCCGCACGTGGCGAGCGTGCAGATCGTCCTCAACTGCTTCCGGCTGAAGCCGCTCGAGCAGGTGCTGCCCGCGGCGCGCGGCGCCGGCGTAGGGATCATCGCGCGCGTTCCGCTCGCCTCGGGCCTGCTCTCCGGGCGCTACGACGAGCAGACGACGTTCGCGCCTGAGGACCATCGCAGCTACAACCGCCACGGCGAGGCGTTCGACGTCGGCGAGACGTTCGCGGGCGTGCCGTACGAGACGGGAGTGGCCGCCGCGCGCGAGCTGGCGCAGCTGCTCGACCCCGGCACGACGCTCGCCCAGTTCGCGCTGCGATGGGTGATCGACCAGCCCGGGGTGAGCACCGTTATCCCGGGTGCCCGCAACGTCGAGCAGGTGCGCCAGAACGTCGCCGCGGCTGCGCTCTCGCCCCTGCGTCCCCACCAGCTCGAAGGGGTCGCAGAGATCTACGACCGGCTGCTGCGCGAGCACGTCCACGGGCGCTGGTAGCGATCTAGGGCCCGGAGCCCAGCGCCTCGTCGAGCGCCTCCTCGAGCACACCTTGGCCCTCGAGGAAGTCGACCACCGTGTAGCGCGAGCGCAGCCGACCGCCGTAGCGCAGTCCTGCGCGCAGCATCGCCGCGTCGATCCCGAGGTAGCCCGGCTCGCAATCCGGGATGCCGGCGCGCCGCAGCGCATCCGCGACCGCGTCGAACGTCTGCAACGACGGCTCCAGGCGCGCGCGCAGCGCGGCCCAGCGCGCCTCGTCGTCTGGCCACGAAGCGGGCATCGCGGCGATCAGGCGCTGCTTCTCTGCGACTGCGGCGAGGACGTCCGGCGGCGGCTCGCCGAGCCACGCGAGCGCGGCGGCGTCGAGCGGCTCGGCGACCGGCTCCGCCCGCCGCGGCAGGGCCACGCCGCCGCCGAACGCGAACCGCTGCAGGCGCATTGCGAATCCCGTCGCGTAGCCGACCTGGAGCCCGTGCAGCGCCCGCGGCCGCGCGCCGCGGCCGGCGAGCAGGTCCCAGAAGTGCGACGCGTGGTGCTCGCAGCCGCTCGCCGGTCGCGAGCTGCCGACAGCCGCCATCGTGAGCCCCGACTCGATCAGCGCGCGCAACAGCTCCGCGACCGCGTCGACGTCGCCGGCCAGCAGCGCCGCGACGTCGAGCGTCGGCGGCGGCTCCAGCGCGCGCCAGTCCTCGCCGTAGAGCAGGTGCGCCGCGAGCCAGTCGACCCGTGCGGTCGTCTTCGCGAGCAGGTCGCCGATGCCGGCGCGCGTGAGCTCGATCGGCGCCGCCGCGGCGATCCGCGGGTCGGCGAAGATCGCCGCCGGGGCGCGCGCCGGCAGCGTCAGCTTGACGCCGTCGCGCTCGAGCGCCGCGACGCTCGAGGAGTAGCCGTCCATCGACGCCGCCGTCGGCACGCTGACGAAGTCGCAACCGGCGGTGTGGGCCGCATAGCGGACGATGTCGGTCAGCGTCCCCGAGCCGACCGCGACGAGCCCGTCGCGCAGCCGCGCGCGCACCTGCGCCGCGGCGTCCTCGGTCGCGTGCAGCTCCGCCGGCAGGCGCAGCACGTCGGCGTCCAGCTCGCGGGCGACGCGCGCGCCGGCTACCGCCTCGGTGTTGGCGTCCATGACCACCAACGCCGGCCGCGGCACGTACGCCGCGAGCCGCTGCAGCGCGCCCTGCTCGACGACGATCACTGGCCGTAGTACGCGTTCGGCCCGTGCTTGCGCTCGAAGTGCTTGCGCCGGATCGCGTCGGCGAGCGGCGGCGCGTCGGGCGCGAGCAGCGTCGTCAGCAGCGCCATGCGCGCGACCATCTCCAGCGTGACCGCGGCCTCGACCGCAGCGGCAGGCGAGGCGCCCCAGGCGAACGGACCGTGACCGCGCACGAGCGCACAGCTGTCCTGCTCGGTGGTCGCCTCGACGAGCGCGTGGCCGGTCGCCCCCTCGTAGTCCTCGTCGACCTCGGACTCGGTCAACGGGCGCGTCAGCGGGATCGGCCGGTCGCTGAGGTCGGCGTGCGTCGTCCCGAGCAGCGGAATCTCGCGCTCGGCCTGCGCCCAGACCGTCGCCCACGGCGAATGCGTGTGCACGATGCCGCCGATCCAGTCGCAGGAGCGGTAGAGCTCGAGGTGCGTCGGCGTGTCTGTCGAGGGCCGCCGCTCGCCCTCGACGACGTTGCCCTCGAGGTCCACGAGCACGACGTCCGCGAGCGTCATCGACTCGTACGGCACGCCGCTCGGCTTGATCGCCACGAGCCCGCGCTCGCGGTCGATGCCGCTGACGTTGCCCCAGGTGAGCGTCACGAGCCCGTGCGCCGGCAGCGCGAGGTTCGCCGCGAGCACCGCCTCGCGCATCAGAGCTCCTCGAGCTCGACGTCGAGCAGCTCCGCCAGCCGCCGCCAGCGCCCGGCGTGCGTGCCGAGATTCGTGACGAAGTGGTGCGGCCCACCGAGGCGCAGCCAGTCGTCCATGAAGGCTTTGACGCCGGCGTTCGGCCGGAAATGGAAATAGGGCATCTCGACGTTCGGCAGCTCGGGAGTGTCGAGGACCTCTCCGTGCCCGACGAGCAGGCGGTACGCCTCGCCCTGCAGCGGCACGAGCGCGGCGGTCGTCGCCGGGCCCGGCTCGGCGGAGAAGACCGGCGTCGGCGGGTTGCCGAGGCCGCCGATGCCGAGCTCGCGGTCGATCAGCCGCACCGGGCGGTCCTTGCGCGCGACCTTCCAGTTGCCCTCGCCCATGTGGCTGACGAGCACCGAATCGAGCTCGAAGTCCATCGCGTAGAGCTCTGAGAAGCTGGCGTCGCCGATCAGCGTCTGCGCGGCGCACATCAACGTCGCGGTGTTGGTGTCGCCCTCCGCTGCATAACCGTAGCCGTCGGCCATCAGGTTCGAGGCGGCGAGCAGCGGCAGCTGCTCGAAGCGGCCGTCGCCGCCGATCGAGTCGAAGTGCGCCGAGAACGCGCGGTAGCCCTTCTCCTCGAGCAGGTCGCGCAGCGCGACCTCGTAGCGCGCCGCGTAGGCGTGCGCCGCGCGCGGCAGCGCCGGGTCGATCTCGAACAGCTCGCCGTGCTGGGAGATCAGCGCCTCGATCCGATCGTCGCCGACACCTTGCATCCGCGCGTAGAGCGCGCCGAGGTCCTCGGCGACGACGAGCGCGCCGAGCCGCCGCAGCAACGCCGGCGGGTCGTAGAGGATGTCGCCCATGCCGTTCATCGGGTAGCCGAGCAGCGCGATCTGAGTGCAGCGCAGCGCCGTGACCGTCGCCGCGGCGCGCGCCCAGTCGCCGAACTCCTCGGCGAACTCATCCGAGTCCCACTCGCCCGTGATCACCGAGAACGGGACTCCCGAGCGCACGAGCGCGTTCGCCTGGTCCTGGGCGCCGTGGATCCCCTGGTTGTAGGTCAGGTCGGCCATGTCCCAGGCGGCCGTCACCGCACGGTCGGGCTGGATGTTCGCGAGCATCAGCGGCAGCGGCGTCTGCAGCAGCGCGCGCACGGTGCGCATCGCCGGGCCGTAGGTGAGCATCACGATCGCGATTCCGTCGAGCCCGCGCGCGCCGTACTCGCGCACGATCTCCTCGATGTCCTCGCGGTTGCGCGCCGGGCGGATGAAGTCGACCTCGGCGACGTCCCCGAGTCGCGCCGCGACGGCGCGCGCGTACTCGGCCTGATGCTCGGTGATTCCCGGGAGCATCTCGTCGTACAGCTCCTGCATGATGCCGAGCAGTCCGATCCGCGGCTTCACGACGGTCTCCTTTCGGTGTGGATGCGCTTGAGGCCGTGGAGCAGCTCGACCTGCGAGCGGCCGAGCGTCTCGTACAGGGCGCGGTAGATCGCGTAGACCTCATCGTAGATCGCCTTCGCGCCCGGATCGGGGTCGTAGCTGCGCGCCGTCTGTGGGCGCGTCGCGGCGATCGCGCCTGCGATGTCTGCGAACGCTCCGGCGGCGAGCGCGCCGAACAGCGCCGCGCCGCGCGCGGGGATCTGACTCGACGCCGGGACGCTCACGCGCAGGCCGCTCGTGTCGGCGAGCAGCTGCATCATCAGCGGGCTCTTCTCCGCGATCCCGCCGCAGGCGACGATCTGATCGAGCGCGAGGCCGTGCTGCTCGAAGTTCTCGATGATCCGCCGGTTGCCGAACGCGATCGACTCGAGCAGCGCGCGGTAGATCTGCGCGGGGGTGCTCTGCAGCGTCAGCCCGAGAATCGCGCCGCTGAGGTCGGCGTCGGCGAGGATCGTGCGGTTGCCGTTCCACCAGTCGAGCGCGACGAGCCCGGTCTCGCCGGGGCCGATCGCGCTCGCCGCCCGCTCGAGCGCCGCGTACTCGGCGCCGGGCGCAGCGAGCGTCTCGACGAACCAGGCGAGCATGTCGCCGACCGCCGCCTGACCGGCCTCGTAGCCGTAGAAGCCGGGCAGGATGCCGTCGCGCACGACGCCGGTGATGCCCGGCAGCCGCACCTCGGAGCGGTCGATCACGAGGTCGCAGATCGATGTCCCGACGACCATCACGAACGTCCCCGGCTGCTCGACTCCCGCGCCCGGGACCGACACGAACGAGTCGACGTTGCCGACGGCGACCGCCACCGATTCTCCTAGCCCCAGGCGCGCCGCGACGTCCGGCCGCAGCGCCCCCGCGCGCGTGCCGAGCGGCGCGAACCGCGTGCCGAGCTTCTCCTCCGGACGCGCGAAACCGGGGTATGCGGCCTCGAAGTACTCGCTCGCCGGCAGGCCCTCGGTCTCCGACCACAGCGCCTTGTAGCCGGCGGTGCAGCTTTGGCGGCACTCGTTGCCGGTCAGGTGCCAGACGATCCAGTCGGTCGCCTCGATGAAGCCGTGGCAGGCGTCGTAGACCTCGCGATCCTGCAGCCACAGCTCGATCAGCTTCGGGAAGTACCACTCCGAGGAGATCCGCCCGCCGTAGCGCTGCAGAAACGCCTCGCCGCGGGCTGCGGCGACCTCGTTGAGACGGTCGGCGATCGGCTGCGCCGCGTGGTGCTTCCAGAGCTTCGGCCAGGCGTGCTTGTGCTCACGCCAGGCGCCGAGACTGCACAGCGGCGCCCCCTCGGCGCTCACCGGCAGCACCGTGCACGAGGTGAAGTCGACGCCGAGACCGACCACGGCCTCGCGCGCCCCCCCGACCGCCTCGAGCACCGCCGGGATCGCCGTCTCGAGCACCGCCACCCAGTCGTCGGGATCCTGGAGCGCCCAGTCGGGCGGCAGCTGCTCGCCGGTCGCGGGCAACGTGCGGTCGATCGCGCCGTGCGCGTAGGCGACCTCGCTGACCGCCGCCTCCTCGCCTGTGCGCAGGTCGAGCAGCAGCGCGCGGCCCGACTCCGTGCCGAAGTCGACGCCGAGCGCGTATGCGGGCTGGGTCACTGCGAAGCCGTCGCGGCGGCGGCCTGCGCCGCCGCCGCCTGCGCCGCGGTGTCCTCCGCGATCGCGGCCGCGCGCGCGCGGCGATACTCCTCGACGACGATCTCGTTGAGCTCGTCGACGGACGTCTCGGCCGTCGGCTTGTCGAGCGCGATCACGCCGTCCTGGAGCAGGTTCACGCGGTCGCAGGTCGCGAACACGTGGGCGTAGTTGTGCAGGATCATCATCACCGTCACCTCGCCGTCCTGCTTGAGGCGCTCGATCAGCTCGAGGATCTGGCCGCCCTCCTTCGCGCCCATCGCCGCGAGCGGCTCGTCGAGCAGCAGGATGTTGGCATCGCCCGAGACGGTGCGCGCGACCGCGATCGCCTGGCGCTGGCCGCCGGAGAGGCGCGCAACCGGCACGTCCAGCCGCGGGATGTTGATGCCGATGTCGTCGAGCGCTTTGCGCGTCTCGCGACGCATCAAGGCGTTGTTGAGAAACGGGATCGGCACGCGCACGCGCTCACGCCGCAGGAACATGTTGTGGTAGACCGACAGCTCGTCGACCAGCGCGAGATCCTGGTAGACGGCGTCGATCCCCTGGGCGCGCGCGTCGTCGACGCTCTTCGGCTCGAACGGCTCGCCGTGCAGGAACATCTGCCCGCTGTCCTGCTTCTGAAACCCGCAGATGATCTTGATCAGCGTCGACTTGCCCGAGCCGTTGTCGCCGAGCAGGCCGAGCACCTCGCCCTTGCGCAGGTGCAGGTTGACGTCGCGCAGGGCCGTGGTCGGGCCGAAGCTCTTGGTGATGTGCTCGACGCGCAGCACGTCGTCCGGCGCCGAGGTTGGCGCGACGATCTTCTCGGCCGGGAGC
>JADGPP010000056.1 GCA_017882375.1 Solirubrobacteraceae bacterium | reverse complement strand
GTGGAGCGCCTCAGCCCACAAGATGCTTCGTTCCTGCATCTAGAGGACGCCGTGAGCCACATGCACATCGGTGCGGTGGCGATCCTGGAGGGACCGGCCCCCGACTACGAGGCGCTCGCGCGGATGGTCAGAGCGCACCTGCCGAGCGTGCCGCGCTACCGGCAGAGGGTCAATTTCGTGCCCGCCGCACTCGGCCTACCCGTGTGGGTCGACGACCCGTGCTTCGACCTCGCCTACCACCTGCGCCGCACCGCCCTGCCGCCGCCGGGCGGCGACGAGGAGCTGCGCAAGCTGGTCGGGCGCGTCATGTCCCACCAGCTCGATCGAGACAGGCCGCTGTGGGAGATGTGGATGATCGAGGGTCTGGGCGAGGGGCGGTGGGGGTTGATCACGAAGCTGCACCACTGCATGGTCGACGGCGTTTCCGGCGCCGAGCTGCTGGCCGTGATCCTCGACAGCGAGCGCGATCCCGATCTGCCGGCTCCCGAGCGGTGGCACGCCGAGCGCCAGCCGACGGGGGCCGAGCTGGCCGTCCACGCGCTCGCCCGGCGGGCCGTCAGCCCATACGAGCAGCTCCGCGCACTGCGCGCGGTGACGCGCTCCCCAGGCGCCGCCGCGAGCACCGCGGCGGCGGTCGTCCGGGGGCTGTGGAACCTGGGAGGGGTCGTGGCACCGCCGCCGCCCTCTTCGCTGAACGGACCGATCGGGCCCAGCCGCCGGTGGGCGTGGGCGCGCTCGCAGCTGTCGGACGTACGGTACGTCCGCGAGGCGTTCGGCGGCACGGTCAACGACGTCGTCCTGAGCGTGATCACGGGCGGCTTCCGGGCGCTGCTGGCCGCCCGCGGCGAGTCGACGCAGCGCGACGTGCGGACGCTCGTGCCGGTTTCGGTTCGCTCGCCGGGGGAGCGCGGCGAGTACAACAACCGCGTGTCGGCGATCTTCGCCAACCTGCCCGTGCGCATCGAGCAGCCGGTCGAGCGGCTGGCCGCAGTCAGGGCGCAGATGCAGCAGCTAAAGCACTCCGGCGAATCGGTGGCAGGTAGCGTCCTCGTTGGTCTCGGCGGGTTCGCGCCGGCGATGCTGCTGGCGCTCGGGCTGCGCGCCGCGACCCACATGCCGCAGCACAGCGTCAACACCGTGACGACCAACGTGCCCGGGCCCCAACGGCCGCTCTACGCAGGGGGGCGACGGATGCTCGAGTGCTTTCCCTACGTTCCCCTTGGAGGCCATGTGCGGATCGGCGTGGCGATCTTCTCCTATGACGGTGGGCTTGCGTTCGGTGTGACCGGCGACTACGACACGGCCCCCGACATCGAGCTGCTGTGCGACGGGATCGAGCGCTCGATGGGCGAGCTCGTGCGCGCAGCGGAGGGTGTCGCGGATAGGCGCGCGCCCCACGCGAGCGGCGGCGAGCAACGCGCGGCCAGCGCCGCCGACGGAGATGGCCCACACGCACCTGGAGGCGGCCGTCGTCGGCGCGCTGAGTAGCGACGGCGGGGGTGGTACGCCCGTCGTGCTGGACCACCCTCTCCGCGTGGCTCTGCTGGGCGGCGAGCTGGTTGCCAACCGTCTGCGCGCGCATCCGCGGCTGCGGGTGATCCTGCCGACGGGGCATACGCCGCTCGGCATGTACGCGGCTCTGCGCGGCCATGCCGCCGACGGGAGCCTGCCGGCCCGTCAGGCGACGCTGTTTCAGCTCGACGAGTACCTCGGCCTCGGCCCCGACGACGAGCGCAGCTACAGCGCGTACCTTCGTCGCGAGCTCGCGGGCGTGCGTCTCGGCGCGGTCGCCGGTCTCGACGGCTCGGCGTCCGACCCTGACGCCGAGGCCGCGCGCCACCAGGCGCGCCTGGATGAGCAGCCGATCGACCTGGTCGTCCTGGGGCTCGGTCGCGACGGGCACGTGGCCTTTGACGAGCCGGGCTCGCCCGTCGACGCGGGCGTGCGCATCGTCAGCCTGCACGCGACGACGCGGGCGGACGCGGCGGGCGACTTCGGCGGTCTCGAGCGCGTGCCGCAGCGCGCGCTCACGGTCGGCCTGCGGACGCTCCTGGCGGCGCGCGAGCTGATCATGCTCGTGTCCGGCGAGTCCAAGGGCGAGGCCCTGCGCGCGATGCTCGAGTACGAGCCGAGCGATCGGTGTCCGGCGTCGCTGCTGCGCGGTCACCCGCGACTCACGGTCGTTTGCGACGCGCCCGCGGCCCGCCTGCTGAGATCGCAGCCGAGCTGGCACAGCGATCGCGCGGTGATCGTGCTCGGCCACCGCGAGCCGGGTGTCAGCGTCGAGCAGCGCATCTCCGACGAGTCGCGCGCGCGACTGCGGCGGGCCGAGCGCGAGTGCCGGGCCGAGCCTCCGCGGGCGGTGATCCTGACGGGATACACCCGCACGCCCGGTGGATCGTCGGAGGCAGAACAGATGAAGGCCGAGTGGTCGCTGAGCGGCGTGCCGGCCGTCCTGGAGGAGGCGGGGCGCAACACCGCTGAGAACGCCAGCCGCTCGCTGCCGCTGATCCGCGCGATCGGCGGCGTGCGCCGCGTGACGGTCGTCAGCTCTGCCTGGCACGTGCGCGTGCCCTACTTCTTTGCGCCCTACCGCAAGCTCGGGCTGCGGCTGTCCTTCGCCTGGGCGTTGCACGGACCGTGGTGGCGGCTGCTCTGGCAGGAGCTGCAGGGCGCGCGCTCGATGGCCCGCCAGCGCGACCGCGCGATGGGCGCGATGCGACTGCCGGCCGAGCTGGAGCTGACGCCGGTTGGAGATGCGTCGTGAGCGTGCTGCTGGCCGGCGATCTGGCGCTCGACGGGTCGCTGGCCGAGGGCTGGGTCGAGCTCGACGGCGCTCGTCTGGCCGCTGCCGCGCACGGCCCGCCGCCGCGGGAGCCCGACGAGCGACTCGACGGAATCCTGTCACCGGGCCTGTGCGACCTCCAGGTCAACGGCGGCGGTGGCCACGAGGTGACCGACGGGGCGGCGGCGCTCGATGCGATCGACGCGATTCAGCTGGCTCGCGGCGTGACCAGCTACCTGCCGACGCTGGTCAGCCCCGACGACGACACGGTCGAGCGGGCGTTGCCCGAGCTGGCCGCGCGGATGGCCGACCCGGCCTCGCCGGTGGTGGGGGTGCATGTCGAGGGCCCGTTCCTGAGCCGTGAGCAGGCCGGGATGCATCCCGTTCAGCGCCTGCGCTCGCCGGCAGACGGGGTGCCGGCGTGGCTGGAGCACCCTGCCGTGCGCCTGGTGACGATCGCACCGGAGTTGCCGGGCGCACTCGATCTGATCGGCCGGCTGAGCGACCGCGGCGTGGCGGTGTCGCTCGGTCACTCGGCGGCGTCGGCCGAGGTCGCGACGCTGGCGATCGACGCCGGCGCCTGCCTGGTGACGCACGTGTTCAATGCGATGGCGCTCATGCATCCCCGCGCACCCGGCCTGGCCGGCGTCGCGCTGACCGACGAGCGCGTCCACGTGGCGGTGATCGCCGACGGCGTGCACGTCCATCGCCCGATGCTCGAGCTGATACGCAGGGCAGTGGGGGCCCGAGCCGTGCTCGTGACCGACGCGACACCCGTGACGGGGGCTCCCGCCGGTCGCTACGAGATGGCGGGCGTGACGATCGAGCTGGGTCCCGACGGGGCGGCCCACACCCTCGACGGGACCCTGGCCGGTAGCACCTTGACGCTCGACCGGGCAGCACGCAACTGGCATGAGATGACCGCGGCGACGCCTGCGCAGGCTCTGTTCGCGGCGGGCCAGGCTCCCGCGCAGGCGGCCCGACTGTGGACCGGGCTACGCGCCGACCTGGTGCTGCTCGATTCGGCCGGAATGGTCAGGCGGGCAATGCGCGGCGGGCGCTGGCTGGATCGCCCGACGGACGGCGAGGCGGACCGCCCGTGAGCGCGCCTGCCCGTTCGCTGCAGACGCTGACCGGCCGCTTCGACCCGACGGCGTTCGAGCCGCAGGGCGGCCGGGCGCGGGTCCGGCTGGCGCTGGCCGGAGGCGAGTCCTGGGACGCGGTCCTGCAAGGCGGGACGGCTCGGCTGGAG
Organism: Solirubrobacteraceae bacterium; assembly: GCA_017882375.1. Classification (GTDB taxonomy): domain Bacteria; phylum Actinomycetota; class Thermoleophilia; order Solirubrobacterales; family Solirubrobacteraceae; genus Palsa-744. The sequence continues at coordinate 19,020 of JADGPP010000056.1, read as the reverse complement.
CCGGCGAAGGGCAAGGCGGATGCGACGCTGACCGCCGATGCGCGGGGCTGGAGGGCGATCGCCGAGGACGTCGGCAGCGGTATGGAGGTCTACCGCTCAGGCCGCCTGACGGTGCGGCGCAATCTCCATCTGGGTGTCGGATTCCTGGCCGCGACGAGCGGCCAGACCGGACCGGGACGCCTGCGATTTCAGATCGTCAAGACCCGCAGAGCTCGCCTCTCGACCCTGGAGGCGGGCAGCGGGCCGCCGGTCATCGCGATCCCCGGGCTGGGCGGCACGAAGGGATCGTTCCTGCCGACGGTGGCCGAGCTGGGCGGCCGCTTCCGCGTGATCGCCGTCGACCTGCCCGGGTTCGGGGACTCAGACAAGCCGCTCGGAGCAAGCTACGACGCGCGCTTCTTCGCCCGCGCGATCGTCGACCTGCTCGACGCGCTCGAGCTCGAGCGCGTCCACCTGATCGGCAACAGCCTCGGGGGCCGCGTCGCGCTGGAGGTCGGTCTGCGCGACCCCGATCGGGTGAACCGCCTGGTCCTGCTCTGCCCGTCGCTGGCGTGGCGGCGGGACCGTCCGCTCGTGCCGCTGTTGCGGCTGACCCGGCCGGAGCTCGGTCTCGTCAGCCTAGCGCCGAGGGCGCTCATCGAAGCGATCGTGCGCCGGGTCATCCCGGGTGCGGACGGAGGCTGGACGGCTGCGGGCGTAGACGAGTTCCTGCGCGCCTACCTGACCCCGGCCGGCCGGGCCGCGTTCTTCGCGGCCGCCCGACACATCTACCTGGAGGAGCCCCACGGAAAGGATGGCTTCTGGACGCGCCTGCACGCCCTGGAAGCCGATTCGCTGTTCGTCTGGGGAAAGCGCGACAGGCTCGTGCCGATCGCCTTCGCTCGACACGTGGAGGAGGCGCTGCCGCAGGCGCGTCACCTGGAGCTCGACTGCGGCCACGTGCCCCAAGTCGAGCGGCCGGGAGAGACCCACAAGGTGGTCGGCGCCTTCCTGAACAGGCCCGTGGCGAAAGCCCGCGCCGGCGCCGGTACCCGCCGTCAGCGCTGAGGCGCAGCTCCCGCCGGGGCCGGCAGCACGAGGACCGACGGATGTTGGGCGTCGTGGAGCACCTCGACGTCGACCGGGCGGAGCTCGGTGGCGGTCGTGACGTCCTCGCCGGTGCCGGGGTTGCGGGCAAAGCGGGGGTGGGCGCCGGAGGAGACCTGCAGGCGTATGCGGTGTCCGGCGGCGAAGCGGTGGCCCATCGGCCACAGGTCGAAGGCGACGCGGACGGTGCCGTCGGCGGCCGGCTGGAAGCGCCCAGGCGCAACGCGGGCCAGGCCGTCGCAGACGTTCCATGACGCACCGGCCTGCTCGACGTCGCAGACGCGAGCGAACAGATCGAAGTGCGGCGCGCTGGTCCGGACGCAGAGCTCGACGCGGGCCGGACCGATCGCCTCGAAGGTGTGGGGCAGTGGTGCGGTGGTGTAGGTCAGCACGTCGGACCTGGCCTCGAGCGGCCGGTTGTCGAGGACCGGCTCGCGCGCGAGCAGGACCGGGCCGCCGAGCGACGGCGTGGGGTCAGAGGGGTCGTAGCGATAGCGCTCGCCGTCGGTCGCGTCGCCTGTTGGCTCGGCATCCTCGAGCTGCCCGCCGGCGGCCGGCCACAGCCGGCGCTCGGCCGTGTCGGGCGGCGGCCAAGCGAGCAGATCGCGCCAGCCGCCACCGTCGCGCTGGCCGGTCACGAACACGCGGACGCTGGCCGTCCGCAGCAGTCGGTCGTCGTCGAGAAGGTGGGCGCGCAGCCAGCCGAGGCCGTAGCGCAGTCCGGCGGCGATCAGCCCGGGCGAGGTGTGCGTCCACGGACCGATGACGAGCTGCGGCTCGCGGCCGCCCGCCGTCAGGGCGGCGAAGTCTTCGAGCATCCAGGGCAGGAAGATGTCGTGCCAGCCGCCGATCAGCTGGACCGGCGTGCTGACGCTGCTGACGCCGGCGGCGAAGTCCCGGGCTACCCAGTAGGCGTCCTCGCGGCCGGGGCTGGCGAGCGCCTCGCGGAACCACGGGACCTCGGTGCCGGCGGCGCGCGCGTCGAGGTCGCCGATCGGCAGTTGCTCGAAGAGAGCGGGCAGGCGCCGCAGCGCCCGGACCATCGCCAGCGGCGCGAGCCGACGCTCCTGGGCGGCGACGAGGACCAGCCACGATGCGGCCGTCTCCAGCGCGAGGCTCCCGCCCGGATAGGTCTGGCCGTGGAACTGCGACGCGCTGACCTGGATGGCCAGCGCGGCCAGATCGTCCCCGGCGTCGGTCGCGACGGCCCACTGCACGAGGCCGAGGTAGCTCGGGCCGATCATGCCGATCCGCTCGCCATGCCACGGCTGCCGGCGGATCCAGTCCAGCGTGGCCAGACCGTCCGCGCGCTCGTCGAACGGGCTGAAGTCCCCCTGCGAGCCGAAAGTGCCGCGAACGCTCTGGACGACGACCTGCAGCCCTCGCTCAGCCAGCAGCCGCCCGAAGATCAGGCCGAAGACCTGGCGGCGTCCATATGGCGAGCGGACCAGCACGGTCGGCTGGCGCTCGTCGCGCGCGGTGCGCGCGACGTAGCGGTCTGCCAGCAGGACGGCGCCGTCGTCCATCGTGGCGCGCAGATCGCGTTCGCAGACGATGTCGTGGGTGGCCGCGCGCGGAAGGCGCATGCGCCGGGCGATGGCGCTGCCAAGCAGTGTCATGGCCGCCCATCGTATGGCCTCCACAGCCCGGCGGGCTACTGCCGGAGCCGCTGCCCGGCGTACGATCCACTAGCTTCGGATGATGGACATCGCCTGCATCGATGGCGTGCTGGTACCGCTGGCCGAGGCCCGCATCTCCGTGACCGATGACGGACTGCTGCGCGGAGACGGGGTCTTCGAGGTCCTGCGACTCTACGACGGGGTGGCGCTGGCGGTCGAGCAGCATCTGCAGCGGATGGCCCAGTCGGCAGCGAGCCTTCGCCTCGATCTCGACATCGCGGCCATCGCACGGGACATCGAATCGCTGCTCGCGACGGCCGAGCCCGGCGACGCTCTCGTCCGCGTGGTGGCGACGCGGGGCGGCCGGCGCATCGTCCTGACAGAGCCGCTACCGGCGCTGGCGGAGTCGATAACGCTCGGCTATGTCACGTTCGCGCCGGTGCGCGTGCTCGACGGTGTCAAGTCGCTGTCCTACGCGGCCAACATGCAGGCGACGCGGCTCGCCCGCGAGCGCGGGTTCGACGAGGCCCTGCTCGTGACGCCGCACGGCCGCGTGCTCGAGCTGCCGACGGCATCGTTCTTCTGGGTCGCCGACGGCCAGGCGCGGACGCCGCCGCTGTCGGATCACATTCTCGACTCGATCACGCGCGGGATCGCGATGGGGGCCGCCGACGCGACCGAGGTGAGCGCGACGCCGGCCGATCTCGAGCGTGCGGACGAGGCGTTCGTCGTCTCGAGCGTCTGGGAGCTGATGCCCGTGAGTCGCATCGAGGAGCGCGAGCTCGCCGTCGGCGGATCCGTCACCACGGCGATCGCGGGCAAGGTGCGCGCGCGAATCGAGGCGCAGCTGTCGCGCGGCGGGTGAGTCCCATCAAGCCCAGCGGAGGACTCGCCGGCACGGCGAATCTCTAGGTCCAGACTAAGTTCTGAGCGATTGCCGCCTCGGCGGCGTTGTGGGGTTGATCGCGTCCGCTGGGCGGGCGGGTTGGGGTGGTCGGGCGGCCGGGGCGCCGGGCTCTTGCCGGGCGCGATCACCTGCACCTCCACGCCCGCCGCCGCCGCGGAGCGGGCAACGCCTCCGAAGAAGCCCGATCAGACTGTCAGCGAGTGGCGCAGCCGCCACACGGCGGCGGTTACGGCCACGGCGGCGAACGCCAGCAGGACGCCTACCTGGGGCAGCACGGTGACGAGGTCGCCGCCGTGCTTCAGGAGCTTCGAGAAGGCTTCGTTGGCCCAGGCGTGAGGCGTGACGTGGGCGATTGTGCGGGCGGTGTTCGGGAAGACTTCGAGCGGCGCCATCGAACCCCCGAGCGCGGCCAGGCCGAGCCCGAGCAGGAGCGCCACCGGTCCAGCCTGCTGCTCGCTCGCGAAGAGGCTGCCGAGGAGCACCGCCGCGCCCGTTCCGACGAGGCAGAACGACACGAGCACCGCCGCCGTACCGAGCGGTTCACCCCAGTTGACACCGAAGAACAGCAGCGAGCCGAGCACGATGATGAGCGCCTGCAAGAGAGCGACCGCCAGGCGGCCGAGAAGCTGGCCGGCCACGAGCGTGCCCGTCGAGGTCGGGGTGGAGAGTATGCGACGGGCGATGCCGAGCCTTCGCGTCTCGATCAGAAATGCGGCGCCGCTGAGCGAGTTGAGGAAGACGAACAGCAGGACCTGGGTGCTCGCGCCACTGTCGAAGCGGCCTGCGGTCGTCCTGTAGGCGCTGCCGTCCGGCGCACTCAGCTGCACGAGGACACGCGGTGTCGTAGCGGCCGCGGCCTGCGCCCGGGCGAGAGCGCTCGCGAAGCTCGCCTTCAAATCCCGTTGGATGACCTGTGCAGCGGCGAGCGTGCGGCTCTGTTCGGCGGCGACCGACTGGACCGTCGCCCGAAGCTGCTGGGCGACCGAGTTCGGGCGGGCGAAGTAGCCGATCGTGACGCCTCTGCCCTGCTGCAGCCGGGCGTCGTAGCCCGCGGGAAACTCGAGCCCGGCGTCGACGCGTCCGCGGGCGACCGCCTGCTGGAGCGCGTCGGCGCTCGTGTACCGGTGCAGCTCCGTCGACGGACGGGCGCCGAGCGCAGCCACGAACTGCCGCGCCAGTCTGCCTTCGTTGGCGCCGAGGACGCCGATGCGCGCCTTTTCGGACGCACCGAAGGCCGCTCCGAGCAGGAGGATGAGCAGCATCGGCAGCACGAACAGGAAGAAGATGTTCGCCCGCCAGTGCAGCAGGCGCCGCAGGTCGGTCGTGGCGATCGTGACCACCTTCATGGCGCGATCAGCCTCCCCGCACGCATGAACGCGAGCGCTCCGGTGAGCGCCGCGAAGGCGAGGATCGCCGCGACCGGGCCGAGCACGGCTCCCGGACCGGCGCCGCCCGTCAAGTCCTCGATCCCGCGGAGGAACCACGCCTGGGGCGTGGCCAGGCTGAGCGTCGCGAGCAGGCCGCCGGCTTGGGCGACCGGGAAGAAGGTGCCGCCGAGCATGCCGAGGACGAGCGCCACCATCGCCTGCGACGACTGCGCCTGCTCGGGGGTGCGCGCGAGCGTCGCGACCAGCGCCATCACGCAGGTTGCCGCAAGGACGCCCGCCGCAATGAGGGCCGCGACCCCGAGCACGTTGCCCCAGTGGGCCGAGAGCAGGAAATGGGTCGCGATCGCCAGCACGCCCATGCTCGCGAAGCCGAGCACGAGGCTCGTGAGCAGCTTGCCGACGAGGATCGCGCTGGCGTGAACGGGTGCGACGAGCATACGTGCGAGCGTCCCGTCGCGCCGCTCTTCCAGAATGCTCGAGATCCCGAACTGGACCGTGAAGAACAGGAAGAACACCGCCATCCCGGCGGCGTAGAACGTCCCTGCGTCTAGCTGCCGGCTCTTGGTGGAGTTGTCCGCGATCGAGACCGGCGAGGGAGTCGCCGCGACCTGCGCCGCGCCGATCGCCGTCGCTCCGGTGGCCGCGCTTGCGATCCGAACTGTGTCGATACGTTCGGCATAGGACTGTGCGATCGACTGCGCGACCTGGGTGCCGATCGTCGCGTCGACGCTGCCGAGCACCCGCAGGGTGGACGGGCGGCCGTGGCCGATTGCGGCCGACAGTCCCGCCGGCAGCACGAAGGTCGCCGACACCTTGCCCTGTTCTGTCGCGCTGCGAGCGGCGCCTAGCGTCGGCTCGCGCCGAACCGCGATCAGTCCGCTGCGCTGCAGCGGCGCGAGCGCCTCTGCGACGAACGCCTGCGCCGCCGGCCCGCGATCCTGATCAACGAGACCGAGCTTGAATGTCAGGCGCCCGCTGATCGCGTTGTGGAAGATCAGCCCGAAGATCGATGCCAGCACCAACGGCACGACGATCGCCATCAGCAGCGCCGAGCGGTCACGCAACCGCTGCCGCAGGTCCTTGCCGGCGATGACGAGGGCCGTGTGCATCGAACTAGTCGCGCAGGGCCTTGCCCGTCAGATGCAGGAAGACCGTCTCCAGGTCGGGCTCATCGACCTCGACCGCGCTCACGGCCAAGCCCGCGTCGGTCGCCGTCCGCAGCAACTCCGGCAGGACGCTCCGCGCGCTGTCGACGATCAGCTGGACGCCGCCGTCCTGGACGCTCGCCGCGCGTACCGATGAGAGCGACTTGCAGGCGCGCGCGGCGGCCTCGAGATCGCCCGTCCCCTCCAGTGTGACCCGGTCGTGCTCTCCGACGAGCGCGACCAGCTCGGCCCGCGTGCCCTCGGCCTTCAGCTCGCCGAGGTCGACGATTCCGATGCGGTCGCAGAGACGCTCCGCCTCCTCCATGTAGTGCGTCGTGTAGAGGACAGCCATTCCCTCGGCCGACAGCGCCTCGACGCTCTCGAGGATCGCGTTGCGGCTCTGCGGGTCGACGCCGACCGTCGGCTCGTCGAGGATCAGCAGCTGCGGGCGGTGCAGCAGCCCGATACCGATGTTCAGTCGCCGCTGCATGCCCCCGGAGAAGTTCTTCGTCGGTTCTCGCGCCCGCTCTGCGAGACCGATCACCGCCAGCACCTCCTCGACACGGGCGTTCGCCGCCGCAGCAGACAGCCCATACAGGCGGGCGAAGAACCGCAGGTTCTCGCGCGCGCTGAGATCGGGGTAGATGGCAAGCTCCTGCGGCACGTAGCCGATCGCCGCCTTCGCAGCGACGCTGCGCGTCGTCAACGGCCTGCCGGCGACGATCACCTCGCCCCGGTCCGCCTCCAGCAGCCCGCAGGCCATCGAGATCGTCGTCGTCTTGCCCGCGCCGTTCGGGCCGAGCAGGCCGTAAGTCTCACCTGCCGCGATCTGCAGGCTCACCCCGTGAACCGCTTCGACGTCGCCGAAGCGCTTGTGCAGCTCGCGGCACTCGAGTACCGGGCCGTGCACGAGGGGACCCACCGGAGCGCCCTTCACGCCTGCGTCGACCGTTCGAAGTGCAGCCATAGGCGAAACCTCCCACGCCGACATGTCCGCCTCATCGGGGGAACGCCATGCGCACGGCACGTAGTTTTCCGAGGATGCCTGCGCCGTCGTCGCCGGGCGAAGCGGCAGTGCCACCATCTGGTCGTCCGGTCGAAGTCCTCGCGCGACAGGACCGGGATGCGGACACCGGCTGGCGTGGTCCGTTTCGGCTCGTTGCCCTGTCGCTTTCCACACGCTCGGACTAGCGCGTGTTCTGACGTTGGCGCCGCTTGCGTTGGCGCGAAACCCAATCCCGCAGCCGAACATCGGGCTTCTTGTGCCAGGTGTGCTTGTGCTTCGCCGTTCCGATCACGCGGTCGATTGCCTCAGCCTGCTCATCCGGCACGTCGGCCACGTCTTTGGGTAGCTGCTGATTCGCGAGTCGACGTGTGGCGCGCGCCCGCTGGCGCTTGCGTCGAGGGATTGCCTTGCGCGAGGACTTGTCGTTCTCGCCGTAGGCATTCCTCCCGTCACGGGCGTAGCTCAGCGCCTTCTTCTCTTCGGGCGACAGACGTCCATCAGCCGAAATGGCAGATGCCCTGCCAAGCGCAGTGGGCGGCATGGACAACTCGGCAGGCGCGTGTAGGTGCGGCGGTGTCGTCGCCGACCTGCGGCAAGCCAACGGTATTACTTGCTAGTCTTACCGCATGAGGGTCACGCAGAAGGGCCAGGTCACGATTCCGCTGCAGGTTCGGCGGGCGCTCGGCATCGGTCCGGGCAGCGATGTCGAGTTCGAGCTCGACGAGCATGGCGCGCGGCTACTCGTCGACTCCGACCGGGCCGCCGAGGAGATCGGCCGCATGCGTGGCGCCGGCGAGGGCGAGATGAGCACCGAGGAGATCCTCGCTCTGACCCGCCGGTGAGCGGCTGAGCTTGGAGACGTTCGTCGACAGCAGCGTCCTGCTCGACCTCTTCACCGAGGATCAACGCTGGCTGTCCTGGTCACAGGAGCAGCTCACGCAGGCGGCCCAGCGAGGCGCGATCGTCCTCAACGCCATCGTCCTCGCCGAGATCGCCCCCCGATTCCCGCGCCTCGAGACACTGCATTCGACGCTGCCGTCGATGGCGATCATCGAGGAGATCCGGCCTGCGGCGGCATTCCTCGCCGGCCACGCCCACGCCGACTACCGCCACGCAGGAGGAACGCGCGAAGCCGTCCTCCCGGACTTCCTGATCGGCGCACACGCGGCCATCACGGGCCGCCCGTTGCTCACGCGCGACCCACGCCGCGTAGCCGCCTACATCCCTGGCGCCAAGCTCGTCGCCCCGTCGCGTCCGAGCACAACCGGGTGACCCTAACGCGTACCCGCGCATACCGTCTTCACAGAGTGCAGGCGGCGAGGATCTCGCTCACTGCCTGCAACTCGTCGGCTCGCAAAACCACCGAGCTCACCGCGAGAGGATCGGACTACGCCTCCTTTCGCGGAGCAAAGCGGAAGCGCTTGCCTTGCTCCGGCCCAGACCCGGAGCTCGTCCGGAGCAGGCACGTCGGGCTCGGCCACCGAGACGCCTGCTTTCGGTGGAAGGGAGAACTCTGATCGTGCTTCTCAGTCGGCGCCGCAGTAGCGGGCGCCTGAGCCGGAAGCACTGTGACACCCCGTCAAGGCGGTTGTCCGCTGCTGGCTGTCGCCGAGCTCGCGTGGCGTTGGGAGCGACAGCAGGCGAGCCTCGACGGGGTGACGCCGAAAGGAGGTCGGCTCGGCGACTCCCGGCGCCTTGCAGAATGATGCCTCGAGGACGCTGTTGTCCGGACGGCGCGGCGCCAACGCCCTCCGCGCTCTGCCCGGCGTCGGGGCGCGCGTGATATGACGGTCGACGCCATGCAGAACGGCGCGATCGACATCCCGGCGCTGCTTCCCGATCGCGAGATCGACATCCTGGTCGCCCTGCTCGAGCCGCTCGAGCGCTTGACGCGGCCAAAGCTCTACGGTTTCGAGAACATACCCACCGACAGGTCGCTACTGGTGGGCAACCACACCCTCTACGCCTTCTTGGACCTGCCGTTCATGCTGGCGGCGATATGGAAGCGACGCCGCTTGGCGGTGCGCTCGCTCGGCGAGCACGCCCACTACGCCATTCCCCTCTGGCGCGACGCACTCACGGCATGCGGCATGGTGCGCGGCACCCGCGAGAACGTCCGAGCCCTGATGGACGAGCGCCAGACGGTCCTGGTCTTTCCCGGCGGCGCCCGCGAGGTCGCCAAGCGGCGCGGCGAGAAGTACCAGCTCATGTGGAAGGAGCGCATCGGCTTCGCCCGACTGGCGATCGAGCACGGCTATCCGATCGTGCCCTTCGCGGCCGTCGGTGCGGAGGAGATGCTCGACATCGTCATCGACGAGAACAACCCTGCCTACGCGCACTTCACCGACCTCGTGAAAAGACTCACCGGGTGGCCGATGCCGCCCCTCGTGCACGGCGTCGGCCCGACGCTTCTGCCGCACCCCGAGCGCCTGTACTTCTGGTTTGGAGAGCCGATCGACACGAGCCAGTTCGCCGGTCGTCACGACGGCGACGCGGCCCGTACAGTCCGTAACGAAGTCAAGCACGCCGTCGAAGGCGGGATCGACTTCCTGCTCGCCGAACGCGAGGCGGACCCACGACGACCGCTGCGCAAGCGACTGCTCAGCCGCGACGCGAAGGACGATGGGTAGCGCGAGCGTGTCGGTCTCCGTCGAGCTCGGCGCAACCGACCCAGCACCGCTGCCTTCGTGGGAAGAGCGAGCGCGTACCGAGCCTCAGTCGGTGCAGTCGAGATTCGTCCGGTGCAGGAGCGGGCGACCTTGTGTCAGCGGCTCCCGCGTTCCCGCAAGAAGCAGGAGCGCCGGTTTTGCGGACTCCATTGAACTCCGTCTGGCTCACGCGGCGGCACGTCGCCAATCGCTTGAACAGGCGCCCCCCATCACCTGTGCGAAGTGCTGCGTTCTAGCCTAATCAATCGCCCTAACTGGACGGTATTTGAACCAAGAGACGGTCGAGGCGATCGGCCGGCGTCCACGGGACGCTCCAGCCTGACGACGTCGTCGACGCCGGAAGTGGCTCTGGCAGCTCTCGCAAGGAGCAGGATCTCGGCTGGTTCAACGACTCAGCCCAGCCAGGAGCGGCGCGGCCACCAAATTCCGAAACGGCGACTTGAGCCGGAAACGGAGCGCATGCGATCCGGCGGGTCGAACGCAGCCCTGGCGCGAACCCCGATGACCGGAGCCGCACCCCACAGCAGGCCGAGGCACGTTCGCCACCGTGGTGTTCGGTACCGTGCCAACAGTGGCCCCAGAGCAAAGGCGGCGCGAGCCGTCCCGAGCGTCGCGGCAGGCGCCGCGGCACGACCGATCTGGGCACCGCAAGCGGCTGATCGCCGCCATGGCAGCCTCGATCGAGAAGAAGGGCTACCGCGAGACGACCGTGGCCGATGTCGTGCGCATCGCGCGGACGTCGCGACGCAACTACTACGAGCACTTCCACGATCGCGGCGCTTGTTTTCTGGCGCTGTTCGATGCGACGAACGAGGACAAGCTGGAGCAGATCGCTACGGCCGTGCGGCCAGACCAGCCATGGGAGCAGCAGGTTGACGACGCCATTGGCGCCTACCTGGACACGGTGGCTGCCCGCCCGGCCCTGTCGCAGAGCTTCGTGCGCGAGCTGCCGGCGCTCGGCCAGGCCGGTGCGGCGTGCCAGCGAGCGGCGATCGAGCGCATGGCGGAGCTGCTGGTCACCCTTGTCGAGTCGGGGCGTCGCGAGCGGCCCGAGATCGGAGCCCACCCGCTGACGACGGACATGGCGCTCATCATCGTCGGCGGGTTGTTTGAGCTGACGGTGATCGCCGTCGAACGGGGCCGCGATCTGCGCGAGCTTCGGTCGATCGCCGCCGACGCCGTCAAGGCGATTCTGGGCGCAACCGTTCTCCAGCCCTGACACGAGAGGCCGCGGCCTCCTTGGGCGGCGCGGCGTGTTAGTGTACCGCGCGGTACACTCCTGTACCTGCTGCGGGGCAGACGGTCACCAACGGCATGCACCACACGCGCTACTACGACGTCATGAATCTGCTGCAGCAGCGGACGGGCCGCCGGCGGTGAGGATGGCGATGCGACGCGTTCCCGGTCGCGGCGGCAGAGCAAGGGCTCTGTGGTTGGCCCTGGGTGCGTTGGCGGCGATTGTGCTTGTGCTCGCCGTGGCGCAGATCGTGCTCCCTGCGATCGCAGCTCAACGGGCCGGCGATCGGGTGGCGCGCTATGGCAGCGTCCGCAGCGTCAGCGTGAGCGCAGTGCCGGCGATAACGCTTCTGTGGGGTGACATGGAGAGGGTGAGCGTCAGCGCCGGGCACCTGCGCGCCTCACCGGCACAGATGGCAGACCTGCTGTGGAGTGTGCGCGCGGCCGATCGCGCGTACCTCACCGCGCCCAGCATGGATGTGGTCGTCTCCTCGCTCGGGGGTGGAGAACTTCCATTGCGCGCTATGAAGTTTGCCAAGCACGGCGACGATCTGACCGTGCGGGCCGGTGTTCAGGGAACCGACCTACGCGTGGCGCTGCCGGCCGGCTTTGAAGTACACGGCCTGATGGTCAGCGATGGCGAGCCGGAGGTGCAGGTGAGCGGCAATGTGCTAGGGGTGGAGGTATCTGCGCGCGCAGTGCTCGCGGCCGTGGGAGGCAGGCTCGTGGCCGAGCTCCTGGGAGTTCCCTTTGCGGGCCTGGTCAATCTCACGTTGTTCGGTGATCCGCGCATCTCGGTTCAGGGCGTGACCGCAAGTCCAGAGCCCGGAGGCTACGCGCTCACGATCCAGGCCCGGATGGTGAGCGCGTAGCCTCACCGTCGGGCTCTCGCCCGTCGCCCAGCACCGCGACCGCGCTGCCGGGGTGCAGGCGACGCATCCACCGCGGCGCCCACCAGTTCCAGTCACCCAGCAGCGCCATCAGCGAGGGCACGAGCAGTGCCCTCACGATGCTCGCGTCGATGGCGACCGCGAGCGCCGCGCCGAAGCCGAGCTCCTCGATGGAGAGGATCTGTGAGGTGACCAGCGCTCCGACCGCCACACAGAACAGGAGCGCGGCGGCCGTGACGAGGCGACCGGTGCGCTCGAGGCCGAGCGCGATTGCCTCGCGGTTGGGAAGCCCGGCGTCGCGCGCCTCCTTGATGCGCGCGAGCAGGAACACGCCGTAGTCGGTCGACAGCGCAAACGCGATCGTCAACAGAAGCACGAGGTTCGATGGCTCAAGGCCGCCGTTGCCGCGGAAGTCGAGCAAGCCACCCAGGCGACCGTCTTGAAATGCGAGCACCAGCGCGCCGGCGGCGGCCGACAGCGTGAGCATGTTCATCAGCAGGGCCTTCAGCGGCAGCACGACCGACCCGGTCATCGCGAACAGCGCTGAGAACATCGTTAGCGCCAGGATCACGAGCACCACCGGAAGGTGCGATCCGAGGCTCGACTGCTGGTCCATGAACCAGGCGGTGATGCCGCCGACCGCGACGGGGAACGGCGCGGCGAGCGCGCGCAGTCGCTTGACGAGCGATTCGCTGGCGGCGCTGTTGGGATTGCCCCGAGGAGGTATCGCGACTTCCCACGTGGAGCGCCCGAGGTAGCGCGGAGAGCCGGCCACAGGCTCTCCGCTGAGCCGCGCGGCTTGCCGCGCATACGCTTCCACGCTCTTGCCGGCGCTCGGCGGCGCCTGGATCACGGCCGCTATCCGCAGCGCGGCGTCAGTGGCGAAATCACGCATGAGCGTTTCGTTCACCTGGCGAGTCTGTGAGGAGGTCGGAAGTAGGCTCGCCCCAGCGGGCGTGAGGGCGATTCGCAGGACCGGTGAGCCGGCCGTCACGAGCAACGCCGCGCTGGCGAGCGCGATGGCGCCAGGACGGCGCATGACTACGCGCGCGAGCCTGAACCAGAACCCGCCCGCCTGCGGGCGCGAGGCGCGCAGGCTCGACCGTCGCAACCACGCCGGCGCGAGCGCGTTGATCCGTGGCCCCAGCAGGACGAGGATCGCTGGCAGCACGATCAGCGAAACCGCACCGGCCGTCAGCGCGGTTAGCGTGCCGGCGATGCCCATCGAGTATAAGAAGCGCAGCGGGAACACCGTCAGCGCCGCCAGCGCCGCAGCGACGGTGAGCGAGCTGTAGAGCACAGTACGCCCGGCGGTCTGGAGGGTTCGCCCGATCGCGGTGCCGGTGTCGGCGTTGGACGATCGCCGATCAGCTGATCTTCGATCGTTCGCCAGCTCCTCGCGGTAGCGGGAGAGGACGAAGAGGCTGTAGTCGATCGCCAGGCCGAGGCCGAGTGCGGTCACGAGGTTGAGCGCGAAGACCGATAGGCCGGTTAGCTGATCGACGATCCGCAGGAAGAGGAACGTGCCGAAGATCGTCAGGCCACCGATCAGCAACGGCAAAAGCGCAGCCACCAAACCACGGAACACCCACAGCGAGAGCGCCAGCAGGAGCGGCAGGGCGAGTAGCTCGGCGCGCTCGAGGTCCACGCGGGAGTGACGGGTGAGTTCTTCATAGACGGGGTCCAGGCCGCCGAAGGCGACGCGCTCCGCGCGCAGCTGTGGGCGCAGCCGTTCGACCGCCTGGTTGCCGAGCTTCCCGCTGGTGAAGGTGGCCAGCACGACCGTCTCGTGTCCATTGCGCGATACCAGCTGCGGATCACGAGTACGCACATAGTCGACGACGCGCAGAAAGCCCTTCTGGCGGGCCAGCAATGCCGCCACGCGCGCCTCCTGCCGCTGCGCCGAGGGGCTGGTACGCCCGTCTGCGCCGGTCGGCATCAGCGCCACGACGCCGAATTCATCTTCCGCCCCGGTGGCACGTTGGAGCAGCCGCGTGACCCGGGCGTTCTGAGAAGCGGGGTCCTCGAAGTCCGACGGCGACACTCGCAGCAGGCTTACGATCGGGGCTCCAAGCACGACGGCGGCGGCGAAGAAAGAGGCGGCCACGAGCAGCACGCGCACGGGGTGCCGGTACGCGAGCGCGCCGAGCCGTCTCATCCCGCGTCCTCCTGCAGCACGCGGCGCGCCAACGCGTTCTCGCCGACGATCTGCGGGGTGTTCATGGTCGTGACGGTGCCCTGGCTCGGTCCGACCTCCCGGCACTGGGCGCCGATCCCGCTTTGAGCGCCTCGCCATCCATACGCCGATGAACCCGGCGCCGACGATCGCGACCTCGATGTGGTGGCGCGTGCGGTCGTGCATGCCTTTGATTGCTTGCGCGTCTACCGCCGGTACATGACTGTACCGGCGGTACGCTAATATACCAGCGGTTCTGGATGACGAGCTTCACTCTGATATCGGCTGAACGACCAACTCGACCGCCGGCTCCCGTGGATCGGGTTGGACCGGCTGGAGGAGCTGCGCCGCCCGCTACGCGAATCTCCAACTCCGAGCAATGGAGGCGGGAGATGATCGTGGCCCCGTGTCGCGGGCCGCGACATCGACCTGACCGAAACCACCGAGCTAGCGCTCGGCCTTCCCGACGCCGGACAGGCGTGGCGCATCCACTGATCGGGAGCCGGCCTGACTGTCATGATCGGGCGCCGAGTGGATAGCCTCGCAGTGCAAGTCGAGCTAGAGACGGCGGAGCCCCCGGCCGTGGCGGCTGAGGATGTGCGCGTGCGGCGCGGCGGCGTCGAGGCCTTGCGGGGCGTGTCGTTCGCGCTTGGGACGGGCCGTGTGGTCGGGTTGCTGGGTCCCAGCGGCTGTGGCAAGACGACGCTCATGCGCGCGCTTGTGGGCGTTCAGGCGCGGGTGTCCGGTCGGCTGGGTGTCTTGGGGAAGCCGCCGGGCGTCCCGGCGCTGCGCCGGCAGGTCGGCTACATGACTCAAGCACCGTCGGTATATGCCGACCTCACGGTGCGTCAGAATCTCACCTACTTTGCCGCCGTGCGTGGCGTGCCGCACGCAGAGCTGGACGGGCTGCTCGCGAAGGTGGACCTCGGCGCCGAGGCCCATCGTCGCGTTGACGCGCTGTCGGGTGGCCAACGCGCCCGCGTGTCACTGGCCTGCGCGCTGCTTGGAGAGCCGCGGCTGTTGGTCCTGGATGAGCCGACGGTGGGACTGGACCCGGTCCTGCGCAAGCGGCTGTGGGACCTGTTCGGAGAGCTGGCGGCCGGTGGCGTGACGCTGATCGTCTCCTCTCATGTGATGGACGAGGCTCGCCACTGCGATGAGCTGCTGCTCATGCGCGAGGGCCGCGTCCTCGCTCACGATACGCCGAGTGCGCTGGCCGCGCGGGCGGGCAGCCACGATCTTGAAGACGCGTTCCTGGCGCTTATCGAGTCTTCCTCGATGCCGGGCGCGAGCTCCGTCGAAGATGGGTCGCCCCGGGATGCGGGCGCACGTTGACGATCCGGCAGACCCTCGCAACCACGCGACGCGTCTTGAGCCAACTGCGTCACGATCCTCGCACGATCGCCTTGGTGCTGGTGGTGCCGTGCGTGCTCATGACGACACTGCGCTTCGTCTATCAGCACAAGCTGAGGGCCTTCGACGCTGTCGGCGCGCCGCTGCTCACGGTCTTTCCTCTGGCCACGATGTTCGTGGTCAGCTCGGTGGCGCTGCTGCGTGAGCGCAGGACGGGCACCCTTGAGCGGCTTCTGACGACGCCTCTGAGCAGGCTGGCGTTGCTGGGCGGCTATGCCTTGGCGTTTGCACTCTTGGCCACCCTTCAGGCGGTCTTGGTTTCCGCGCTGGCGCTGGCGGTGCTCGGGCTGAGCGTAGTTGGACCCACGGCGATGGTCGTCGTCGTGTGCGTGGCCGTTGCGATCCTCGGCATGGGCTTGGGCTTGCTGGCCAGCGCCTTCGCCCAAACCGAGTTCCAGGTCGTGCAGTTCTTTCCAGCCGCCATCTACCCGCAGATGCTGCTTGCCGGCTTGCTCGTGCCCCGCCAGCACATGGTGGGAGTGCTGCACGCGATCTCCGACGCGATGCCCCTCTCCTACGCGGTGGACGCCATGCACCACCTCGGTCGCCAGACCGGCGTGGCGGGGGCACTGTGGGGGGATCTGGCCGTGGTCCTGGCCTTCGCCGTCGCCTCGGTGGCCCTCAGCGCGGTGACTCTGCGCCGCCGCACCGCCTGATCCCGCCGCCGCACCGCCTGATCCCCCATCAAAGGGAACGCTTTGCTGAGATCAGGTCGTCAGGCCGGGGCCGGTGAGCGGCGCAAGATCCGGCGCGCATATGGCGCGACCTATACACCTCTGAGTCAGGGTGGCTCGATCACGCTCTCGCACGGTTCGATCTCCCATCGGTGGCCGAGATATTCCCGGTCGAGGTCTGGAGCGCCAGCTTCCCCGCACGGCGCTCGGGGATGCCTCGGCAGGGACTCCCTCTCGACGAGAGCGACAATCGCGCCTTGGAGGCAGCCGTTGCTACGGGCGGAAGTCTGGCGCTTCAGGCTTCGCGTAGGGCGATCTTGTCGGCGATGATCTGGAAGTCCTTGGTGTTGTAGGTCAGCAACGGGACTCCGTGGACGTTGGCGGTGGCGGCGATCGCGAGGTCCATGGCTCGCCGTCGTGGCGCTCCACCGCGTTGCGCGACGAGGGCGTGCAGCCGTCCGCACTCGCGCGCCGCGGCAGCGTGGAATGGCAGCGCGTCGAAGTGAGCCTCAATGGCGCCGAGACGGCGCGTCCGCAGAGCACGTGTTTCCTCGTCGCGGGCGATGAGCACTCCAAAGTGGAGCTCGGCCAGCGAGACGACGCTGATGGCCGCGTCCTCATCGGGTCCCTTCTCGGCTGCGATCAGAACCGAGGTATCGAGCAGGACAGCCACTGTCAGGTGGGCCAGGGATCCGTGAGCTGCCCGCCGAGCGCTCTGAGATCCTCCTCGAGCGTGGGGTCCGGAGGCGTCGCCCACAGGTCGGCAAGTCCGGCACTGGACACCCATTGCCGGGCGCGCACAGGACCCAGCTCGGCGACCGGACGCCCCGACACGGTGATCGTGAACTGCTCGCCAGCCTCGGCGCGACGCAGCACCTCGCCGACTTGGTTACGCAGCTCCTTCTGGGGGATGGTCGCCATCCCCAGCATGGTAGCAGTAGTGCTACCTGCCGCGCTGGATAACAGCGGATAAGTTCTTATAACTGGCGGCGCTTGGGGCGCCAGTGGAGTGTTGGCCCGCTCACCAAGAAGGGCCACTGCCGCTAGGATGCGAGGCTCCACGCCGACGTAGCTCAGCTGGTAGAGCGCATACCATGGTAAGCGAGAGGTCAAGGAGCGCTCGATCTCTAGGTAGAGCGCCATTTTTGACTCCTATGCTTGGTTTTCGTGGCCGTTGCAGGAACGACAACCACGGACAACCACGGACAACCACGGACAAAAAGTGTATCGAACTGCGGTGACGTAGCGGTAAAAAAAAGAGAGCCGACGCGGGGATTCGAACCCCGGACCCCCGCCTTACCATGGCGGTGCTCTGGCCTACTGAGCTACGTCGGCACGGCCCGCATGGTATCGCTGTGGCTGCCCTGGCTGCTGATAGCCCTGCTGCAGGGTGGTGTGCCGTTTGCGTACCTGCGCAGGCCATGCTAGCCTCTACATAGAAAGCTATGTAGAAGGAGCTTGAGAATGGCCCGAGCAAGCGTAGGAAAGCAGCTGTTGGGATCAGCGTCGCGTGGCCGTGCGTCGGGTCGCACCGCTGACGCGCCGTGGGGTCCGACGGAGATTCAGCGCGACTACCGGACGCTGCTTGACCGGGCGAAGGACTCACCCCAGGAAGTGCTCGACGCCGATGGCGAGCTGCTCGTCATCCAGACCAAGGGCGTCGCGGATTTCCAGCGGCGGTTGCAGGCGCAGGTCGCCGAGACGGCTCGCTTCCTGGCGGTCTACAACGAGCATCGCGAGGTGCCGCCGCCGGAGTGGGCGATGCAGACTGGATACCCGTGGCTCGCCGCGTTCTCTAGCGATGAGGTCGGGGAGTTCGCCCGCGAGCTGGTGGCCGATACGTTCGATGCCGCTCAGCGGGGAACGTTGGAGCACCTGGAGGGCAACCTGCGCGCGTGGGACTCAACCGCGGGGGTCTATGGGCAGCCGGACGCGATGCGGACGCTGCTATCGCTGGTTGATCTGGACGGGATCGTCGAGGTTCTGCCTCCGTCGGAGGAGCAGGTCCTGGCGGCCCAGGCGTGACCCGCGAGGTTCATGCGCCGAAGGGGCGCTACTCCGGGCACCACAAGGTCTACTGCACGGTCTATCGCGACTGGAACATGCTGTGCCAGAACCGCCCCGGGCCGATGCGCCGCTGCTACATCGAGCTCGCGGACAACCCCTTCCCGCCGACGCAGACCAACCGCCACCACCAGCTGAAGGGCAAGCTCAAGGGCTCTTGGGAGTACGAGGTCGACGGAGGCGCACGCGTGCGCTACAAGCGCGGCCCCGACGATCGCGTCGTCGTGCTCGTGGTCTACGCCGGACCCGCCCCGCCAGACACCCACTGACCGCTGTTCACGAGGGACGCTCGCCCCCCCACCCTCGCGTCGCGCGAGGACCGGTCATCAGGCGCGGCGAACGCTTCCGCTTCCCCCGCGCAAGCGGGTGTCTGCCGATGCCGGGTCGGTGCGCTCGGAAGTCGTCCTGACCGGGAGTGAGCGCCGGCGCTTGCTTCCTCGTCGAAAGAGCAGTGAACGCACTCCCGTCGGCGCACTCGGCGATCTCGTTCTGGCCCTGCGTTGTCAGCTCTCAAGGTTGGCCAGACCGACAGCTCAAACGCAGCCAATCGGTAGACACCGGTCGCCTCCATCGTGACCT
Source organism: Solirubrobacteraceae bacterium (assembly GCA_017882375.1). GTDB lineage: Bacteria > Actinomycetota > Thermoleophilia > Solirubrobacterales > Solirubrobacteraceae > Palsa-744. The sequence goes on along the minus strand of JADGPP010000056.1, from coordinate 168 downwards.
GCGTCACTCCGTGAGCGGTCAGCCAGTCGCGCAGCGTGAGCAGCCCCGAAACCGTCGTTGAGAACTCCACCACGTGCTGCTCGCGACCCTTGCCGTGCGCTGCGGGCACCCGCACGCACGCCGTCACCTGCGCCTTATGAACATCCAGCGCCCCAGGGCGCTCGACGA
>JADGPP010000109.1 GCA_017882375.1 Solirubrobacteraceae bacterium | reverse complement strand
GATCGAGGCCGCGGAGGCGCACGAGGGTACGGCGCACGCCGAGGTCAACGACGCGCTCGGCGAGCTCGGCGAGAGCTGAGCGCAGCGGAGTCCGCTAGCCAAGCAGCAGGTAGAGCGTGCGGAACATGACCACGGTGACGATTGCCGCGGTCAAGATGAGCGTGAGGACGAGCAGGACGAAGCGCACCGACCCGCGCTTGTGTCGGCGGTCGACCTCGCGTTTGAGCGTGCGCTTCTCGGCAGTGCGGCGCAGCGAGTCGCGCCTGCGGCGGTCGAGCGAGATCTCTTTGACGAACGCCTGCTCCCAGTCAGCCAGGCTTTGCCGCATCTTCACGACGAAACCTCAGGAAGCGACGGGCGCCTTGCCCTCGGCGCGCTCGTAGACCTGGACGAAGCGCAGGTAGTTCTCGGCGATCTGCTTGGCACCGGCTGAGCGCTCGATCTTGCCGTCGACGTAGGCTTTCAGCGGGTCCCACCAGATCGAGCGGCCGATGGCAAAGCCGACGAAGCCGTCGACTGGCGCAGCTGCCTGAAGCCACTGGTCGACCTTGTCGTCGTCTGCGCCGCGACCGAGCACGACGCACACGACGCCGTCGCGTCCGCCCGAGCGGGCCTGCTTGACGAGCATCTCGCAGTCAGAGCGCTCGTCGACTCCCTCGATCTTCCAGATGTCTACAACGATGTCGGCGTCTTGGATGTCGGCGATCGCCCGGCGCATCAGCTCGGGCCGCAGCTCGGCGTCGTAGCGGTTGACGTCGCCGCCGACCGACGCCAGCTGGTCGTCCTCGGCGGGCACGAGCAGCTCGAAGAGGAACTTGCGCCCGTGCTGCTCGAGCCAGTCGCTAAGGCGCTTGAGCTTGCCCAGCTGCACGCGGTTCTCCTCCGCGTCGCCGTCGGGGTTGTAACGGACTAGCACCTTGGTGAAGTCCGGGTCGAAGCGTTCGATGTGCTCGCCGAAGTCGTCGCCGTACTGGAAGTCGAACATGTTCTGTCCCGAGCGCTCGGCGGGCATCGCGAGCTTCAGCCCACGCGCACGCGCCTCCTCGGGCACGGTGGAGCCGAACTGCTCGTCGACGAGCACGCCCGTGATCGACGCGTCGGCGCCGGAGCCGACGGCCTGCAGCACCCCCTCGAAGATGAGGTGCTTGGCGTCGGCGATGATCGCTGTTTGCTCCGCGTCCGGCTCGCCCTGGATCCCGAAGAACTTCTTCTGAAAGGAGCCGCGGTGGTCGAACGCGAGTATGTAGAGCTTCTGGTCGTATCCGAGGGTCATGCTCTGAGTATCGCAAAGGCTGCTCGCCGGGGCTTGGGAGGCCCATAGAATGAACGGACGATGACTTCGGGTGCCGATCTGTTCGTCGTTTGCAAGCACTGCGGGTCGGAGGTAAGCCCGTACATCACCGAGTGCCCCTACTGCGGCCACCGTCTGCGCCGCCGTGCGCCCAAGCTCCCGCGCGAGAGCGAGCCCAAGCGCACCCGACGCGGCCTGCTCGGTCGCTGGGCCTCGCGCCCGGCCAAAGCTCAGCCAGCGCCGTCGCGGGCACGGCCGCGCCTGGCTCCTCGCTCGTTTCCGGGGACGATCGCCGCGCGGCCGTACGCGACGATCGCGATCGTCGCGGCGAGCAGTGTCCTGTGGGTGCTGCTGCGCGCCGGCTTCTTCGGCGCCGACAAAGTTGTCGTGGTGGGGTCTCTGAACGGCGACTGGTGGAAGCTGTTCACCAGCCAGTTCGCCTACCTCAACGGCCTGGTCGCGTTCCTGACGCTGATCGTCATCGCGATCTTCGGCTGGCTGCTCGAGCAGCGGCTGGGGCCGATCGTCGTGCTGGCGCTGTTCCTCGGCGCGGGCGCCACGGGTGCGCTGGTGGCGATCGCCGCGTACCCGGTGGCAGTCGTCGCCGGTGGCAACGCCGCGGCACTTGCCCTGCTCGCCGCTTGGGCGGCGCCGGATCTGCGCGCGGCACGCGCCGGTGGCTACTACGAGGGCGATCTGCTCGGGGCCGGTGCGCTTGCGGTGCTCCTGCTGGCCGTGCCGTTCGTGCGCCCGGAGGTGAGCTGGCTGGCGGGGGTGACAGGAGGGGTTCTCGGCCTGCTGGTCGGCCTCGGGCTACAGCGCGGCGATCCGGCCGCGCTGTAGCAATGCGCGTGACCGGTCGCGAGCGCGGTCCTGCTTGAGGGGTCATACCGTTGCTCGCGCGCACGTATGATTGCGGGCAGATGACGATGACCAACGCGGTGGTGCTGATCGAGGCCGAGCGCAATGCGCTTTCAACGCTCGGTGGTGCGCTGGCGGACATCGAGGGCGTGGCGGAGGCGTACTCGGTGACGGGCGATTGGGACTTCGTGGCGATCGTGCGTGTGCCCGACCACGAGCAGCTGGCAGACGTCGTGACGGCCGAGATCGGCGGGCTGTCGGGCGTTCTGCGCACGCAGACGATGGTCGCGTTCGCGGCCTTCTCGCGCCACGATCTCGAAGCGCTGTTCTCGATCGGGGAATAGGCGCTCGACCGGATGGTCGCGGTGCCGATCAAGCCGGAGTACGGCCCGACGCTCGGTCGCCTGCTCTCGCCGCGCTGGCGCGCGGCATCGCCGTTGGCGCGCGGAGCGGTGCGGGTGCTGGTCGTCGGCGTGATCGCGCTTGCGATCGGCGCCTTCCTGACGCTCGAGAACGCGCACTACTCTCGTGGCGGACGGGTGCCGTTCAGCTTCAGCTACCGAGGCCTCGATCGGGTGGCTGCGGCGCCGGGCGAGTGGGTGAGGCTCGAGCGCCACGCGTCGGGCGGTCGCCTGAAGGACTCGTTTTCCGTGCGTCCGCTTGTGCTTGCGCGGTATTCGGGCTCGCTGTCGGGCGAGCTGCCGCTGTACGCGGCGAGCTACATCAGCATGCTGCGCAGGCGCGACGAGGACTTCGTGCTGCGTGGCGAGGGCAAGACGCGCGTGAACGCCGTGCCGGCGTACAACGTGCTCTACACCGCGCGCGTCGCTGGCCACACGATGTTCGGCCGCGACGTGCTGCTGGTGGCGCAGCGGCCGGGTGCGCGAGAAGGCGTGAACATCGTGATGCTTACCTCGCCGACGGCCAATGCGCAGGTCACGTCACCGTTGGAAGTCGCCTCCGCGGGCGTGCTGCTGAAGCCGCTGAAGACGTTTACGCTCGGCTAGCGGGCGGCGCGGACACGTGCGCCCCAGCCACCGGCGAGCGAGCGCTCGCCGGTCCTGTGCGTGGCAGCAGGGCTCGCGAGGACCGTGGCTTCCGGCGCCGGCTGGACCTGCGTGGGTGGCGGCGGCGTCGTGCCCTCATCGACCCGCGCGGGAAGCGTGGGAGCGCTCGGCTGCGTTTCCGTGGCCGGCGTGGTCGGTGTCGCAGGCGGCGTGGTGACCACGGGGGGTACCGTCGGCGCGGGTGCTTCGGTCGTGGTGGTGGTCGTCGTCGTCGTGCTCACCGGTGCGGGTGGCGTCGCGGGCGGGGCTGTGACGGTCGTGCTCGTCGTCTGACCGTCGGCCGTAGCTGAGGCGGGGAGCTGGGTCGACTCGGATGTGACCTGCGTGACCTGCGGTTCGGCCGCCGGCGGCGTGACGGGCTTGGCGACAGGCGCAGCGACGGGCGCTGCACGGTGACTCGGGGCTGCAATCTTGGCGATCGCCGCATGACGATGAGCGCTCTGTGCGGAGATCGCAGACGCTGCGCGCCGGTGGCTGACTGCGCTCATCGGCTGCGAGCGAACGCTGAGGACTACGGGTTCGCCGACCGGGCGCGCGACCGATGCGCTGGCGCGCGAGTGCGCCGCACGGTGGTGCGTGGTCTGGTCGGCGGCGACGGCCCCGGCGCCGACGATCGCCGCGGCGGCAAGCCCGGCGACGGCCTTGGTCGCGAGCGCGCCGGCTCCTACGGTGAAGATGCCGCCGGCGGCACTCGCTCCTCCGGCTGCGCCGGCGGCGGCCCCGGCGCCGACGGTGGCACCGCCGGCGACGTGCGCGCTGCCGGCCGACGCCGAGCCGAGCTTGGCGAGCAGGAGCTTCTTGAAGATCAGCAGCGGTCCGACGGGGAGCACGGCGGCGAGCGCGTGGTTGTTCGCCTTCAGCTGCTTCTTGAACGAACGGCAGCGGTCGCAGCTGCGCACGTGGCGGCGCGCGGGCGCGCTCAGCTTGACCAGGCCCTCGGCGACCTCGCCGAGCTCCAGGCGCACCTCAGCGCAGCTCAGCTTGCGCGCCTCGGCGGCCTCGGCGAGCGAGATGCGCGCGCGCACGAGCAGCGACTTGACCGATGGCACGGTCGTCTCCATCGCGTGGGCGATCTGCTCGTAGGAGAGGGCGTCGATCTCGCGCAGCAGCAGCGCGGTGCGCTGGGTCTCGGGCAACTCGTGTACGTCTGACAGGAGCTCGCGGAAGCTCTCGCGGCGGATCGCCCGGTCGCCGGTCGACATGCCATGGTCGGCGAAGTGGATGTCCATCGAGTCGACGCCGACGGCGGACGCGCGGCGCAGGTGGTTGAGCGAGCGGTTGCGCGCGATCCGGTAGAGCCACGGCCGCACGTTGATCTCGCGCTCGTCGGCGAGCACCGCGTTGAAGGCTGCCGCGAACACCTCCTGCAGGACATCCTCGGCGTCCTCGCGCGAGCCGAGCATGTGCCGGCAGAAGGACAGCAGGCGCGACTGGTAGCGCGAGCAGAGGGCCTCAAAGGCCGCGTGCTGGCCGCGGCGCGTGAGCGCGATCAGCCGCTCGTCGGACTGCAGGCGCAGCAGCGGCGTCGACCCGCGCAGGGCGGGCGCTGCGCTGGAATGTGTTAGTGCCGAAGCCTCCACAGGGACTCAATTACCTCATCCAGACCTAAATACACGCTAACAACGCCCGAGTTGCGGCCTCCTGACACGGCTTGCGGCTCCCATAGACTGGACGAAAAGACCACCGGCCCGGGTGGCGGAACGGTAGACGCACTCGATTTAAAATCGATGGCCTAGACGGCGACTGTGGGTTCGACTCCCACCCCGGGCATCTGGACGAAACGTCGAGCGGATAGAGTCGCGCCGTGGCCAGCGAGAGCACGCAGGAGATCGAGACCTACCACGGCGGACGGCTGATCGCACGCCGTCTGAAGGCGCACGGCGTGCGCAAGCTGTTCACGCTGTCGGGCGGCCATCTGTTCTCGATCTACGACGGTTGTCGCGAGGAGGGCATCGACATAGTCGACGTCCGCCACGAGTCGACCGCCGCGTTCGCCGCCGAGGGTTGGGCGAAGGTCACGCGAGAGGCGGGCGTGTGCGCGCTGACGGCCGGGCCGGGCGTGACGAACGGGATGAGCGCGATGGCCTCGGCACAGGCCAACCACTCGCCGATGGTCGTGCTTGGCGGCCGCGCGCCGGCGCTGCGCTGGGGTCAGGGGTCGCTGCAGGAGATCGACCACGTCCCGTTCGTGCGTCCGCTGACCAAGCTCGCGGCGACGGCCGGCGGCACGGAGGAGATCTGCGGGCTGATGGATCTGGCGTTCCAGGCGGCGCTCGCACCGCACAGCGGCCCCGCATTCCTGGACTTTCCGCTGGACTACGTGTTCATGGAGGGCGCGGAGCTGGCGCTCGAAAGCGACGATCCGACAAACGACGGGGTCGTCGCGCGTGCGTCGTCGGCGGCGATCGAGAAGGCCGGCGAGCTGCTGGCCGAGGCCGAGCGGCCGGTGATCATGGCCGGCACGGACCTCTATTGGGGTCGCGGCGAGCAGGAGCTGCTCGCGCTAGCGGAGACGCTGCGCATCCCGGTCTTCCTCAACGGGCTCGCGCGCGGGTGCGTCCCGGCCGACCACGAGCTGTTCTTCTCGCGCGCTCGCTCGCAGGGGCTCAAGGGCGCCGACGTGGCGCTGGTGATCGGGGTGCCGATGGACTTTCGCCTGGCCTTCGGCGCGTCCTTCGGCGAGGAGACGGAGATCGTCGTCGTCGATGTGGCCGAACCGGAGAGGACACACCCGCGCGCGGTGGCGGCCGAGTGCTACGGGTCGCTGCCGTCGACGCTCGAGGACCTGCGCGCGGCGGCTGGAGCGAAGGCTCTGGCCAGCGAGGCGTGGGTCGCCGAGCTGCGCGCGACCGAGACCGAGCGGCGCGATGCAGAGCGCGCGGAGCGCGAGGACGACCGCGCGCCGCTTCATCCGATGCGCCTTTACGCGGAGCTCGGCGAAGTTCTCGACCGCGACGCGATCGTGATCGGCGACGGCGGCGACTTCGTGTCCTATGCCGGGCGCGTGATCGACAGCTACCAGCCCGGATGCTGGCTGGATCCCGGGCCGTTCGGCTGTCTTGGCACGGGACCGGGATACGCGCTGGCGGCGAAGCTCGCACATCCCGAGCGCCAGGTAGTGCTGATGCTCGGCGACGGCGCGTTTGGCTTCTCGGGAATGGAGTTCGACACGCTCGCTCGTCACGGCGTGAACATCGTCGCGGTGATGGGCAACAACGGCATCTGGGCGCTGGAGAAGCACCCGATGGAGTTCCTCTACGGATACTCGGTGGCAGCGGAGCTGCGCCCGGAAACCCGCTACGACCAGGTCGTCGAGGCGCTCGGCGGCTATGGCGAGCTGGTGAGCACCCCGCAGGAGCTCAAGCCGGCGCTGGAGCGCGCGTTCTCCTCGGGCAAGCCGGCGCTGGTGAACGTGCTCACGGATCCGACGGTCGTGTACCCGCGCAAGTCCAACCTCGCTTAGGCCGCGCGCGCCTCACGTAGGCCGCACGCGCCTCGCTTAGGCCGCACGCGCCTCGCCCGGAGGCCGCGAGGCTCGCGTCAGCCGACGCCGGCGAGCCGCAAGGCGCCGCCGTGCAGGATGTCGTGCTCTGACACTTCGACGTGCTCGAGCCCGAACGCGCGCAGCGCTTCGCCGAGCACGATCATCCCGGCGACGATCGTCGGCGCGCGGTCGGGGTGCAGGCCGACGACGGCGCGGCGCCGCTCTTCGCTCATGTCGGCCAGGCGCGCGAGCAGCAGTTCGATCGTGCCGAGCTGCAGGTCGTAGCCGTCTACGCGTTCGGGGTCGTAGGGGTCGAGCTCCTGGTCGATCGATGCCGCCGAGGTGGCAGTGCCGGCGACGGCGATTCCGCGCGTGACCTGCTCGCGCTCGCGCGCCGGCAGCCCGTCGCGGAAGGTCTGGCGCACATCCGCCGCGAGGTCCTGAAGCTCGTGCGGTGCGGGCGGGTCGGAATGGATGTGGCGCTCGCTCATGCGCACGACGCCGGCCTGCAGCGACACGTGAAAGCCGGCCTGGTGACCGCTGCCGACGACGAACTCGGTAGAGCCGCCGCCGACGTCGATGACGACCGTCGGCTTGCCATCGTCCGCACGCGGCTCGCCGCTCACACCTTCGCCGGCGCGCCCGGACATCGCGCCGAGGAACGTCAGCTGGGCCTCTTCCTCGCCGCGCAGCACTCGCGCATCGAGCCGGTAGTCCTCGCGCACGCGCGCTGCGAACTCGTCGCCGTTGTCGGCGTCGCGCACGGCTGAGGTGAGCACGGCGAGATTGACCTGGCAATCGTGGTCGTCCATTTCCCGGCGGTACTCCTTCAGCGTGGCCAGCACGCGGTCGATCGCCGCAGGGGAGAGCGAGCCCGAGGAGTCGACGCCTTCGCCCAGCCGCGTCACGTGCGAGCGACGCACGAGCTCCTGGAGGGTCGCGCTGTCACGGTCGACGTCGGCGATCAGCAGCCGGGTGGAGTTCGTTCCGATGTCCACCACGGCGACGCGCACGCGCCGGATGCTATTGCCTGTGTTTGAGAACGAGCGAAAGGCATGGCGATGAGCGAGCAGGGCGGCGGGACGGCATTGGTTACGGGAGCGAACCGGGGGATCGGACGCGAGGTGGCGCGCCAGCTCGCCGAGCGCGGCTATCGGGTGCTCCTCACGGCGCGCGACTCCGATCAGGCGAGCGCCGCCGCAGAGCAGATCGCCGGCGACACGGGGGCGACCGTGCGAGCGCTGGCGCTCGACGTGTCCGATGCGCAGAGCGTCGACGCGGCGGCCGCTTCGGTGCGCGCCGATCCGGGCAGGCTGGACGTGCTCGTCAACAACGCCGGTGTCGGCCTGGACTTCGGCATCTCGGGAACGGCCCCCGACTTCGACGCGATCGAGCAGACGCTGCAGACGAACTTCTACGGCGCCTACCGGCTGACGATCGCGCTGCTCGATCTGCTGCGCAACAGCGCGCATCCGCGGATCGTCAACGTCTCCAGCGGCATGGGCGGCGTAGCCGAGATGGGCGGATGGTCTCCTGGTTACCGCGTGTCCAAGGCGGCGCTCAACGCCGTCACGCGCATCCTCGCGACCGAGCTGAAGGACGACGGCTTCCTCGTCAACTCGGCGTGCCCGGGCTTTGTCAAGACCGACATGGGCGGGCCGATGGGCGCGAGCAAGTCTGTCGAGGATGGCGCGTCGGGCATCGTCTGGTTGGCGACGCTCTCCGACGACGGGCCGACCGGCGGGTTCTTCCGCGACGGCCGGCCCGTCGCGTTCTGAGCTGCGCGCGGGCGCGCGTCCGCAGCGCTTGTGCGAGGCGCGATTTTTGCTAGAACATGAGTAGCGACGCGGGGTGGAGCAGTCTGGTAGCTCGTCGGGCTCATAACCCGAAGGTCGCGGGTTCGAATCCCGCCCCCGCTATGAGGAAAGCCCTCCAAATGGAGGGCTTTCTGTAAGCGTTCAGTCCCTTGGCCCGGTCAGGTGAGCAAGGGAACGGGGTCCCCACGGGCATGGGTGCTGATCGCCTCGGCGAGGTAGACGAACAGCGAGC
>JADGPP010000108.1 GCA_017882375.1 Solirubrobacteraceae bacterium | reverse complement strand
ACTACCTCGGCCTCATTCAGCTCGCCTGCGCTCTGCTGTGGTCACGCCGACTCCACCACCTCGAATGGGGCAAGCGAGTTTCCGGATAGTTTCTTAGTGCTCTGGCTCGGAAGTTCGCCGACGTATTCGTGGTTAGGCGGCTTGGATGGTGGGCTGGTCGAGTCGTTGGGTGACGCGGTCGAGGTCTTGGCGGGTGAACTTCCATTGGAAGGGGGCGGCGATCTGCTCGTAGCGGCGGCCGAAGGTCAGTAGCTGCTGTTCGAGGGTGTCGAGGTCTGGGAAGTCGTTGGGGGTGAGCACCTTGCGCTGGACGATCGAGAAGTAGATCTCGGCCTGGTTGAGCCAGCTCGCGTGCACCGGGGTGTGGACGAGGATCAGGTTCTTGTATCTGCTTTGGAGGCGTTTGATCGACGCCTGGCCGCGGTGCGCTGAGCCGTTGTCGACGATCACGAACACGCGCTGGGCCTTGCTGTAGGGCTCGACGCTCATGAATTGCGCGACGAGCGCGTCGAACGGGACGATCCCGTCCTTGGGGGCGCAGCGGTCGAACAGCCTGGCGCGCTTGGCGTCCCCGGCAGCCAAGTAACACAGAGCGCCACCTCGTTCGTACTCGTGCTCGACGCGCTGCCCGCGCCTGACGTGGGACGCAGCCGGCAGCGTCCGGTGCTTGCGCGCTCTGGCTTGGATCGAGGGCTTCTCGTCACAGCAGACGACGTAGTCGCCGGGGTGCAGCAGTTCGCCTTCCCAGCGGCCGCCGTACAGATCGAGGATGCGGCCGGCCTTGGCGGTGAAGTCAGGGTCGCGCGGGAAGATCCACGAGCGGTGCTGCCACGGCTTGATCGCATCCTCTGATAGCCAGCGCCAGACCGTCACGCCGGAGATCTGCTCACAGATCCCACGAGTGACGGCCTCGCGCGCGAGCTCGCAGGATGACCACCGAGCCAGCGGGACCTCGCTCTCAGCGGGCCGCTCGCACGCCAGTCGGATCACCTCAGCGCGAACCCGAGGGGGGAAAGACCGGCGGTCTGCCGCGCCTGGGCCGATCCTCCAGGCCAGCCATACGCTGCTCGAAGAACCGCTTTCGCCACTGCGAGACGACATCGCGACCGCAGCGCAACCGGGCGGCGATCTGGTCGTTGCGCAGCCCATTGGCGGCCATCAGCACCATCTGAGCCCTCGTCACCTGCCAGTACGGCAACGTATACGAACGCGCTAGCGACTCCAGCACAGCGCGTTCCTCGTCGGTCAGCTCAATCCGATATGGGCTATCCCTCGGCATCAGCACCCCTTCATCAGAGAACAGGATGCCACACACGCCACGGCCGACGTCAGACGCTAATACGTAGCCTTATTTACGAAAATGAGCACTTAGCCGCCACCACGCGCGGCCCTCGACGCCGCCGGGCGCGCAGTGACCGGGATATTGGGCGACGGATGTCGCAGGGGTCTCAGCGCATCAGCCTGAACGTCGCCTGTCGCGTCGCCGAGACGTTGCCAGCGGCATCCCTGGCGCTCAGCTGCAGCGTGTAGCTCCCTGGCGCGAGACGCTTGCGCCGCGAGATTCGGCCCTGGAACTCCAGCTTGTTGCCCCCGGCCTTGCCGCTCACGACAAAGGTGCCGCGGATGAGCGTGATCCGGCAGTGCCGCTCCGTGCGCCGGTTGAGCACGCACCTGGCGCCCTTCTTACGCCCGTTTGCGTACTGGACGAAGCTGAACGTGAGGCTCGCGCGCTCGCTCAGCCGGAAGGACACGGTCGTCCCGACCGGCGGACGCTTGCGGCGCGCGATCTGCGCCAGGCGCGATCCGGCGCGGAACGTCTGCGGCGAGATCTTCAGCCCGCTGATGACCGGCGCGGTCGTGTCCTTTTCCGGCGGCGGAGGTGGGTTCCCTTGGGTTTTCACCGGCGGCGGTTCGACCGTCTGCCGCGGTTCGGCGACCGGGTTGATCTTGGCCACGAACACGTCCCGCAAGCCGGCGTTGCCGCGCTGGTAGGCGCCGGGCGTGGTTGGGAAGTCGCCGAAGGTGAGGTCGCTCCTGCCTGCGACGTAGGCGAAGCCGGAGGAGTCGAGCGCAACTGCGATCCCGTAGTCGCCGTCGCGCCCGCCGAGGTAGGTCGAGTACACGGGCGCGGAGCCGCTTGCGTTCAGCTTCGTGAGGAACGCATCGCCCCCGCCCGGTGGCGAGGTCTGGAAGGCTCCGGCCGTCGTGGGGAAGTTGGTCGACTGCGCATCGCCGGTCGCGTACGCGTGGCCTGTGGAGTCGAGTGCGATCGCGTACCCGGTGTCGTTCAGGCGGCCGCCGAGGTAGGTGGAGTAGAGGCTAGGCGAACGCGATCAGATCGCCGCCTGGGTTTGGCCCAAAGGCCAGCGACTGGCGAGCAATCGTCGTTCCGAAGATGACGCTGGCGGCGGCGCGAGGTTCGTCCGTACGCGCGTAAAGCTCACTGTCGTCTCCACCGCCGCCCGCACATGGGGCCTGCAGGTGGTTCCCGGCCAAGAAGCCGTAGTAGAAGACATGCGCGGGCGCGACTGAAGGATCGGGGATCAGTGTCTTGACGAGATACGCGGCATCGCGTGCCTGCTGGCCTTCGCCACGCACCTCACCGTGTTTACAGTAGAACGCACCGACCTCCGTGAACCAAATCTGGTCGCCGACACCATGCTTGGGTAGGTTAGCCTTGAAGCTGAGGAGATTGGCGTCGTTGTGCGCTTTGACCGAAACGTAGGGGTGAACGCCCCAGGTGTCGGCGGAGAAGGTAAGCGCGCTCTCATACGCCTTCTCATAGCTGGCAACGGTTGACGTATCTTCGAAATCCCCTACGATCACGCGACAGGTGTGGACCATTTCGCAGATTGCATTGGCCGCGTTTGCCAGTTCAGCAGCTTTGACGGCGCTCTCATGCCCTTGGTTGTTTGGCTCATTCCAAGCCTCGACATACCCGATTGGATGACCCATGGCGGTAGCCTTGTTGAGGAGTTCTTCCAATCTCGCCTGATATTCGTGGGCCGCCTTGGGATAGATGCCGTTGTAGCTGGTCAACGCGACCAGAGGAGTAAGACCGATACTCCGAACATCTTCCAGCCACGCTTCGAATTTTTCGCGGTAGTCCCCAGCAGCGTTCGGTCCTTTACTGGCTCCAGTCAGCGCGTTCCACTGGACGACGTAGCGGGCAAGAGTGATCCGGACAGGAGGGCTGCCAGCCCACGAACCCCGAAAGAAGTTGGCGAAGGGACTCCCAGAGAATGAGCCGTCCCACGCCGGAAGGCTTTGGTCTGAGATCCCGTCCACGTAACTGGTGGCCGCCCACGCACGTGCGCTGGTGAGGCCAAGACCGATGAAGAGCGCCACCAAGCACGCTCCCAGAATCTGACGAAGAAGGCTCACCGACGCGACGTGGACGCCGCTCGCGCGAGACACTTCACGGGGTACTGTCCCTGCTGTCGAGCTTCCTCGCCGGTCCTCCACGCTCTCCGCCTCGCCCTCTGTGTCGCTGACCTCGTACGGTCGCCTCCGGAGCCGCATGACCACACCCCACACCGCTACTGACGACTCCGGGCTCTAGCCCGTCGTCAAGTGGAGAATGCTTCGATCCCTTGATCTACACGATAACGGGTGGCTATGGTCGAGATCCGATTCCGGTCGCGTCTCGAAGCGGCCCCGGAAACCCAAGTCAGCCAAGCGTCCGGGCCTTGAACGCGCCCGCGCCATGCTCGCCAGTGGCGAAGCATCAACGCTGATCGTGGCGAAGATGGATCGCCTGTCGCGTTCGCTGCTGGACTTCGCGTCGATCATGCAGGACGCGCAAGCGCCAGGGCTGGCACCTGCTCGCGCTCGACGCGCCCGCTGATCCGACCACGCCAGCCGGTGAGCTTATGGCGACGATGCTCGCAGCGTTCGCGCAGCATGAGCGCCGGTTGATCGGTGAACGCACTCGCGCAGCACTGGCCGAGAAGCGGGCGCAGGGCGTCGTGCTCGGCAGACCGCGCGTGCTGCCCGACGCGATACGCGCACGCATCGCCGGTGAACACGGCAAAGGCGTGACGTTGCAGTTGATCGCTGATCGGTTGACTGTTGACGGCGTGCCGACTGCGCGCGGCGGTTCACGCTGGCACGCTTCGACTGTGCGCAAGGTGGCGCTGACGTGCTGACGGTCCTTGTCCTGCTGGCGCTGCTGGGCTTCGCCGTCATCGCGGCTGCGATGGTGCTCGCGTTTATGGTGGCCGCTGCGATGGCAGCGGTGGCGGCGGCAATCGTCGGCGTGGTGCTGCGGATCATCGCGTTTGGCCTGCTCGCGCTGCTGAGCGCACGCCACCCCAGGACCACTAGCGACCAAGGTGGCACGCTCTCCCACTAGCAACTTCACCATCCAAGCCCGATGGTGAACGAGTGAAAGAGTGAATGGATGGCGGTCCTGAGGTTCCGAGTACCGGACTTGATCGGTGCGGAATTGAGAAACCCCATCTTTTCACTGAAACGCATTGTCTCTCGGGGAGGTCACGACACACCTGGAGGCCAATTTGGGCTCGCCGTACCACTTCACCCCAGCGACCCGAAGATCGCTGGGGTGCCATGCCTCAGCAGTAGACAACGATAGTAAAAGCGCCCGACTTGCCTTCGCCATTGGTCGCCTTACCTATTAGTACTGTGGCTTTGTCATTTGTTTCCGTGTCCACGAGTGCCACATGGTTTTCGCCGCTGCCTTCGTTCTGTGTCGCGACAGCGCCACAATTACTGACATCTCGGTTGAACGTCAAACGGTAATCGCCGACGCCTTCTTTCAGCGCGCGTTCCACACCGTGGCCAGCAACTAGATTCCCAGCTTCGTTGACCTTCGCCCATAGCGTTGGCGATCCTTCTCCCGTTTCACCTTTGGCACCGGGCGCGCCACCTGCGCCAGGAGCACCGGCAGTTCCAGGAGCGCCCGCCGTGCCTGGTGCTCCGGTAGCGCCCGCAGGCCCGGTCATGTTCCAGGCGACCGTTTTCTGGCCCTTCCTGCACGTCTTGCCCGGTTTCAGCAGCCTAATCGCACCTTCTTCGTTAGCGCACGCGCGCAGCGTGGCGCCGGACGTAAAGCCGCCGGTAGCCGCTATCGCACCACCACTCATCGCCAGCACTAGCGCCAACGTCGCAGCTACGTTGGCGTAGCTGAGATGTCTCCTGATCCGTTCCATTTCGCCTCCTCAGGCTCGTTGTCGAGGGATCGTACGTGAGGCAGGGCCGGTGGAACAATCAGAGCATGGCTATTCAACGACCCACCGCAACAGCTTCCCGGCGACAATCGGCACACCGGCCCCGGCACCTTTCGTCGCCCTGCTGACACCGTAGGCCCGGCGATTCAGACGCCGCCGATCAAACCCGCCGCGCAGACCAACCGCGCCTCGCAAATCCTGCGCGCGCCGGTTGACGGCACGTCGGCACTCGCAGTAGATCGCGGTGCCGCCTATCCCTCTACCCAGCTGTTCGGAAGGTCTTGAGGCGTGTCGGCTAGGCCCCCACTGTGATGGGGAGCTACGTTCGAGCGTAGTGTTGCTGGACGAGTGCATTGCGTAGCTGAGAAACCCGGACGGTAATGAGGAAGCTCGCTCTCGCTGGCTGCCTTTCGTTGGCTGTGGTGGTCGCAGGCTGTGGAGGGAGTGATCCTCGGAAGCCCCCGACATCGAGGCCGAGTACTCGCTCGGCGCCCGTGCGTCCAGCGAAAGCCCCGACACGGGTGAGGCCCGTAGCAGCCGGCACCACGGTTGGGTTGCCGCAGGTGACGTCAACCGGGGCGAGGATCACGGCGCTTTGGCAGGCGCCGCTGACCAAAGCGGTGGTGACGGGGGACCTGGTCGTGGGGCTCGCCGCTGGCCGACCAGCCGTGCTCGAGGCGATTTCTGAGTCGACCGGGCAGCAGCGGTGGACCGTCAGCTTGCCCGCGGCAGAGCCCTACGTCGCGGGCCTGTTCGCGGCCGGTGGCGTGGTCGTTGTGGAAGTCGGGCACGCACTCGATGACCCGGCCGGGTCGCTCGTGGTGACGCGCGATGTCGTCTTTGACGCCCGCAGCGGCCGCCAGCTTTGGAGTGCCCAGGCTCCTGGAGGCGTCACCTCTCTGGTGGCGGGCAAGCCGGTCACCTATGCCGCCGGGTTGGTTGTCACTGGCGACTCCTCGGGCGACTTGACCGCGCGAGACGCGCGCACGGGAGCCCTCGCGTGGCGAAGCACTAGCCCGCGGTCGTGCCCTCAGAGCCGCGAACCGGAATACAGGTACAGCGAGGGACTGGCCGGCTCAGCCAGGCTGCTGGTCGTCTCTTATCAGTGCGAATCCGAAGGTCACGGTGAGGTGCTCATCGAGCGTCTCGCGCCCCGCTCAGGCGCGCCGCTTTGGCGGTGGAGGGCCCCTCTGGCCGACCTTTCGGTCGTGGGCGCGGCCACGCAAGGCGAGCTCGTTTTGCTCTCCGGCGAGGCGGGCGAAGAACGCGACGCACGGAGCCTGCCAAACGCCCGATCGTGGCCGACGAGCCTCGGACCTTATCTGGGCAAAGAACTACTAGTGGCGCTCGATGCGCGCACCGGAGCGCCACGCTGGTATGAGCGTGGGGGCCAGCTTGAGGAATTCACCCTCACCGACGGGGTAACGTGCGAGACGGTGCACGTCGGCTTCGAGTGCCGCGATGATCAGAGCGGCCTGCACACTCGCCCCGTCCTTACGACCGGACGTGGAGAAGGCAGCAGCCCTCCATATGAGGGCGACGGCACCGTCGGAATCAGCGCAAGCATCGCCGGGATAGTGCTCTCGCAGGCGCCGAGCGGTGCGGTCACTATCAGCGTATTGCCCCTACGCGGAGGCGGAGCGATCGCCCACGCAACGGTGCAGCTAGGGGACTCAACCTACGGCGAAGCCAAGTACAAGAACTTCATCGTAGGAGCCGGTCCAATCGCCGGGGGAGGAGCCCTGATGCTGTTGCGCCGCGTCGACATCGCCAACTATCCCCTCGTCGCGCTTCGCGTAAGCCCATGACCCGCGGCCGTGACTTGCCGAATCAGCCCGTCGGGCGCGCTCGTGCTTTGCGAGCTGAGCGGGCTGGGCCTGCCCGAGTCGTGTTCAGCGACGGACTCTTGCGGCATCTTGCGCCAGAGGGCTGGAAGCTGCTGGACGCCGGCGTAGTTCCACCAGGCGCTCTGGTGGCGCTGTCAAAGCCTCTCGATCGCGAATTTGCGGCTGTCGCGGAACTTCAGGCCGTAGCGAGGGGGGCCGGCGGGAGCTTCCCCGTCGATCTCTTCTCGCTGACCGCTGGTATCGCGTACGAGCCACTCCGCCGGCTGTGGCCTGTGCTCGGGACGTACTTCGCGGGTGCTCTGGTTCGCGCCGACGCGGCGCAGCTCCTCGGCGCTCCACGAGCGGCTGTACAAACGATCGATGAATCAGACGACGCTGAACCGATAATCGCCGAACTCGCTGCGTTGATCCCCCCTGCGACGGCCGCGCTGGGACGACGTCTTTTGAGCGTCGACGCGCTGCTCACCGGCGTTCGACTCGACCGGCTTAAGCAGGCGGCGCTTCTCGCCGTGATCGGGCAGTTCGACGCTGCCGCAGAGGCGCTCACGAGATTTGTCCCGATTCCTAGCGCGTCACCGGCAGCACGTATCCGCGAGCGGCATACGATCGAGCAGCTAGAGGCATGGATCGACACGCGGGATCCGTCGAAACTCGCGCAGGCCCCGGTATTCGAGCCGCCGGTCCCCCCGTCGGAGCCACCATTGCACCGCCGCATTCCCGTCGTCACGCGCGCTTTGTGGCGACACTATCGGCGGTAGTCACGCACCGACGAGCCCACTAAGGAACAGGCCCAGGCTAAGGAGTTTGGTCTAAGGGTCCGGTCGAGCCGAACGGCCAGCGAAACCCATTCGGTTTCGGCGGGAGCCGGCCCCGACAAATCATTCTAGTGCGACGGGACGAGGCGGCGACGTGCGGATCGACCGCTGCCACGGGCGGCCGATCCTCCTGCACGGCCGTGGCGTGCCGGGTAACTTCGACGTGCGTGGCGGGCTGCTGACATGGGATACCGGCCAAAACGCGATCGGCTTCGATGTGGAAGAAGGCTTCGCTCACGGCACCCTCACGGCCTACCGGCTCTCCAACGGCAGGCGTCGAAGCTGGGAGCTTCCCCGCCTGGTGCTGAACACCGGGGCGCCGCCTCTGCCCACCACGGTTGTTGGATATTCCACGCACACCGCCACCACGGTCTTCTGGGTCGCCGCACGAAAGGTCGGCGGCGAAAAGGTGTCCACCGTCGAAACCTCGGCTGTGTACGCCGCCAAGCTCTGAGCGCGGCCGGCCAATCCTTTGTGGGGCTGGGTGCGCGCTGGTCGACGAAGAAGGCCGCAACTACGGCTCCCCCGCGGCCGCGGGTCGATTCCTGCTCGGCTGCGGCAATGACAGCGACCTGCTCAACGCGCGCACGGGGCCATCACGGTCCTACCCGTCCCAATGGGACCATTCGACGGCGGATGGGACGCCTGTAGGGTCGCGCGATGTTCGCGGAACCGCCGATCCGCACTGGCCCGACCCCCTGAGTTCGGTCCGCCTCGTGTGAGAGTCCTTCAGCCCATGGACAATGGGCGAGAGGAGGATCATCGCGATGACGCCACGCCCATTCCCACCGCGCGATACTCGTCGTGCGCTCGTCGTGGTGTCGCTGACCTCGACCATATTCGGTGGCGTACTTGCTTGGGCCGTGTGGTTCGATGGCCTTGGTGTCGCTGGGTTCGGAATCGGCGCCGCGGCCACGCTGCTCCTGATCGGCGGCTTCGC
>JADGPP010000171.1 GCA_017882375.1 Solirubrobacteraceae bacterium | reverse complement strand
CGCAGCCGCCAACGTCAACCCAGACTCGTCGCCCGCTACTTCCATGAGCGCCACGTCACCTACGCCGCAGGACCTCTATTTACTGCCACGGGTTAGTAAGCCCGCGTCGGTGGGCGCGACACGTGGCGACGGTGGCCGGCCTGCTCGTCCTCCTCGACGGCGCAGCGCATGTGTGCGAGTACGTGTTCGGAGTCGATCTCGGTATCGACCAGGCGCTGTTCCACGACGCACCGGCGGTGCTCCATCCGGGCCGCATGGCGCCGAACACGGCGATCGCGCTGACGCTCTTTGGCTGTGCGGCGCTGCTCTCCCGTGTCCAGCTCGGGCGGGTGTGGCCAACCAATCCGCTGGCCGTCGCAATCCTTGCCATAGGGCTCGTCGCTCTGATCAGCGATCTGACTGGCGCATCGTCGCTGTCAGGTGTTGGAACGGCGACGCGGACGTCGGCGCCCGCGGCGCTGGCCTGCGTCATTCTCGGCACCGGCCTGCTGGTGGCCGGCCCGGTCCGAGGCTCGATGAGGCTGTTGGCCTCCAGCGGTCCCGGCGGGGCGCTGGCGCGCAGGCTGCTGCCCTTGGCAGTCATCATCCCGTCTCTGCTCGGCCTGCTCAGCCGGGTGGGAGAGACTGCCGGGTTCTACGGCTCGCAGGTGGCGCTCCTGCTGATGATCCTGTTGATGGTCGCCACGGTTGCGACACTCGCGTGGGTGCTCGCGCGCGAGCTCGACCGCAAGGTCGCTGCTCGTGAGATCGCGCTGACCGAGCTGGGCGAGAGCGAGTCGCGCTTTCGAGACACCTTCGAGAACGCAACGGTGGGCATGGCTCTGGAGGACGTCGAAGGCGGGATCATCGATGCCAACCACGCCCTGTGCGAGATGCTCGGCTACACCGAGCACGAATTGGTGGGTATGGCCTTCTCCGCGTTCACCCACCCCGAGGACGTCGAGCACGATCTCGACCACATGCACCGGCTGCTGAGCGGAGAGATACACAACTACCGCACCGAGAAGCGCTACCTCCACGCCGACGGCCACGAGGTCTGGGCGATCCTGAGCGTCTCGCGGGCACGCTACGCCGAGGGTGATCCGCTGCGATACATCGTCCAGATGCTGGATATCAGCGAACGCAAGCGCTCAGAGGAGCGCTTCGCCTATCTCGCCTACCACGATGAACTGACCGACCTCCCCAACCGGGCGATGTTCCAGCATCATCTGGCGCTGGCGCTGGCTCGCGCCCAGCGCCACGATGGCGCACTCGCGATCCTCTATGTGGACCTCGACCGCTTCAAGGTCGTCAACGACAGCCTGGGACACGGCGCCGGCGACGCGGTTCTGCGCGAGGTCGCTGGGCGTCTGCGCCGTGCCGTGCGGGCCGAGGACCTCGTGGCACGCCTCAGCGGGGACGAATTCCTCGTCCTGCTCGCCGATCTGGAGCGCTCCGGTGAGCGTGCGCCGACCTCCGGCTGGTTGGATCTCTCGCCCGCGGTCTCAGCGGTCATGCGCCAGCTCCACGATGTGATGCGCGAGCCTTTCGTGATCGGCGACCAGGACTTCAGGCTCGACGCCAGCATCGGGGTCAGCGTCTTCCCGGATGACGCCGAGAGCGCCGAAGAACTCCTGCGCCACGCCGACATGGCGATGAGCGACGGCAAGCGGGTGGCCCCCGGACTGAGCCGGCTGTACTCACCGGAGGGCACCGACCCCGGTGGCGAGCTCGCCCTCACAAGCCGGCTGCGCGCCGCGCTCGAGCGTGGGGAGTTCGTACTGCACTATCAGCCGATCGTCGTGCTCGCTGCGGCTCTGCAGGCAAAGCGAGCCGGCACCTTCAGCCTCGCCGACCACACGGTGATGGTCGAGGCGCTGATCCGCTGGGAGGACCCCCAGCGAGGCCTGATTGCGCCGGGCGCGTTCATCCCCCTGGCCGAGCAGTCCGGCCTGATCGAACCGATCGGCGACTGGGTGATCGAGGAGGTGAGCCGCCAGGCGCGCCGCTGGAGGGAGCTGGGCCTCGATGTGACGATCGCCTTCAACCTGTCCCCTCGCCAGATGCGCAGGCCGGCGATCATGCGACGCGTGCTCGACAAGATCATCGCGCTGGGGGCCGACCCCGAGCGCCTGGTGGTCGAGCTCACCGAGACGGTCGCCGTGGAGTCCCCTGCCCACACGCAGTTGCAGTTCCGTGAGGCGCGGGCAAGCGGACTGCGCTCCGCTGTCGATGACTTCGGCTCGGGGTACTCCTCGCTCCGTCGCTTGCTCGAAATCCATCCCGATTTCATCAAGATCGATCGCTCCCTCACCGAAGGCATCCCCACGAACGCAGGGGCCATGGCCCTGGTCGAGGGGGCGATCAGGATCAGCCGGGGGCTCGGAGCCACGCCGATCCTCGAGGGCATCGAGACAGAGGAGCAGTGGCGCTTCGCCGTCGCGCAGGGCTGCACCCTGGGGCAGGGGTTCCACCTCGGCCGGCCTCAGCCCGCCGAGAAGCTCACCCCGCGCCTGCTGCCCAAGAGTCCGGCGCACGCAGGCTCTGTCGGCGGCCGGTAAGGGTCCGCCCGCCGCGCTCGGAAGCTACGGCCGATTGCGGCCGAGGTGATCGTGCGCAAGCACCCACTCCTCCGCGACGATCGCCGATCCGAGTGAGAGCTCGCCACAGAGCACCGTCGCCGCGACGATCTCGGCCAGCTTGCGAACCTTGCCCGTCCCGTAGCAGCCGAGCAACTCCAGGCACTCGCGCTGTGTGGCGAGCCCGGTGCCGCCGCCGTAGGTCGCGACGATCAGCGACGGGAGCGTGATCGAGCCGTAGTAGTCGCCGTTTGCAAGCAGCTCGCTGAAGCCGAGGGCCGCGGAGGAC
>JADGPP010000107.1 GCA_017882375.1 Solirubrobacteraceae bacterium | reverse complement strand
CTCGATACGGTCTGCGTGCATGGGAAGGTCCTTCCTTTCCGTGCCACGGCCCCGGGGCAGTTAGAGCTGTCGCCGGGGCCACTAGCTTTGTTGGGGGTTAGGGTAGGCATACAGGAGTGTGCGGCCGGTGTCAAGGAGATCGGGGCGATCTGGCGTGATCGCGCTCGCCCGAGCGCGGGACACGTCGCCGGTAGGCTCCCCGGCGATGGACGCCTACGAAGCCGAGCGCGCGAAGCTGCTGCAGGACTTCGCTCACCGCTTGCGCGGGCTTCGCGAGCAGCGCTTCGGCACCCAGCAGGCGCTCGCCGACGCGGCCGGGCTTCACCGCAACCAGATCGGCTTTCTTGAGAGCGGCAAGCGCGAGCCCTCGCTGTCGACGCTGCTGATCGTCGCGCAGACGCTCGGAGTTCCGGTGCAGGAGCTGGTCGGCGATCTGGCAGTGCCGAAGAAGCGGCGCCCGGCGAGACGGCGGCGAGGGAGGTCGTAGCCTAAAGGCTGAGGTTAATCACCCAACGGGCCGACGGGACTTGAACCCGCGACCGCCTGGACCACAATTAGAATATACGCGGTCAAGCTACCTCAAGATGCCTATGTTTACGGGCGTTCTTTCGGGTTGGCTTGCATAGAATATTGGCACTTTGGTACCCCATTGGTACCCTGAGCGTCCGATTCGTGGCGTAGGATCTGCTCATGGATCGCACTCCGCAGGCCGCCACGAAGGCGGCGCGCCGACCGCGCGGGACGGGCTCGCTGTTCGTCAAACGCGACTCGGCCGGTCGCGAGACGTGGTACGGCAAATGGCGAGTCGGGACGTCGCAGGTCAAGCGGCGCATCGGTCCGAAGCGCATCGCGTCGACGCGTGAAGGCCTGACGCGCACGCAGGCCGAGGCCGAGCTGCGTCGGTTGATCGGCGCCGTCGATCACGCGACGCTCAGTCGTGAGCGCGTCACGATCGAGCAGGTCGGGGCGCTCTTGATCGAGAGCCTGCAAGCCAAGGGCCGAAAGCGCGCGACGATCGAGACTTATGAGTCGGCGCTGCGCGTTCAGCTCGTGCCGTTCTTTGGACCGCGCACGCTCGACCGGATCGGTCGTCGCGAGATCGAGGCGTTCATTGCCCACCATGCGCAAGACCGCTCGCTCGCCGAAGACGACGCTCAACGCGCTTGGGATCCTGCACTCGGTCTTTGAGTACGCCCGTCGCGAGGGCTGAGTCGCCGCCAACCCGTGCACGCTCGTCGACAAGCCGCGCGCGTCCGAGAGCGACCCGGACATCCGCTTTCTCGAGCACGAGGAGATCGAGGCGCTGCTACGCGGCGTTCCCGAGGACGACCTTGGGCGCGTCGAGAAGCGCATGTACCTGGCAGCCGCGATGACCGGGATGCGTCAAGGCGAGCTCCTCGCCCTGCGCTGGCGCGACATCGATTGGCCGACGAAACGAGTGCGCATCCGTCGCAGCTTCGTTCGCGGCGAATTCGGCACGCCGAAGTCCAAGCGCTCCTCGCGCAGCGTACCGCTCGCCGATCGCGTGGCTGGGGAGCTCGATCTACTGCACCAGACGACGCGGCACGGAGGTGACGACGACCTCGTATTCGCGCATCCACACACGGGCAAGCCGATCGACAGGTCGCGTTTGCTCAAGCGCTTCAAGGCAGCCCTCAAGCGGGCAGACGTACGACCCGTCCGTTTCCACGACCTCCGGCACACGTTCGGCACTCGGATGGCCGCCCAAGGCGTCCCGATGCGAGCGCTTCAGGAGATGATGGGCCACCGAGACTTCAAGACAACGCTGATCTATGCGGACTACGCGCCGAGCGCCCGAGAGGTCGAGTGGGTCGAGGCGGCGTTCCGCACTGGCACGACGCCTCTCGGCACCCGGACGGCAGCCCGGCCCGTCGGCTCTTAGTGTCCTCAGTCAGAGCTCTCCGCCGGTGTGGAGTACTCCCGCCTCAGATCCGTTCGAATAGGTAGCATCTGTCGATCCCATGGGCAAATCAGTTCAACTCGCGAATATAGCTCGGTCACCCAAGCGGCACACCCCGTTTGTCTCAATCGCTTTCGTCGCTATCGCTACGCTAGCTCTCTGGTCGCCCGCTTTGGCGAGCGCTGCGAAGCCGCTCGGCTATGCGTGGTCGAGCGGCGGTCATGAGCTGCGGTCCCGAAAGGACGTTGCGCCCGGAGCCTGCAACCAATGGCCGGCTCGTCGGCGGAGCCTGAGAAGGAAGTGCCGGTCGCGACCAAAGGGCTTTGCTGCGATCGTCGGCGGCAATGTCCTTACTTCAACCGCCGAAGCCCCTTGGTCAGTCCTCGTCGTCGCTGCCGTCGGATCGTCGAGCTTCATCTGCACGGGATCGATCATCGACGCAACACACGTCGTCACCGCAGCGCACTGCACATTCCCCGAGGGATCAAGCGTTCAATTTGCACCCTCCGCCTATCGAGTCCGCGCCGGCATCGTTGACGCCACGCCGAGCGGAGACAGAACAAAAGAACAGCAGAGCGAAGTTTCGGCTGTTCGCATCTACCCTGGCTATATACCCGGGAAACTTGGCGACGACGTCGCCGAGCTAATTCTGGAACAGCCACTTGAATTTAGCGATGCCGTACGGCCGATCGCATTCGTAGCAGCCAGCAGCCATACGCTTGGGGGGGCCACGCTCTATGGATGGGGGCTGAGTGGCTCGCCCGAAATACTAGACTACCGTGAGCGCTCCCTGGACGGCAGCTTGCTCCCATCCTACTACTGTTCACACGGATATCCGTCTATTATTTGCTCACGTTCGCCTGTGGGCGAGTCGTGCGGCGGGGATAGTGGAGGAGGCTTCGTTCTGCAAAGCAACCCCACCGTTCTCGCTGCCCTTGACGAGTTTGGAGCGCGACCATGCTCCTCCGCCAACCTCGATGGTCTTGTCGATCTATCAAGCCCTGGCATTAGCTCGTGGCTGTCCGGGGACGAAGCACCAACATTGGCTCCCAGAGCTGAACAACCGGCGTCGCTCGGGGGCGACGCAAACGTGGGCGGTACGGCCACCTGCTCGTCTCCCCCTTGGTCCACCCAAACAAGCCTGTCCTTTCTCTTTCTTGATGCAAACAGCCTCGAAGTGCTCCAAGTGGGGCCCACGACCTACCCCCTGACTCAGCGCGACATAGGGCGCAAACTCGAGTGCGCGGCGCTCGCGAGCAATTCGGGGGGAGTCACGACCGCCGTTTCCGGGACGCTAGCGACGATCGCACCGAGCGTCATTCCAATACTGGTGTTGAACGTCGATCGGTCAGGTGGGGTGACCGCCACCCACAACGCCAGCATTCCCCTCGTGCTCCACCTTAGCGTCGCCGGTAGGAACGGACACGTAGCACTCGATCGAACCCTTGGTGGCGGATCGGACGGCGCAGTGAATCTGTCGGCCTTGCCAGTTGGTCAATACGTTCTGTGTTTGACCTCCGATCCCGCGTGGATATACGCACGAGCGTCAAACTGTCTAAGCTGGGCACGCTCGGGCAGTTCACCCAGGCTATTTCACGTTCGCCAACGCAGATTCCGGAGAAGCCACTGGATAGTCCGAGCGGCAGTCGAGGACGGGCTGATTCGAACGCGGGTGCAGGTCATTTGGACGCTGGCGCGCTGCAACCGATGCAAGGCCAAGGTAGTCGCCCACAAAGCAACCCTTTACGCGCGTACCCTTCTGGCATCTCCCCGAGTTCCTACTGGATGGCAAGCGTCACTTGTGGTGAAGTTCCCCAGCGTTACCGTTACAGGGGTCCCGTACGAAAGCGGCATCTACAGTAGCCGGTTGCCACGCCGCCTTAGCCGAACGGGGAGCCGGGGCTGAGTCTTAGCGGTTAGTAAGTCAGTTCGGGCCAGCGCTTGTGAGGGAAGCCTGACTATGTTGACCGCTCAAATGCCGCCCCGCCCGGGCGGCCGACTCGCCCCACGGGCTAGGAGTCCTTTCCCGTACCAAAGCAGCTAGCGCACCGTCGCTAACCACGAGAGACTGGGCAGCTGTCGCTCCGAGATGACGTCTTACCGGTCCCGTCACAGGCACGGCACTTTCCACCACCTACACAGAGTCCGCGCTTGCTAGTCATCTGAGTCTCCCTGGCTCGGTGGGATTGCTATGCCCTTTTCTGGTACTGACACGACCGTAGTCGTAGGCTCGAGTTCGCTCGTCTCTCCTGCGTCCTCGTGCGCTCTCTTCGGCCAGATTGCAACCAGCGTTCTGTCGTCGTCGTATGTTGCCTTCTCGAAGTCGACGAGATATGCCCAAGAAGCAATAGGAGGTGGGTCCGCTAGTTCTCGCGCAAAGAATCTGCCTACATCGCTGTTGCCTTCGCTTAGCGGCTCGGAGAAGCCATCCGTGCAGATCAAGAGGATCTCATCTTGCTCCAGCTGACACTCCACAGTCTCGGGGACCGGGAGATATGGGAGAGCAACCACGGCGCTGGTAGAAAACGCCTCATCGGTGACGCGCCGCCCTACGAGCAGCTCGTATTCTCCGTTCGCGAGCCGGAACACGGGCGAATCGCCGATCGCAGCAGCGGATATAGAGGTCACACCAGAAGACTCGCGGCGAACGATGACAACCGTGAGCGTCGTGCCAAGGTCCTTTGAAACGGCACGCGTCTCGTCGTAGTCCGGCCGCTGACGGCCCTCCTCGCCATTGCGCTGGCCTCGGTGCTCTACGACGAGCGCCGATGCGGCGCGGTTGAAGACCGTGGACCAGTCGATGGAAAGGGCGTTGCCAGCCGCCAGCTGATCCTCTACTGCCGCTACGGCATGGCGTACGGCGAGGGCCGAGCCGAGACTCGATCGTGTCGCAGCACCAAGACCGTCTGCGACGGCAACAACAACGACCCCATTGATTGAGTCTGTCAATAGACAAAAATCGTCCTCGCGTGCTTCGCCTTCAAAACGCTTGGTCCGGCCGCGAACAGACGCTGCTCGGAGTGTGAGCCCGAAGGCCGTCCCACCGTCAACAATCGTGTCTGGTCGATAGGGCGAGGTCGTACCGTCGAGCTTTGGCTCCGCACGACGAACGGGGTCGCGTCCTATCTCAAGGACATCGAGCCGAGGATGCGGCAGCGGTTCTATCTCGTTTGGCGGACCATTCGCGCCGACGGAGGGCCGCCATTCATCCTCGGGGGAGCTGTGGCCCAAGTCCCGTTCGGGCGGCGATGGCTCTGCGCCCGCCACGCGCAGCGGATCACTGCTACCCCCCTCCGGTGGGCTGCCCGAAGGACGGGAGCGCCGTCTCGGTGGCTTCTTTGACCGTCCGAGCACCGCGGGCCTAGATGGGTTCAGCCTTCAGTGAGACGAACCCTTCTGGTTCGGGGACCTGGATCTCATCGCTTCCTCGCGCCAAAGCTTCAGCCGACTTGCTAATGCTCTGAATGAGACTCGCGCCGAACTCCGCGATGGCGCTCGCAGCCGACATGCCGTCTGCCTGTATCCACGCGAGGTTCGGGGCTGAAGCGACCTCCTTGATCGTCTCGCCGCGCGCCTCCCCGATCCCGAACGCCAAGATGTGAGGACGCTCGCGAAATGCCTCTGACTTGAGCTCTTCAAGGGGCGGACGCCACGCGCCATCGGGCTTGTCCGTGGGCTGACCATCCGATAGGAAGAAGACAAGCGGCCGGCGCACCTTGTAACCGTCCGACTTCAGCGTGGCAACGTCGCCGGGTATGCGGTGTCGTAGATCCTGAAAGACACTCATGTAGCTCGTGCCGCCGCTGCGGTGGGTCAAGCTCGGAAGACTCATCTCGTCGGTTAGAGGACGCAGTTCGAGTCTGCACAAAGCGTCACCTGCGAACGTCACAATGCTGAATCGTGCCTTCTCCCCCATGGCGGGCGAGGTCGCGGCTGCGTCGCGAAGACCAGACAAGGCCTCGTTGAGCTGGTCGAGAGGCGGCCCCTCCATTGAGAGCGACTCGTCCCCAACAAAGTAGATCGGCAGGACGTCGCCCCGTGTCTCTTGCATTGTTCCCCCTGAAGTAGGATCCCGGCATGCGATCTTGCCAGATCATCGGAATCGATGCAAGGGCCGCTGCCAAATCGGCCTCTGCCCCACGCGCGGTGCTCAATCGACGACGTCGCTCGGCGTATGCGCGTCGAGCTTGACCGGCTTTCCCTCGGCGCTCAGGTCTCTCGCGAGGGGGGAGGGAAGGCCCCGATTTATGAGATCGACCCAGTTGTGGGACGAGCCGTTGGATGGTCTGGACCTCTGGTCGCAAAGCTGTATCGCCAGCCTCTGGGCGCTGGCGCCCTGGACGCATTTACGCAACGGGTCAGCTGGGCATTGTCCTTGGCGCCGACGTCTAAGACGGAGCTTTACCGCGTCGCCGCGTGGCCGCTACTGGTTGTCGCGGAGCGCGGCAAACTGGCGGGGATCGTCATGCCCGATCAACGCGCGCGATACGCCGCGCCGATGCGGCTCCCAAGCGGCGGGACGCAGACAGTGCTGATGAGCTTGGAACACGTCCTCATGGGGGATGAGTACCTTGAGCGCCGCTTGGGAATGCAATGTGACCCAGTGGTCCGAGCGGCAATAGGCGAGAGACTTGCGACGGCTCTCGCGATCCTTCATCGTCATTCAATTGTCGCCTCCGATATCTCGCAAGCGAATGTCCTCGTGCAGATTGCGGAGATCTGCGCGGTCACGTTCATCGATTGTGACTCGATGACCTTCCGCGGGTCGACTGTCCTGAAGCCGCTCGAGACTCCGGGCTGGGAACTGCCGCCGCAGTGGAACCAATCTCCCACTACCCGTGCGGCCGACTCTTACAAGCTTGGCCTAGCGATATTGAGGCTGTTCGCGTGCAATCAATCTGAGCGCCAGCTCGACTCGGTCAAGACCGCGGTGCCCTCGTCGCTTCATTCCGTCTTGGAAGAGTCCTTGTCCGACACCCCTGGCGCCAGACCAGCCGCTGGTAGTTGGCAGATCCAGCTTCGGCTCGCGATGACCAAACCCATGCCGCGGCGCTCGGCTGCATCGACTCATCGGGCGGCAGTCGTCTCTGAACCCCGGCTAGCGACGACATCATCGACCGGCACTCCCGGCCTCGGACAGAGCCCCCCCACCATTCCTAAAGCAATGACGGGCGGGGGCGTGAAGCCGGCCAGAGGTAGGGTTCAACCCCCCTCCCCGGCGATATCGGCGCGAGCCCGGATGATGAAGGCTCTTCGGCGAGACAGCGTCCTCGTCATCGCTTGGTCGGCCGCGCTCTGCCTGGCCCTCTTTGCGGCTAGCTTGGGGCTGACGTTCAGACCTGCCGGCGCGAGCGCCGGCGCCGTAGTCGCTGCCGCGTGGGGCTTCTTCTGGCCGGGCCTTCTTGCGGGTACTGTCAGCGCACTTTTCGCCACTGCGCTGTACGACGTGGTTCAAGTCTCGCGGGGCTACGAGCCGTGCTTTCGCGGCCCTCCAAGATGGCATCCGCTTATCGTTCTTGCGGCTCCAGTGGTTAGCACTTGGAGCGTGGCTCGTACGGGTTCGTACGTCTCGCCCGACACTTGGGCCTATCTACCGGTGACTCCTGCCATCGCCCACGTGGGCGCCTTGTTCGGACGGTATGTGATGTCGCTCGGAGGCGCACACCTCGTACGGCAGGGTGGGGCAGTCATCGTCGCAGCGGCCAGCCTTGCGGCGGGTTTGCTGATATCGCCGTCGTACGGAGTTCCAAGTGCGTCCGCCCAGCTTGCACTCGACCGCAGCATCGCGGTACGGACGGGTATCGGGAAGTGTCACCACGTGCCTATCGAGGGCAACGGTGGCCTTCTCCGTGACAGCCTAGGCGGTGAGCTGCAGTGTCAACGGCGCGGCTACGTTGGATTGTTCTTTGTGTTTCGAAACGGAGCGTTGCTTCGACTCTACGCAAGTCAACGCGCTGCGAAAGCGCGTCACGCGAACACCCGCCTCGTGCCGCGGTGTCAAGAGAGCGGAGCTGCGTATGTAGGGAGCTGGTACGCCAACGGCCATCGCGGAACAGCTCTCGGCACGTTGGTTTGCTATCAGCATCACACGCGTGCTGTCGTTGAATGGTCGGATAGCCGCGACGATATGTACTCCATCGTGCAGCGGGCCGGTCGAGCTCGACTATACGCTTGGTGGCACACTCATGGCGTGACTGGCCGCTAACGACGCCCGAGGCGCCAGCCGGACGATGACGGCCACTGATTGGCTTATGCCGTCTGTGGAGGAGGCTCGAAGCGCGAGCCATTCGAGATCAGGTCCTAGTGGCGCTTGCCGCATTGGGGGCAGCTCCATCCGCCGCTCGCTTTTGCGGCGTTTGGGTTGACGTAGAGGGTCGCGCCGCACTTGCTGCACCGGACTTTGACATTGTTCACTAGGCCGCCTGGGCCTGTCGTCGCCTTGTATCCCACCAGGTATCTCCTTAGCTCGGGATCTTCTCGGTTAGCCCTCCGGCCATACGTCGTTTCCGCCACTAATGCACCACATGGTGCCGTTCTCGCTCAGAAAGCGGCTGGGCATCCGGGGACAGGATTGGTCGTGAGAGATGGTGGATCCTGAGCAATTCTACTCGCGGCCCGAAGGCTCTCAGCGCCGAAATCGGCTAAGCCGAACCGCCTCACGATCCGGCGTGGAGACTACGGCAAGCCACTCCTCCAGCATCGCCCGCGTAAAGCGAATGTGCCGCCCAATGCGGATACACGGCAGCTTGCCCGTGCGCACCGCGTCATAGACCCAGCTCGTCTTGACTGACAGGAGCGCGGCGACCTGCTCGGGCCGCAAGAGCGGCCCGTCGAGCGGGCGGAGCGGCGGGCGTATCTCGCCCGCCGCGATCTCGTCGATCCGGTGGTTCCGGCTACTCATCGCCTCCACCCTC
>JADGPP010000106.1 GCA_017882375.1 Solirubrobacteraceae bacterium | reverse complement strand
GCGCACGTGACTCTCCACCGTGTCGAGTTGCCGCGGCACCGTCAGCGAGCCCATGTCGGCGTCGTAGTCGAACGCCGGCGAGAGCTTCATCTCGCGCACTCGCTCCACGAGTCGCTTGGCGAAGCGGTCGAACAGCGCGTCGTGCACGTACAGCCGCTCGATCGATACGCACACTTGCCCCGCGCCCACGAACGCGCCGCGCACCGCGCCGTCCACCGCTGCCTCCAGGTCGGCGTCCTCGAGCACCAGCATCGGGTTCTTCCCGCCCAGCTCCAGCGAGTAGCCGCGCAGCCGCTCGGCGGCTTGCCGCGCCACGATTCGCCCCGTGCGCGTGCTTCCGGTGAACATGATGAAGTCCGCGCCCTCGATCAGCGGCGGCCCGAGCTCGGGTCCCGGTCCGGTCACCACCTGCAGGACGTCTGATGGAAGTCCCGCTTCATAGAGCAGGTCGACGGCCCAGAGCGCAGTGAGTGAGCCCTGCTCGTCCGGGCGCAGCACCACTGCGTTCCCCGCCGCCAGCGCGGCGAGCGCGTCGGTGATGCCCAGGATCAGCGGGAAGTTCCATGGCGAGATGATCCCGACCACGCCAACCGGCTGCCGATACTCTCGCGTCATCGTGAGGCCGGGGAGCGCGCCCGCACGCCGGCGGACGCGCAGGTACTTCGCGGCGCGGAACCCGTAGTGGCGCGCCACGAGCGCCGTATCGAGGATCTCCTCGAGTGCGTGGCGCCGTGCCTTCCCCGACTCGAGCTGGATCAGGTCGAGGGCCTCCTCGCGGCGGTCGAGCAGCAAATCGTGAAAGCGCACGAGCACGGCACCTCGGCTCGAGGGGCGGCGCGCGGCCCAGCCGGGTTGCGCCTGCCGCGCGCGGCGGATCGCCTCGTCCACGTCGGCTGGAACGCCGACGGGAATCGTCCCGATCACGCCACCCGTGAAGGGTGCGAGCACCGGCGCCGTCTTGCGATGTGGATCGGCGAGCGCGATGCGGCGGCGTAGCCGCTCCAGAACCGCGGGAGAGAGGTAATTGCGGGAAATGTCGCTCGTGAGGTGCCCGCGTTCGTCCGCGCGCATTCCAATAGCGTGCTCATTCGTCATCTACGCCTCCTCTGAGGAATTGCTCGCCGAGCGTAAGCTATTGCTCCGGCCATCAAATAGGCGGTATCAGGCCGCGCAAGTCCCAGCATCTGCCACTGCTGGCGCGAGCCCTCGCCAGTGAACACATTGAAAACATCGATACAACTTCACGAGATGCAGCTGCATAAAGCATCTCACACTCGAGATAGCACCCGAATTTCAACTGAACTCGGGACACTCCCCGGCGGGGGGGCGACGTGAACGTCGACTCGGGCCTGAATCTGATGGCCGCCTGCTACGGGGCAGGCGCGCTTTCGGCCCTGCTGGCGCGGTGGTCGGGGCGACTCGCTCTCAGCGTGGGTCACCTGGCCACACTTGCTGGGGCCGTGGTAGGCCTCGGCGTTTCGCTCAGCGTTCTCCTCGGCGTCCCGGGTCGCACGCTGACCCAGCCGCTGCCGGCCCTCTTCCCGTTCGCCCGGCTTTCGCTCTCGGTAGACGGGCTCTCGGCGTACTTTCTGCTCGTCATCTCCCTCGTGGCCGTCGCGGCGGCCGTCTACGGTCCCGCCTACCTGCGGACATACTCGCCCGACGCGGGACCAGCGCGGCAGGCGACCCAGGTGCTCGCGCTGAACGTGTTCGTGGGATGCATGGCGTTCCTCTGCTGCGCCGGCGACGCGATGACCTTTCTTCTCTTCTGGGAAGGCATGACGCTCGCCAGCTACGTTCTCGTCGTCTCCGACGACCGGGATGGCGAGAACGCGCGGGCAGGGCTCCTCTACATGGTGATGGCCCACGGAGGGACGGCGTTGCTGCTCGTCGCATTCCTTGTCCTGACCGAGCGGGCCGGGGCGTTCGACTTTGCGGCCCTTCGCGCGGCGGCGGGTGACCTCGACGGCACGACCAGAACGACGTTGTTCTTCCTGGCGCTCGTGGGCTTCGGCACCAAGGCGGGCGTGGTCCCGCTCCACGTCTGGCTCCCGCGCGCGCACCCCGCGGCCCCGAGCCACGTCTCGGCGCTGATGTCGGGCGTGATGCTCAAGGTCGCGATCTACGGGTTACTGCGCTTCGCCTTCGACATCCTTGCCCCGGTGGCCGGGCCGCTCCCCTCCTCCTGGGGATGGACAGTGCTCGTCGTGGGCACGACCTCGGCCGTGCTCGGAGTGCTCTACGCGCTCCAGCAACACGATATCAAGCGCCTGCTCGCGTTCCACAGCGTGGAGAACATCGGGATCATCCTGATCGGGGTGGGGCTGGCGATGATCCTGTGGCGCCGGGAGGGCGTGGGCGGCGTTCTCGCGACCGTGGCGCTTACGGCCGCACTCCTTCACACCCTCAACCACGCGGCATTCAAGGGCCTGCTCTTCCTCGGCGCCGGCAGCGTCATCTCCCGCACGCACGTCCGCAACATGGAGGAGCTCGGCGGGCTCGCGCGGCGCATGCCATGGACGGCGGGGCTGTTCCTGCTCGGAGCCGTCGCGATCTCGGCTCTCCCTCCACTTAACGGGTTCGTCAGCGAGTGGCTCACCTTTCAAGCTCTCCTGGGCGGCGCCGGCCGCTTCCACGGCCCGGCCGGGCTCGTCATTGTCTTCTCCGCGGCGATGCTGGCACTCACGGGAGGCCTCGCCGCGGCCTGCTTCGCGAAGGCGTTCGGCGTCACGTTTCTTGGCCGCCCGCGTACGGCCCACGCCGAGCATGCCACGGAGGCACCGCCATCGATGATCGTCGGCATGGCATGGCTCGGCGCGCTTTGCGTGGCCCTCGGTGTGGCGCCGGGCTACGCGATGCGCCTGCTCGACGCGCCGACGGCCGGACTGCTCCACGGCCCCGGAGCGAGCGCCGTGGTGACGGCTCGGGGACCGATGGTGCTGTCGGCGGGACTGACGGCGTCCGGGACGGCCGCCACCGCCATTTCAATGACGATGGTGACCGCGCTCCTCATCGCGCTCACGGCGATAGCCTGGGTACTGCGCCGCGGATCGCGGCGCGGCCCGCCGCGCGCCGCGCCAACGTGGGCGTGCGGGATGAGCCCCACTTCACGGTTCGACTACACGGCGACCGCGTTTGCCAAGCCGCTCCGTTTCGTTTTCGCGACGCTTTACCGCCCCCGCCGCGAGGTGATTCGGGAGACCGCCGGGACGCCGTACGTCGTGCGGCGTATCCATTACGCCGGCGAGGTCGTGGACCTCGCGGAAACGCAGATCTACCACCGCGTCCAGCGGGGCATCTCGTCGCTCTCGCAGTCCATTCGCGCCCGCAGCACCGGCCGCATCCACGGGTACATCGGGTTCGTGCTGGCGGCCCTCTTCGTGGCGCTGCTGCTGTTCGGGGTGGACCAATGATGACCGGCGAGCGATCGCTCGGGCTCCTGCTCTTCGAGATGACCTTTCTCGTGCTGCTCGGGCCGCTGGTCACCGGCATCATCCAGAAGATCAAGGCCCGGATCCAATGCAGGCAGGGGGCCGGGGTCCTACAGCCGTACCGCGACCTCGCCAAGCTATTTCGCAAGGGCACGGTCCAGGCCGATACGGCCTCGGGTCTCTTCCGGTTGATTCCGGTGCTCGTGCTGGCGGCCACGGTGGCCGCGGGCGCGCTCATTCCGGTGGTCCGGGCGGGACCGCCGTCCTTTCCGTTGGGCGACGCGTTGCTGCTGCTCGGGCTCCTCGCGCTGGCCCGCTTCCTCACGGCGGTCGGTGCGCTCGACGCCGGCGGCGCTTTCGGCGGCATGGGGGCCTCGCGGGAGATGACGCTCGCGCCGCTCGTCGAGCCGGTCTTGATGATGGTCGTGTTTTCGACCGCGGTGGCCGCCGGGACGACGGAACTCGGGGCCCTCGCGGCGCAGCGCGGGACGTCGTGGGTCCTCGCCTGGCACGCGGCGGACTTCCTCGGCTTTGCAGCCATGCTGGTGCTGCTCCCGGCCGAGACGGGCCGCATCCCCGTAGACAACCCGGACACCCACCTCGAGCTCACCATGCTGCACGAAGGCATGCTGCTCGAGCACTCCGGGCCGGGCCTCGGCTGCATGCTGCTTGCGTCGCACACGCGCCAGATCGTGACCCTCGGCCTCGTGTCGGCCCTCTTCTTCCCGATCGGACCGGCGAACGGGGCGGACGCCGCGGGCCTCCTCCTCGGTGTCGGCGCGTTCGCGGCGAAGATCCTGGTGCTCGCGTCCTACCTCGCGCTCGTGGAGTCGTCGTACGCCAAGCTCCGGCTCTTCCGGGTGCCGCAGTTCCTCGGCATCGGCTTCGTGTGTGCCCTCACCGCGCTCGCCCTGAGAATCCTGTGAGCGCCGAAACGGTCCGCACGATCATCGACGACCTCGGCGCGCTGCTGCTGTTCACGATGATCCTCATCCTCGCGGCCGGCCAGATCTACCGTGCCATCTACGCCGTGGCCGCCCAGTCGCTCCTCATCGCCATCGCGGCTGCGGTCCTGGCGACGGCCACCGGGAACACGGACCTCTGGGTGATTGCCGGCATTACGCTCACCGTCAAGACGATCGTGCTGCCGTGGGTGCTGCACCGGGTCGTCCGTCGCATGAACGTGCGTCGCGAGGTGGAGCCGGTGATCCCCGTCGCCGCCACGCTCGCCCTTGCGGTGATGGTCGTGGTGATGTCGTTCCACCTGAGTGCCACGCTTGGCCCCGTGAACCAGGCGATCACCGGCAACGCACTGCCGGTCGGCATCGCCCTCACCCTGCTCGGGGTGCTCGTCATGGCCACCGGCAAGACGGCGTTGAACCAGATGGTGGGCCTCTTCGCGTCGGAGAACGGGATCTTCTTCACGGCGATGGCGGTGACGCAGGGCATGCCGCTCATCATAGAGATCGGCGTGATCCTCGACGTCATCCTCGCCGTGCTCGTCATGGCGATCATGGTGCTCCGCGTCCGCTCGACGGTCGACGCCGACATTGCGGGCCTGGACCGGCTGAAGGGATGACCAGTGACTGAGACGCTCCTCTGGGTTTTGCCGCTCGTCCCGACCGTCACGGCGCTGCTCATGCTCACCACGCGCGACCGCCGCATCCTCTCGGCCATCGACGTCTGTGGCTCGGCGATTCTTCTCGCGCTCACGCTCGTCCTCGCGCGCGAGGTGGCAAAGGGCGGCCCGCGTGCGCTCGGCGTGCTGCGCATCGACGACCTCGGACTCGTCTTTCTCCTCCTCCTCGTCGTCCTCACGCTGGCCGTGTCCATCTACACAGTGGGGTGGCTCAAGCAGGCGGTCGCGGTCGGCAACATGAAGGCCGAGTCGCTGCGGTCCTACTTCGCGCTCGTGCACCTTTTCGTGGCCACGATGGTCGTGACGGTCCTCGCCGACAACCTGGGCGTACTCTGGA
This sequence comes from Solirubrobacteraceae bacterium, assembly GCA_017882375.1. Classification (GTDB taxonomy): domain Bacteria; phylum Actinomycetota; class Thermoleophilia; order Solirubrobacterales; family Solirubrobacteraceae; genus Palsa-744. The sequence goes on along the minus strand of JADGPP010000106.1, from coordinate 3,475 downwards.
TCGCAATGGAAGGGACGACGATCACCTCGGCCGTCCTCATCGGCTACCACGGCCATCAACACGGCCTGGAGGCGGCGTGGAAGTACATCATCGTGACGACCATCGGCATCTCCTTCGGCCTCTTCGGCACCGTGCTGGTGTCTGCCGCCGCCGCCGCCCACGGTGCCGTGGGCGCGGACGCAATGAGCTGGTCTGCGATCATGAAAATCGCTCCCATGCTCAACCCGGGGATCGTAAGAATCGGGTTCATCTTCGTGATGGTCGGCTACGGCACCAAGGCGGGCCTTGCGCCCATGCACCTCTGGCTGCCGGACGCCCACAGTCAGGCGCCCACGCCGGTGTCGGCGCTGCTCTCGGGCGTACTCATCAAGTGCGCGATCCTTGGGATCATCCGGTTCCAGACGATCGCCGCCGCCGCGTGCGGCCCTGCGTTTCCGGCAGAGGTGCTGCTCGTCTTCGGGCTCACCTCTGTGGTTGTGGCCACTCCGTTCATCCTGGCCCAGAACGACCTCAAGCGCCTGCTCGGCTACCATAGCGTAGAGCACGTGGGGATCGTGGCGCTCGGACTCGGCTTCGGCGGAACCATTGGCACCTACGGCGCGCTGCTGCACGTGGTGAACCACGGCGTCACCAAGGCCCTCGCGTTCTTCGCCGCCGGCAAGGCCATCGCCCGCTACGGCACGCGCGACATGCGGGTCATCCGCGGCCTGCTCGCGGTGGCGCCGATTGGCGCGACACTCCTGATGCTCGCGGCACTGTCGCTCGCCGGCGTGCCGCCGTTCTCCATTTTCGTGAGCGAGCTCATGATACTGCGCGCCGGAATCGGCCAAGGTCACTGGGTGGCAATCGCCATCTTCCTCGCCATGGTCGTCGTCATCTTTGCCGGCCTCCTCCACCATGTTGGTGCGATGGTCTTCGGCGAGCCGACGGCGACGGCGAGCCGGGAGCCAGAGGCCTGGTCCCCGCTGCTCGGGATGATGCTGCTCGCGGCGATCATGATTCTGCTCGGCCTTACAATTCCCGCGAGCATCGACGGGCTCTTCCGGCGCGCCACGGAGATCGTCGTTGGCTGATCATCCCCTCATGGTCGCGCTGCGGGCCGGCGCACTCGGCTCCGTGGAGGCGGACGTGGGCCCGCGCCCATCCGACCTCACGGTGCGTCTTGGCCGACCCGGCGATCTCCCTGCGGCGGCCGCCGTGCTGGTCGGATCGCACGCGATGGCCTTGGCCACAGTCGTGGCGACCGATGAGACGACGACGCCGGACCACGATCTCAAGGTGCGCTACGTGTTCGAGCCCACCACGCCCGGCACGCCGGATCGATTCGTGACGCTGCTCGTCTCCGTGGATTCGGCGCGCCCTGAGGTGCCCTCCCTGACCACGGCCGTACCGGCCGCGAACTGGCACGAGCGCGAGATGCAGGACCTCTTCGGGATTGTCCCCGTGGGGCATCCCGACCCCCGCCCGCTCGTGGTTCACGACGGGTGGCCGCAGGGCGTCTTCCCGCTCCGCAAGGCGTTCGATGCGTCGCGGCGTGTCCCGGTGCAGCCAGCCGCCGAGTTCCCGCACGTCGTCGCCGAGGGTGAGGGCGTCTTTGAGATCCCGGTGGGCCCGATCCACGCCGGCATCATCGAGCCGGGCCACTTCCGCTTTACATCGGTGGGCGAGACCGTGCTGAATCTCGAAGCGCGCCTGTTTTACACGCATCGCGGGCTGGAGAAGCGGATGGAGGGGCTGCTGCCGCTCGACGCGTTTTACGTTGCCGAGCGTATTTGCGGGGTCTGCTCGGTGGCGCACGGACTGGGCTACTGCGAAGCGCTGGAGCAGATCGCCGGCGTCGACGCCCCGCCGCGGGCCCGGCTCATTCGGAGCATCGCGCTCGAGCTGGAGCGGCTCTACAATCATGTCGGCGACGTCGGCAACATTTGCGCTGGCGCCGCGTTCCACTATGGCACCACCACCGGGATGCGCTTGAAGGAGCGCCTCCAGCAGCTCAACGAGCGGGTCGCCGGCAATCGCTTCTTGCGGGGCCTCGTCATCCCGGGCGGCGTGCGACTCGATCTCCCGGCCGACCTGCTCGGAGTCATTGCTGCCACGCTCCAGGACACGCTCGCTGGGCTCGACAGCCTGATGGCGCGCATCGAAGCCAACCCGTCGGTCGTCGATCGACTGGACGACACCGGTGTCCTTCAGCACCAGGCCGCGCTGGACCTCGCCGTCGCCGGTGTGGCGGCCCGGGCGAGCGGCGTGGACCGCGACGCGCGGCGCGAGCATCCCCACGCCGCGTTCGCGGGCCCCGAGCCGCCCGACCTGCACGTCGTGACCGCCTCCGACGGCGACGCGATGGCCCGCGTGAACGTTCGCGCCCTGGAGGCCCGGGAGTCGATCCGACTTGTCGGCGAGCTCGTCCGGCGGCTCCTGCCGGGGCCGCTGGGGGTCGCCCTCCCGGAGCCGCTGCCCGGCGGACGGATCGGGATCTCGGCCATAGAGTCGCCGCGAGGCGAGGCGGTGCACTGGCTTCGCACCGATGCAAGCGGGCGGGTGGAGCGATACCACCTCCGGTCGCCGAGCTATCACAACTGGCCCGCTGTGGTTCTGGCCGCGCAGACGGCGATCGTCCCAGACTTCCCGCTCGTCAACAAGAGCTTCGAGCTCTGCTACTCGTGCACGGATCGCTGACATGCTACGCATCCTCCTGAACGCGTTTCACACCGGGGTGGTCACGACCCGCTACCCAGCAGAGCCGAGCGTGCCGCCGGATCGCTTTCGCGGGCTTCCCGTGCTTCGCCCCGGCAGCCACCTGCCGCCTCCATCGGTCTGTCCCACGGGTGCGCTTTCGGAGCATATCGACGGCGGCCGTCGCCACGTCGGGCTCGATGTCGCGCGGTGCGTCTTCTGCGGCCGCTGTGCTGAGGATCCTTGGGCCGGTGCGATAACCATGGGACGGGACTTCGAGCTGGCGGCGCGCTGCCGCGACGACCTGCGGATCGAGGTCGTGGCCGACGACCCCGCCGTCCCAGCGGCGGGACCAGCATCCGACCCGGCCGCCGAGGCCGCCCACGCCTCGTCCGAGATCCACCGGGTGCTCGGCCGATCGCTGCACCTCCGCCACATCGACGCGGGCTCCTGCAACGCCTGCGACTGGGAGCTCACCGCTCTCCTGAACCCGGTGTACGACGTTCGTCGGCTCGGCATCGACTTCGTCGCCTCCCCGCGCCACGCGGACGGGGTCGTGGTCACCGGCTCGGTCACGCGCAACCTGGAGACCGCCGTCCGCCGCACGCTCGAGGCGATCCCCGATCCGCGCGTCGTGATCGCCGTGGGAGCATGCGCGGCCTCGGGGGGCATCGTCGGGGAGAGTTACGCGAGCGCCGGTGGCGTCGACCGGGTTCTCCCCGTCGACGTCTACATTCCCGGCTGCCCGCCGCGCCCGGAGGCCATCATCTTCGGCATCCTGGTCGCCGTCGGGCGCCTC
>JADGPP010000016.1 GCA_017882375.1 Solirubrobacteraceae bacterium | reverse complement strand
TTGAGAGCTCGATGAAGAACAGCACGTAGATCCGCCGCAGCGTGATCGTGTCGACCGTGAAGAAGTCGCACGCGATGACGCTGTGTGCCTGGCCGCGGACGAACTGGCGCCAGGGGATCCCGCCGCGCTGTCCGGCGGGTCCAATTCCGGCGGTCTTCATGAGCTCACGGACGGTCGTGGCTGAGATGAGGACCCCGAGGCCGCGAAGCTCGCCGGCAATCCGCTGGTACCCCCATCGCGGGTTCTCCCGCGCGAGCCGCAGAACCAGCTCACGAACGTCCCGGCTGATCTTGGCACGCCCGGGACGTCTCCCTGGATAGGTCCAGCGGCGGGCCACGAGCCGGTGGTGCCACGCAAGCAGCGTTTCCGGGGTCACGAAGAACGAGCGCCATCGCGCCCGGGGGATCAGCCGGCTCGCCGCAGCCAAGAAGACACGGTCAGCGGGCCGCACCGCCGGGCGCGATACCTGCCGGCGCAGCACAGCGAGCTCATGGCGCAGGACGACGATCTCAAGCTCCTTGTAGTCCGACGAGCCAAAGCACAGCAACACGAGCGTCATCACCCGCCCAACATCACGTACAGCAACGATGCCAGCACCGGCCCCTCCCACGATCGATAGAGCCAGCCACGCTATGGGCTCAGACAGTCCCAAAGCGCCCGCACGGACGCACGATCGGGTTTTCGCACCCCACAGGCGCATCGAGCAGGGCGTACGCCGGCCGCGTACGCCGGCCGTGCACCCGCGAGCCTGGCGTTTCGGTGCGCCTCGACCGCAGCGACAAGCCCACGCTTTTTTCGGAGATTGCACCCCGTTTGCACCCCACCGGGCGTCTCCACACACTCTGCTCCAACAAGAAAACCGTAAGCGTTCAGTCGCCCGGCGCACTTAGCTGAGCAGCGGAACGGGGTCCCCACGGGCATGGGTGCCGATCACATCGGTGAGGTAGACGAACAGCGAGCGCCCTTGAAGGCGGCAGGTAGTGTGCGCCGAGAACAGCCGGGCCGTCCGCAGCTCCCCGGCTTCAGATTGGCTGCCGAGGGAGATCTTGCGGTAGATGACCGCTGAGCGCAGGGCCCGCTCGGCGTGGTTGTTGGTGGGCTCGACACCGGGGTGCTTGGCGAACGTCCACAGCGCCGGCCAGGCCTTCAGGAGATTGCGGGCCATGCCACGGCAGTGGCGGTTGCGTGCACGTTTCGCCGCATAGCCTCGGATGAGCGGCTTGTATTCGCGCTGCAGCCGCCGGACGGTGAGCTCAAGAGCCCTTCGATCGCGGGTGTGCTTGAAGACCTCAGCGGCCCAGAAGACGCGGTCGCACAGCTCAAGGCCTCGTTGCCCGAACTCCTTCTCTGTGCCGAGGCCCTCGGCGTGGGCGGCGAAGTCCCGCTTCAAATGGGCCCAGCAGAGCTGGCGACGCGCCAGGGGCAGATGCGAATAGGCCCACCAGCGATCAGAGGTCACGATCGCCTTCGTGTCCGCCAAGAGCTCCTTGGCACGGTCTTCGTGGCGGTCCTTTGCGACGTGAAGGTAGCCATGGCGATCGTCAAAGATGCCCCACAGGGCGCGACGCTCTCCGGCGGTCCGCCAGCCGGTCTCATCCATGTTCACGGCATGAGCGCAACGCAGGCGCTCGAGCAGATCGGCGTGTGGGTCTGAAAGCGCCTCGCCGGCGCGCGTGAGGATCCCGTCCACCGTGCCGGTCGAGATCCGCGAGCCGAACAGCTCCTCGCACAGCTCGACCGCATCGCGGCGCGAGACGCGGTTGCGGACCGAGAGCGTCGCGATCGCGGCTTCAAGACGCGGGCCGAAGGCGCTCTGAGAGACCTCGCGTGGAAGCTCTGCCCGCGTGCGCTCTTCGCAACCCGGGCAGCGGACCCGCTGGGCGCGGTGCTCTGTGACTTTGATCGTGATGAGCGGCAGCTCCTCGACCTGATGGCGCAGCGGATCGCCGACCGCCACACGCTCGTCCTCGCCGAACACGTGACCGCAGGAGCAGTGCTCGGGCCAATGCTCGACCACCTCATCCACCGCCCACGCCGGCAGGAACGGTCGTCCCTTGCCCTCGTGGCCGATCTGTCCGCCCCGTGGGCGTCCCGAGGGGTCCTTGCTGCGCTTCGGAGCGCCCGGCCCGTCGGCGCTCGGCGGCTGTGAGCTGTTCTTCGAGGAGCGGTTCAGCCGGCGCTCGAGCTGGGCGATCCGCTCGTCCTGTTTTGCGATCCGCTCATCCTGGCGGGCGACATGGGCCTCGAGCTGCTGGATGCGGCGATCCATCGCCAGCAGGACCTCGACGACGGCCTCACGGCCCTGGTCATAGATCGCCTCCGCCTCGGCGCGCTCCACACGCCGATATTCGACAGAGCGGAGTTATGTCCCCCTGGGCGACTGAACGCTTACAGAAAACCCTCCATTTGGAGGGCTTTCCTGCATAGCGGGGGCGGGATTCGAACCCGCGACCTTCGGGTTATGAGCCATACCGAAACACGCTCTTGTTCTGCGCGGCAAGAAGTCGATCGCCGCCTCTCCCCTCCACATCGTGCAGTCGCTTCGGCCAAACCAGCCCGTCGAGGCCGATTCTTAGCCGTCCTCGCCGTCGGTGTATGGGCAGCGGCTCGGGATTGCTGCCCATACGAGCGCCTCGGTCGGCACTTATGATGTTATCCGCCGCGCGGGAAGCCACCCCTCTATCTCGGGCCGGCCCCGCGGGCGAGCTCAAGCCCAATTGCGCGGCGCCTGCCTCGACATCCTTCCCTGAAAAAGACGTGAAAAGGACGTGAAAAGGACGTGGCGTGCAAAACAGCCCTTTCAGCGCGCCCAAAAAGCCGTTTGGCTACTCGCCGAAAGCTGCCCACTTGCAGGCATCTTTAGAAATGGCGAGACCGGGACTCGAACCCGGGACACCACGATTTTCAGTCGTGTGCTCTACCAACTGAGCTATCTCGCCGCTGGTCGACCTTCGACCCGGCCCGATGCTACCGGCTCGATGCGGGCGCGCGCGTGTTCTCGGCTGCGCGCCGCGGGTCCTACGGCGAGCGAGCCGCGGGTCCTGCGGCCCTGCGCCCAGCTCATTTGCCAGCCTGTTCCCACGCTTCCAGGTAAGGCAGCGGATCGATCGTGTGCCCGCCGGGCGCATACCAGCCGCCGACCCACATCTCGAAGTGCAGGTGCGGGGCGGTCGCGTCGCCTGTCTGACCGGCCAAGCACAGGGCCTGTCCGGCCGCGACGGCTTGGCCGGCGCCGACCGCCAACGACGACGCCTGACAGTGGGCGAAGACGAGATCGAAGCCGATGTCGGTGTGCTCGACGGCGTAGTAGCCGGCGCCACCGGCCTGATAGCTGGTGCTCGTGATCGTTCCCGCCAGCGGTGCGACGTCCGGCGTGCCTTCGGCCGTGAGGACGTCCTGGCCTTCGTGGACGTGGCCGCTGCGCGGGGCGCCGTAGCGATTGTCCGGGCCGCCGAAGCTGTGTGCCCCGGCAACGGGGAAGACCGCGCCGCTTGCCACCGTCTGCGCCGGGCTCGGCACCCCGGCTTCGACGACCGGGGTCGCCGGTGTCGGCGCAGGTGCGGGCGCGGGAGCCGGGGTGGGCGCGGCTACCGTCAGCGCGGTCACGCCGGAGCTATGCGCGCCGCGCGTCAGGCTGCTTCTGTGATGGTCGTGCGCGCTCACGCTCACGTGGTAGCTGCCCGCCTTCAGCGTCGCGCCGCGCGGCCAGCTCACCGACAGCGTGTGGCCGGTGTGCACCCAGCCGAGGCTCACGACGATCGCCGCCTTGCGCGTCGACAGGTCGCTGACCGCGACCGTCGCGTTGACCGTGTCGACGTGCGCCTCGTCGATGCGCAGCGTCACGCGTGGCGGGCGGCCGGGAACCGACGTGCTGGGAGCGCTCAGGCTCGTGACGACCGGGTGCGCAATGCTCGTCGGCGCGCTCAGGCCGTACTCGCTGCCGCCGGAGAGCGGCGCCGACGGCGCTGCTGCGCCGCCGTTGGTGCCGGCCTGCGCAGCGGAGACGAACGAGAGCGCCGCGACACTCGTGGCCGCCACGATCAGCGGCTTGCGGGCGATGCTCATGTGCTTAACCTCGGCACGCGCGCGGCTGACGCCACCGCTCGCACCGCGAATCGCACATCCGGCTAGTCCTGTTCGAACCCCTCGACGAGTGCGTCGTAGGTCATGCGCAGGCCCTGGTCGATCGGGACCTCGGGGTGCCAGCCGAGCTCCTGCTGGGCACGACCGATGTCCAGGCGGCTGTGCTGCAGCTCGCCCGGGCGCAGATCGGCCAGCTCCGGCTCCAGCGCCGCGGGGTCGCCGGCCGCGCCTGGCGCAGCGGATTGCTCTGCAGCGCTCTGCAGCTCACGCCAAATAGTCGCGACGTCGGTTTCCACGCCGGTGGCGATGTTGTACGTGCCCGACTTGCCCGACGCGGCCAGCAGAGCTTTGACGACGTCGCCCACGTACACGTAGTCGCGCGTCGGCTTGCCGTGCCCGTAGAGCTTCGGCGCTTTGCCGGTGTACAGGTGGTTGGAGAAGATCGCCACGACCCCGGCCTCGCCGTGCGGGTTCTGGCGCGGCCCGTAGACGTTGCCGAGCCGGCATACGGCATGGGGGATGCCCGACGACAGCGACCACGTGTTCACGTACGCCTCGGCCGCGAGCTTGGACGCGCCGTAGGGCGACAGCGGAGACGGTATGCGGTCCTCGGGCGTCGGCATCGGCGCGTCGTCGCCGTACAGCGCCCCGCCGGTCGACGTGAACACCACCGGAGCGCCGCAGCGCCCGGCCGACTCGACGACGTTGAGCGTGCCCTTCACGTTCACTTCGCAGTCGCGTCCGGGGTTCGCCACCGAAGCGACCACGCTGGCCTGCGCCGCCAGGTGAAAGATCGCATCCGGCTTGACTTCCTCCACCAGCGCACACAGCCGGTCGAAGTCGACGATGTCCAGCTCGCGCAGCTCCGCCGCGGAGTCCACACGCCGGGCATCGCCGGAGGACAGGTCATCGACGACGGTGACCTCGTAGCCGTTGCCGAGCAGCGCATCGACGACGTGTGAGCCGATGAAGCCGGCTCCGCCGGTGACGATCGCGCGCGAGGTCACGCCGGGCAATCTACAGCGATGCGGCGCGTGGGCGCGTGGCGAGTTGTTCCTCCACCGCGTCGACCGCCTCGTCGATGCGCTCGAGGACCCTCATCCCATTCTGAGAGACCGGCAGCGCCCCGCCGACGGCTGCTCCGCCGAGCACGATCGGCACCTCCGGGTGCGCCGCGTGCAGGTCCCCGACCGCCCGCCCGATCGCCTCGCGGTCCTCGCCGTCGGTCGCGCCGAGGACGATCACGTCGGGGGTCTGGCTTGCCACCGTCGCGCGCAGGCGCTCGCCGGAGAGGTCTGCCTCGAACACCGTCTCAAAGCCCGCCGCGGCGATCTGGTCGTGCATCATCTGCAGCTCCAGCGCATGCTCGTCGCCCTCCATGCCGGCGAGCAGCACGCGCTCGCGCGTCGGCTCGGTGTTGCCGATCATGTAGCGATACAGCGTCGCCAGCACACGCCGCGTGATCCCCTTGGCCAGGCGCTCGCGGTCGCTGTCGATCTCGCCGGCCGCGCGCAGCTCGCGGATGCGAAGCAACGCCGGGGCGAGTACCTCGCCGTGCAGTGTCGTCGCCGGGATCCCGTCCTCGATCGCCGTCGCGATCGCGCCCTCGGCGGTCTCCGCGTCGCCCCGTTCGAGCGCCTTCCCGTAGGTCTCCAGCGTGCTCTCGACGAGCGCGCTCGGATCCGCGCGCTCTTTCTCGCGCGCGTCCGGTCCCGAGTTCTCGAGAACTTCCATGAAGGCGTCGAGCAGCACCGGGTCGAAGTGGCGGCCACGCTGTTCGCGCATCATCTGCACCGCCTCCGCCACGGGGAAGGCCTTGCGGTAGACGCGGTCGCTGGTGAGCGCGTCGAACACATCGGCGATCGCCACGATCCGTCCCTCGATCGGGATCGCCTCTCCGGTCAGCCCGCGCGGGTAGCCGGTCCCGTCCCACTTCTCCTGGTGGCTGAGCGCGATCGTCGTCGCCAGCTCGAGGATCGAGGAGGAGGATCCGCGCAGCAGCCTGTGGCCCTCCTCGGCGTGCGTCTCGACGATCGCGCGCTCCTCGGGAGTGAGCGGCCCTGGCTTGAGCAGGATCGCATCGGGAATCGCAACCTTGCCGACGTCGTGGAGCGGAGCCGCGTGGCTCAGCTGCTCGCAGAAGTCCGCGTCCATTCCGATCTGTTCGGCCAGCAGCGTCGAGAGTCGCCCGATGCGCTCGATGTGAGCGCCCGTGTCCTCGTCGCGGAACTCGACCGCCATCGACAGTCGCCGCACGGTCTCCGTCTGCGCGATCTCGAGCTCTGACAGCGCGCGGCGCAACTCGTGCGAGCGTCCGTCGATCTCCTGCTCGAGCGCGCTGCGATGACTCTCGCCAAAACGCCATCCGAGCACTATCGTGGCGACCGCCAGCACGGCGATGCAGACGAACTCGATCGCCGATCCGGCCATCACGAAGGCGCCGGCGACTGCGGCGAGCGCAAGCGCCGCCCACGGAGCCCACAGGAGCGCGGGAGTCGCGCGCCGTGCATCGTGGCCAGGCTCCTTGCGCCTGCGCGGCGGCTTTGGAGATTGCCCCACGCCGTCGAGCTTACCCCTCCGATCCCTGGACAGACCGGCGTTCTCGGCGGTTCGCCGCGGGGCGGCATTGGGCGAAGGCGACGCGCCGTCCAGGCGCGTCTGAGAGGTCCCGCGCTGAGCGGGTCGTCGAAAGCTGGCTTGGATAACTCCGCTCACGGATAGATCGGGGGTTGGAGACGCTCACGTTCCCCGGCAAGCACGCGTTCGGCGCGGCGTGCAGCCCTCGTGAGCCCGGGAAGGGGCTCTGGACGAATGTTCGGGCGCTATTTGCGGGAGGACTGCAACTGAGCGACGTCGATCGCGTTCGCCGGCACCGCCAGCGTGACCGTGCTGTTCCAGCGATCGAATGTGATCTTGCCCCCGCCCGCGCCGCCCTTGGAGATCTCGATCGGATAGGGCTTGCCGGTGGTCGCGATGTACAGCGTGCCGCCTTTGGTGGTGTCGGTGATGCCGACCACCTTCTGCCCGTCGACGGTCGTCGTCCCGGCCTTCTTCAACGAGCCATGATTGGTCAGCGTCTGGTCGACCAGCTGACGCAGGTCGGTGAGCTGGCTCAGCGAGGCGAAGCTCGCGTCGCTCGATGGCGCCTTCAGCCACTTGCCCTGCAGCAGCTGCGCGGCGGCCGTGCCGCCGATGTGTTTGTAGAACGCCGGGCTGCCTTTGATGTAGACCGTGCCGCCGACCTGGATCAATTCGAACGCCAGGCCGTTCTCGGAGAGTTTGCCGCTACCGCCCTTGCCCGCGAGCAGGTTCATGTCCAGCGTGATCGGCGATTTTTCGCTGACGATCGAGCCGGCCACGTGGACGGAGGTCGCCGCGTCGGTGGCGCCTTTGGTGGCCGCCAGGATTTCCGCGGGTGTCTTGTCGGCCACGCCGTTGCCAGAGGACGAGCCGCCACAGCCGGCGATGACCACGGCGAGCAGCAGCAGAACGAGCAGCGGCGCGGTGGTGAAGGCATGTCTGGTTGGCATTGCCGCGGCACTCTATAGACAAGGACGGCGGCCGATCGCGTGCAGAGCTGCACGCAGCGCTGCACGATGCCCGCTTGCGTCCTGCCGTCTCCGCGGCCGCGCACACGGCCTAGCCGCCCTGCGCGGCGACCGACAGGTCGTTCCATTCCTCCCACGTCTTCAGGCGCTGCGCGTAGCGTTCCTTGGCGATCTGCAGCGGCGGCGCGCCGAAGAAGACCCTCAGCGGCGGATCCTCGGCGTCGACGATCTGCAGGATCGCCGCGCCGGTCGCGTCGGTGCGGCCCTGCGGCAGTTGCGCGCGACGGTCGGCCACCTGCCGGCGGGCGTCCTCATAGGCCTCGATCGGCTCAGCCCGCACGGCCGAGCTGCCGCGCCAGTCGGTGTCAAAGCCACCGGGCTCGACCAGCGTCACGTGGATGCCGAACTCCGCGACCTCCTGCGCGAGCGCCTCGCTGAAACCCTCAAGGCCCCACTTGGACGCGTGGTAGAGGCCGATCCCCGCGAACGCCGCGATGCCACCGATGCTCGAGACCTGGATGATGTGCCCGCTGCGCTGCTCGCGCAGGTACGGCAGCGCCGCCTGCGTAACCCACAGCGCGCCGAACAGGTTGGTCTCGATCTGCGCGCGCGCCTGCTCCTCGCTGACCTCCTCGATCGCGCCGAACAGACCGTAGCCGGCGTTGTTGACCACGACGTCGAGACGGCCGAAGTGGTCGTGTGCGCGCGCGACCGCGTCGAAGTCGGCGGCGCGGTCGGTGACGTCAAGCTCCAGCGCCAGGACCGCATCGCCGTAGGTGTCAACGAGCCCTGAGAGTGCGTCGACGCTTCGAGCCGTGGCGGCCACGTTGTCGCCGCGCTTCAGCGCCGCCTGCGCCCACTCGCGGCCGAAGCCGCGCGAGGTGCCGGTGATGAACCACGTCTTCGTCGCCATTTGCCGCTCCCTGTCTCGCTCGTGAGCGTTAGACGATACGAAGCTCGCCCGGCAGCGGCGTGCCTCAACTACGCGTTCACCGAGCGGGCGGCCGGGTCAGCCGCTCGAGCAGCAGGACGAACGAGGCGTACGGTGCTCCCGTCGTCTGCTGCAGGCCGATCTCACACGTGCGGTTGCTGCACAGGTGCTCGTCGATCTGCGTCGCCGACAGCTCCGCGGCGGCGTCGCGCATCGCCGACGCCGGCAGCTCGGGGTGCAGCAGCCCGCGGTCGCCGGCCATGCCGCAGCAGGTGCTCGCGATCGGGACGACGACCTCGTCGGCCAGCTCGCGGGCGATCGCCTGCAGCTTGTCCGCGAGGCCGAGCTGTGCGGCCGAGCACGTCGGGTGCACGGCGGCACTGGGCACCTTGCGCGTCACCGTCAGCCCGGCCAGCAGGCGGTCGTGCGCCCAGGCGATCGAGTCGAGCACCTCGATCTGCCCGAAGCGCTCGCGCTCCTGCTCGGGCAGGCGAGGCGCGATGTCCGCCAGCAACCCGAGCGCGCACGAGCTCGCGTCGATCACGACCGGCAGCGCCCCGCCGTCGCTCCAGCGCCACAGCGCAGCCGCCGTCTTGGCGGCCATGCGATCCTGCCCGCGCCGGTAGCCCTTCGAGCTCCACGGCGTCGCGCAGCAGTGCCCGGCGACGTCCGGCGGAATCCACACCGGCATCTGCGCGCGCGCGGAGACGGCGACCAGCGCGTCGGGGAGCGACGGCTTCTGCGCAACGCCCGGCGGATTGGCGAAGATGCGGTTGATGCAGGCCGGCAGGTAGACCGCGACAGCTTCCTTGCGGGCGGTTTGCGGAAGCTGTGCGCAGGCCGGCGGCGCCAGCTTGGCGGGCAGCGCCGGGATCAGCTCGCTGCTGACGCGCCGGCGCAGCAGCTCTCCCAGCTTCGCGACACGGCGCTCGCCGGCGATCGCCGCGACGGCGCCGGCGGCGCCGAGCCCCGCGCGCGCGGCACGCTCGACCGCCGCGTAGCGCTCGGCGACGGTGAGCGCCACGGCCTCCTCGCGGTCGCTGCGCTCGCGACGGCGAAACTCCTTCATCAGCGCGCCCGTGTCGATCGCCACCGGGCACGCGCCCTGGCAGCTGCCGTCGGCGGCGCAGGTCTGCAGCGCGTCGTACTCGTAGTCGGCCAGCAACGCCTCGAAGACCGGCGAGCCTTCCGGCTGGCGCGCCATCTCGCGGCGGATGACGATCCGCTGGCGCGGCGTCGTCGTCGTGTTGCGGCTCGGGCAGACGGGCTCGCAGAAGCCGCACTCCACGCAGTGCGCGGCGAGCTCCTCGATCTGCGGCTGGCTCTTGAGGTGCTTGAGGTGCACGCCCGGGTCGCGGTTGAGCACGACGCCCGGGTTGAGCACGCCGAGCGGATCGGCGAGCTGCTTGATCTGCCACATCATCTCCGTCGCCTTCGCGCCCCACTCCCGCTCGACGTATGGGGCCATGTTCACGCCCGTGCCGTGCTCCGCCTTCAGCGAGCCGTCGTACTTGCCGACGATCAGCTCGACCAGCTCCTCCATGAACCGCTCGTAGCGCTGCAGATCCTCGGGCTTTGAGAAGTCGGGCGTCAGCTGGAAGTGCAGGTTGCCGGCCGACGCGTGCCCGGCGACGCCGACGAGGAACTCGTGCTTGGCGAGCAGCGCCTGCAGGTCGCGAGCGCACTCGGCGATCCGCTCGGGACGCACGCACACGTCCTCGATGATCAGCGCGGAGCCGAGCGGTCGCAGCCGCCCGACCAGGCCGAACAGCCCCTCGCGGACAGTCCACGTCAGCTCGATCTCCTCGTGCGCGCGCGAGAACTGCAGCGGTCGGATCAGCTCGTGACCGGCCAGCGCCTGCTCGGCGGCAGCCTCGCCCGCCTCGAGCTCGCGCGCGTCTTCGCCGCCGAACTCGACGATCAGCGCGGCCGACTGCAACGGCAGCTCGCGCCAGTACTCCGGACAGCCGTCCATGTTCCACGCAGCCGCGATCAGCGCGGGGGCGACCATCAGCTCCGTCGCGCGCGCGCCCGCCGCGACCAGTCCCGGCACGGCGTCGGCCGCGGCGTCGATGCTCGCGAAGTGCGCCCACGCGAGCGTCGCCTGCGCCGGCTCGGGCCGCGTGCGCATGACCGCCTCGGCGATGAACGCGAGCGTGCCCTCCGAGCCGACGACCAGGCGGCGGAAGATCTCCAGCGGCGTGTCGGCGTCGAGCAGCGCGCACAGCCTATAGCCGGTGACGTTCTTGATCTCGTACTTGCGCCGGACCCGCTGTGACAGGGCCTCGTCGGCGAGCAGCTGCTCGCGCAGCTGCAGCAGGCCGCGAGCGAGCTCGGGCTCGGCTGCGGCGAAACGCTGCTCGGCGTCCGCCGCCGCCGTGTCGATGACCGTGCCCGAGGCGAGCACGAGCGTCATCGACTCGACGGTCGAGTAGGGGTCCCAGGCCACGCCGCAGCGCATGCCGCCGGAGTTGTTGGCGATCACCCCGCCGATCGTCGCGATGTCTTTGCTGGCCGGGTCGGGGCCGAGCTTGAAGCCGCGGCGCTCGAGCACCCTGTTGGCCACGCCGAGCAGCGTCCCCGCCCGCAGCCTCACGCGCGCGCCGGCGTCCTCGATCTTCACGCCCGAGAACCAACGGCGCACGTCGATCATGATCCCGTCCGTCTGCGCCTGCCCGTTGAGGCTCGTCCCGCCGCCGCGAAAGTTGACGGGCGTGCCCGTCCGCCGCGCGTAGCCGAGAACCTTGCCGACGTCAGCCGCGTCGTGTGCCATCACCACGGCCGCCGGGAAGCGGCGGTAGGGACTGGCGTCGGAGGCATAGGCGATCAGGTCGATCGCCCGGCACAGCACGCGCTCGCAGCCGAGCAGCGCGACGAGGTCGTCGCGCAGCGGCTGCGGCGTTCCCGCAGCCAGCGAGTCGGGCGCGCGATCTGGCGTCGCCGGCCCCGGCGGACGACCGATCCGCCGCGTGTCCGGTGCGAACAGCGGCCGCGCGCGCGTCTTCAAGCCAGCGCCATCCCCGGTGCGACGTCGACCTGCACCAGCTGCGGGCCGTCCTGCGCCAGCGCCTGCGCCAGCGCGGCGTGCAGCTCGTCGCGGCCGGAGACGCTGCTCGAAGGCACGCCGTAGCTGCGCGCCGTGGCGGCCACGTCCAGCGCCGGCAGATCGAGCGCCGGCGCGCCGGTCACGTTCTCCAGCGTCGCAAACCACTTGAGGATCGAGTACTCGTTGTTGCGCAGCACGAGGAACTTCACCGGCACCGCGTAGGCCGCCGCCGTCCAGAAGGCCGTGATCGCGTACTGCGCAGAGCCCTCGCCGAGCACGCACACAACCTGGCGCTGCGACTGGGCGAGCTGAACGCCGACGGCCGCCGACAGGCCGAAGCCGAGGCCGCCGCTGGCGCTGAAGTAGTAGGAGCCCGGGCGCGACAGGCGCAGCCGATTGCGCAGCGCGGCGGTGCTCGACGGCGACTCGAGCACGACGATCCCCTCCGCTGGGAACAGCTCGGCAAGCGTCGCGTGCACTTCTCCGCCCGACAGCAGCTCGCCCGCCTGGAGCGGCTCGAGCTCCTCGCGCGCGGGTGGAGGCTGACGATCGCACGGACCGGAGAGCGCGTCGGCGAGCGCGCGCAGCGTCAGCGCGACGTCGGCGACGATCGCCTCGCCCATCGGCGCGCGCGCGGCCTCGTCGGGGTCGCAGGTGATCGCCACCAGCGTCGTTCCCTCGGCGAGGAAGTCGCCGGGGATGTTCGGGTAGTAGGGGAACACCGACGACCCTGCGACGAGCACCAGGTCATAGCCGGCGAGCGTCTGCGCGAGCGGGCCGACGGCCGGCGGAAGCATCCCTTGAAACGCCGGATGGGACTCGGGAAAGCCGATGCGACTGCCTCCGGTCGGCGGCGAGGCCCACACGGGCAGGCGCTGGGACTCGACGAGCTCGACCGCCGCATCCCAGCCGCCGGAGGCGTCGATGTCGGGCCCGGCCACGAACACCGGCCGCTCGGCGGCGCGCAGCCGCTCGGCCAGGGCGGCGATCTGCTCCGGCTCGGGCTGCGCGCGCCCGCCGACGGTGCGCGTGATCTGCGACGCGTAGTCGACCGGCTGCACCTCGACCAGCCAGTCGTCCATCGGGATCGACACGAACGCCGGCCCCGCCGGGGGCAGCGTCGCGTTGTGGATCGCCTGGGCCAGCGCGAACGGCACGTCGGCGGCGCGCGGCGGCTCGTGGCTGTACTTGACGTAAGGCTTGGGCACCTCGATCGCATCGCGGTTTGTCAGGTTGGCCTGCATCGTGATCAGCGAGCGCGCCTGCTGACCGGCCGTCACCAGCAGCGGTGCGCGGTTTGCGCGCGCGTTGAAGATCGCGCCGACGCCGTTGCCGACTCCCGGCGCGGTGTGCAGGTTGACGTGCGCGACGTTGCCGCTGGCCTGCGCGAACCCGTCGGCCATCCCCACGGCGACCGCCTCCTGCAACCCGAGCACGTAGCGGAAGTCATCCGGGAACGGGCCGAGCATCGGCAGCTCGGTCGATCCCGGATTGCCGAAGATCGTCGTCATCCCGTGCCTGCGAAACAGCTCGAACGATGCGTCGCGAACGGTCGTCATCGCCGGCCTCTCCCCGCGCTCATCGGGCGAAGGCTACCGACGTGCCCGAGCGCGTGGACAGCGCGGGGCGAACGCTACTCGCGCTGCGCCGCCCAGTAGGCCTGCGCCTCGGCCTCCATCACGGCCAGGCGGGTGTAGTAGTCCGGGAACTCGTTGAGGTGTGCGCGCGCGATCTTCGCGGTCACGTTGACGTCGTCGTCGGTGACGTTGGTCTGCAGATCACGCGTGCCGTGCTCGAGCTCGACGTCCATCCCCATCCGAAACTGCTCGACGTCGAACGGCGATGTCGCCCAGTCGATGCCGATCCGCTCGCCGGCAGCACGGGCATCCTCGGCGCTGAAGGGCGCGCTCTCGCTCATGCGATAGAGCCTAACGCCCAGCCGCTAAGTTGCCAGCGCCACGTACTTGGTCTCGAGATACTCGCCGATCCCCTCAAAGCCGCCCTCGCGGCCGAAGCCCGACTGCTTGACGCCGCCGAACGGGGCGGCGGGGTTGGACACGACGCCCTGGTTGAGACCGACCATGCCCGTCTCGATCGCCTCGCAGACGCGGAAGGCACGGTCGAGGTCGCGCGTGTACACGTAGGCGACGAGCCCGTACTCGGTGCGGTTGGCCGCCTCGATCGCCTGCTCGTCTGAGGTGAAGGTGGCGACGGGCGCCACCGGGCCGAAGATCTCCTCGTCGAGCAGGCGCGCGTCGTGCGGGACGTCTGCGAGGACGGTCGGCGCGTAGAAGTAGCCGCGCTCGCCGACGGGCTCGCCGCCGAGCAGCACACTGGCGCCGCGCTGTGAGGCATCGTCGACCAGCTCGGCCACCTTGCTGCGCTGGCTCTCGTCGATCAGCGGTCCGACGTCGGTGTCCGGGTCGGTGCCGCGGCCGACCTTCAGCGCGCCCATGCGCTCGGCCATCCGCCGCGCGAACTCGTCGGCCAGCGACTCGTGCACGTGGAAGCGGTTGGCCGCCGTGCAGGCCTCGCCGACGTTGCGCATCTTCGCCAGCATCGCGCCCTCGACGGCGGCGTCGAGGTCGGCGTCGGCGAACACGAGAAACGGCGCGTTGCCGCCGAGCTCCATCGAGACCCGCAGGATCTGCTCGGCGGACTGCTCGATCAGCTTGCGCCCCACCTCGGTGGAGCCGGTGAACGAGAGCTTGCGCGTGCGCGGGTCCTTCAGCAGCGGTTCGATCACCTCGCCGGAGCGCTTGGCGGTGATCACGTTGAGCACGCCGCCCGGCAGGCCGGCCTGCTCGAGGATCTGCGTGAGCGCGAGCATCGACAGCGGCGTCTGCTGCGCCGGCTTGACGACGATCGTGCAGCCGGCGGCGATCGCCGGGGCGATCTTGCGCGTGCCCATCGCGGTGGGGAAGTTCCACGGCGTGACGAACACGCACGGCCCGACCGGCTGGCGCATCGTGATGATCCGGCCCTTGCCGGTGGTGTTGACCATGTAGCGGCCGTGAATGCGCACGGCCTCCTCGGAGAACCAGCGAAAGAACTCGGCCGCGTAGGAGATCTCCGCGCGCGACTCGGCCAGCGCCTTGCCCATCTCCAGCGTCATCAGCAGCGCCAGCTCCTCGCTGCGCGCGACGATCATCTCGTAGGCCCGGCGCAGGATCTCGCCGCGCTCGCGCGGCGGGTGCGCGGCCCACTCGGCCTGTGCCTCGGCGGCCGCCGCGAGTGCCGCCATGGCGTCGTCGGGCGGGGCGTCGGCGACCTCAACGAGCGTCTCCCCGGTCGAGGGATCCTCGACCGCCAGCGTGCCCGCGCCGGAGGCGTCGCGCCAGCGACCGCCGATGTACAGCTGCTTGGGAACGCGCTCGAGGGCAGCCGCCTGCTCGCTGCGCTGTGAGGCCCGCTCGCTCATCCGCGACGGAAAGGCTCCCGCGCGCCAGGCGCAGCAAAGGTTGCACCAATCAAACGAATGGCCGTCCTGCGGGGGCGGCGCTCAGGCTGCGATTGCGTCGCTCCGATCGAGGGTAGGTGCGCGGCGATCCGCCCGAGCACCCGAGCGGTCGCCAAGAATGAGCCACGCGGAGCACGGATGCTCACCATCAGACCAACCTACCACCGCACCCATCGCCTCCTGACCCTTCTCGCCGCGACGCTCGCGGGAACGCTGCTGTGCGCGAGCGCCGCACGCGCATCGGACCTGGTGATCTCCGGCGGCGGTTACGGGCACGGCGTCGGCATGAGCCAGGAGGGCGCGCTCGGCTATGCCGAACACGGCTTCTCCTACCAGCAGATCCTCGCCCACTACTACACGGGCACATCGATCGGGACCGCCCCCGCGGGCGCGCAGGTGCGCGTGCTGATGGGCGGCAAGGTGCGCAAGATCGCGCTGGACACGTACGTGCGCGGCGTGGTCTCGGCCGAGGTCTCCGCGAGCTGGCCGCTGGCCGCGCTGGAGGCGCAGGCGGTGGCGAGCCGCACGTATGCGCTCACGGCGCACGCGGGCGGGACGCGCTTTGACGTGTACGCCGACACGCGCTCGCAGGTCTATCGCGGCGTGGCCGCGCAGACGCCGCAGACCGACGCCGCCGTCGCCGCGACCGCCGGGCAGATCGTCACCTACCAGGGGCGCCCGGCGGTCACGTACTTCTTCGCCAGCTCGGGCGGGCGCACGGAGAACATCGAGAGCTCCTTCACCGGGTCACAGCCGCAGCCGTGGCTGCGCGGCGTGGTCGACCAGTACGAGCGCGGCGACCTGCACGCGTGGAAGGTCGCCATGAGCTTCGCCGCCGCGGCGTCGCGCCTGCACGGTCTGCTGCGCGGGAGCTTTCAGGGCATCGAAGTCGTCCAGCGCGGCTTCTCGCCGCGGATCGTCTCGGCCTACGTGCTCGGATCGGGCGGGCGCACGCTCGTCGGCGGCGGGGAACTGGCGGTGCGGCTCGGTCTGTACAGCGCGTGGGCGTACTTCAGCACGCGCGAAGGCCAGAGCGTCAAGCCACAGCCCGACCGCAGCGGATGGTCGCCACTGGCCAGCCCCGCCCCCGCAGCGGCCCCCGGCGCGCCGAGCACAAGCCAGGGAGGCGGGGCGTCGGCGCCACCGGCGGAAGCGTCGGCCGCCTCGGCCTCGGGCGGCAACGGCTCCTCGCCCGCCGATGGCACCGCGACCGGCACGGGCGGCGCGGTGGCAGCCAGCGGCGGCACCCAGGCACCGAGCTGAAACCGGCCGGCAGCCGCGCGACTCGCTGTGCCCAGGCGGCCGAAGCCGTCGTGGCCGCCGTAACCTGCGCGGCATGCCCGCCCCTGCGCCGCTGCTGACGGCAGACGTTCCGTGGCTGCTCTACCGCTCATTCTTCGCTCTGCCGAAATCGATCGTCGGCCCGGAGGATCGTCCTGTGAACGCGCTGCTGGGAACGGTCAATGCGATCTTGGGATTTTTAGATGCGCGCCTGACGGCGCGTCCGCGATGTGTGGTGGCGTGCACGGGGGCGGAGGAGGCGGACTACCGCGTGAAGCTGTACCCGGCCTACCACGCCCATCGCGATCCGATGCCGCCGGAGCTGGCGTGGCAGTGGCAGCGCGCGCCGGACCTGCTGGCGAGCCTCGGCTGGGTGGTCAGCGGCAGCGACAGCCTGGAGGCCGACGACGTGATGTTCTCGTTCGCTCGCGCCGAGGAAGAGCGCGGCGGTCGGGCGCTGCTGATGACCGGCGACCGCGATCTGTACGGGGCTGTGAGCGAGCGCGTGGCGGTGCTCGAGCTGCGCAAGGGCGGCGAGACGGCGCAGCTGGGCCCGGCGCAGGTGCGCGAGCGCTACGGCGTGGAGCCGGCGCTCGTGCCCGACTTCATCGCGCTGCGCGGCGACCCCTCCGACGGCCTGCCGGGCGCGCCGGGGATCGGCGCGAAGACGGCGGCCGAGCTGCTGCGCCGCTACGGCTCGCTGGAGGACGTGCTCGCTGCCGCGCACGCGCTCGTCGACAAGGTCCGCCGCGACGACGACGAGATGCGCCCGCGCGCAGCGGCGGCGCTGCGCGAGAACGACGAGCTGCTGCGCGCGTTCAAGCACATCGCAACGCTCCAGCGCATCGACGTCAAGGCGCCGCCGGACGGCCCGACGGACTTCGCCGGCGGCGCGCGCCACGCGCGCGAGCTGGGAATGCGCCGCCTGGCGGACCGGCTCGAGAAGCTCGCCTAGCGCTCTCGCTGGCCAAGCCAGGCAAGGACGCAGGGAGCGAAGTGTGCTCTGCACACGAGCGACTGAGGACGCCGCCTGGCGCCGTGCCAGCGGCCGCTAGGGCGTGAACTTGACGGTGATCACGTCCCCGTCGGACATCGTGTAGTCGCGGCCCTCCAGGCGCAGCGTGCCGCGTTCGCGCGCGCCGGCGTAGCCACCGGCGTCGACGAGCTCGCGCCAGCCGATCACCTCGGCGCGCACGAAGCCCTTCTGGATGTCGGAGTGGATCTCGCCGGCGGCGTGCCACGCGGTGAGCCCCTGGCGCAGGTGCCAGGACTGCGCAGGCTTGGCCTCGCCGGCGGTGAAGAAGGCGATCAGGCGCAGCAGCGCAAATGCCTCGCGCACGACGCGCTGCAGCCCTGACTCGCTGACGCCGAGCTCCTCGCGCATCGCCGCCGCGTCGTCGTCCTCGAGCTCGGCGAGCTCGGCCTCGATGCGCGAGGAGACGGCCACGGCGCCTGCGCCCTGCGCCTGCGCGTGCGCGGTGATCGCGGCGGGGATCTCCTCTGAGCCCTCGTCGACGTTGGCGACGAACAGCACCGGCTTGGCGGTGAGCGAGCCGAGATCGCGGGCGGCGTTCGGCGCCTCCTCGGACAGCGCCACGCCGCGCGCCGGGCGACCGGCCTGCAGCTCGGCGACGACCTGCGCCAGCCACGCCTGCTCGGCGATCAGCGCCCGCTCGCCGCCGCGAGCCTGCCTGGTGACGCGCTCCAGGCGCCGCTCGGCCTGCTCGAGATCGGCGAGCACGAGCTCGGTCTCGATCGTTTCGATGTCGCGCAGCGCGTCGACGCTGCCTTCGGGGTGCACGACGTTCTCGTCGCCGTGGGCGCGCACCACGTGCACGATCGCGTCCGTCTCGCGGATGTTGGCGAGGAAGCGATTGCCCAACCCCTCGCCCTCGTGCGCGCCGGCGACGAGGCCGGCGATGTCGTGGAAGTCGACCGTGTCCCAGACGATCTCCGACGCGCCGACCGTCTGTGCGACCGCTTCCAGGCGCTCGTCGTGAACGGGCACGACGGCGACGTTCGGCTCGATCGTCGTGAACGGATAGTTGGCCGCCTCGACACCGGCCTTCGTCAGCGCGTTGAACAGCGACGACTTGCCGGCGTTGGGCATGCCGACGATGCCGATGCGCGTGCTCATGCCAGCCTCGGCGCGAGCGGATCGTGCGGCAGGCGCGCGTGGCCGTTGGAGCTCGCGCCGACGCCCGCGCCCGACGGCTGCACAGGCCCCCCCGGCTCGTCGCCGCCGTCGCTTCGCCAAGCCGCGACGGCCGTGCCGAGCAGCGCCCCGGCGAGCACGTCGGAGGGGTAGTGCACGCCGAGGTACAGGCGCGAGTAGGCCAGCCCCGCCGCAAGCGCATACAGCGGCGCAGCCGGCAGCCCGACCCGCGAATACGCCAGCGCGCCGGCGAACGCCGTCGAGGCGTGCGCGCTGGGAAAGCTCAGCATCGTCGGCGTGCCGATCACCGGCGGCAGTCCGGTCAGCCGCGGCCGGCGGCGGCGCACGACCAACTTGATCGCCGTGTTCAGCACATACACGCCCGCCACCGTCCCGGTCGCCCGCCACCAGCCCTCCCGCCGCGGCGGATCGACCGCCTGCCCCGCGATCCCGATCGCCAACCACACCCCCGCATGCTCCCCGAGCAGCGTAAACCGCCCAACCGCCCGCTCCAGCGCAGCCGTATGCCCACAAGTCCGCGCGATCCGCAGTAGTTGTTCGTCAGGGGACATAACTCTCCCTAACGGGTCGATGAGCAAGCGAGACGCGGACGCAGTGAGCGAAATGTGCTCCGCACATGAGCGAGGGAGGACAAAGTCTCGCGCCGCTCAGCGGCGCGTTAGGTGCCGAAGCCTACTCGTAGGTCGGAACTCTCCGACCGAACATAGACAAGCTGCGCAAGATCCAACCGCACCGGCCCCTCCTCGGTCTGGAGCTCGTGCCAGCCGGTGTTGCCGAGCACCTTTTGCAGCGCCTTGAGCTGATCGTCGCCGACGCGCAGCGAGAGCACCTGCCCACCCTGGAAGCCGACGCTGATGTGCTGCTTGCCGCCGGCCATCAGTGCGCTCCCGCGCCGGCGGCCGGCTCGACGATCTCGGTGAGCACGCCGGCGGTCGCGCGCGGGTGCACGAAGGCGACGCGCGAGCCGCGGATGCCGGCGCGCGGGGTCTCGTCGATCAGCGCCACGCCGGCCTGCTTGAGCGCGCCGAGCGTCGCGTCGATGTCCTGCACCTGGTAGGCCACGTGGTGCAGCCCGGGGCCGTTCTTGGCGAGGAACTTCCCCACCGGCGTGTCGGCGCCGAGCGGCGCGAGCAGCTCCACGTGGCTCTCGCCGACGTCCAGCAGGACCGCCTCGACGCCCTGCTCCTCGACGACCTCGCGGTGGGCGAGCTCGAGTTCGAAGCTGTCTCGGTAGAGCGCCAGCGCCGGCTCTATCTGCTCGACGGCGACGCCGATGTGGTCGATGCGCTTGAACACGCCCCGCAGTCTATTGGGCGAGCACGAGCTCGCCGCGCTTGGCAACGCTATTCGTGCGAGATCGCGTCGCTTGCGCTCGCCGCCGCGACGACGCGCAGGCCGACGCCCGGGGCGCGCTCCAGGCGCGGCACGCCGGCCATGATCCGCTCGATCGAGTCGCGCTCGAGCACCTCGCGCTCGAGCAGCTCGTGCGCCAGCGCGTCGAGCTCGGCGCGGTGCGCGATGATCATCCGCTGCGCCGCACGCCGCGCCTCCTCGACGAGATCCTGGCGCTCCTCGTCGCGGATGCGCAGCGTCGTCTCTGACAGCTGCACGTCGCCGTCGGGCGAGCGTCCCATGCCCGCTGTACCCATCGCAAAGTCGTGGACCATCTGGTGGGCGATCGAGGCGACGCGCTTGAGATCGTCCGAGGCGCCGGTGGTGATCGCGCCGAACACGACCTGCTCGGCCGCGCGCCCGCCGAGCAGCACGGTCATGTAGTCGAGCAGCTCCTCGCGCGTCTTCAGATAGCGGTCCTCGGCCGGCAGGTTCAGCGTGTAGCCGAGCGCCTGCCCGCGCGGGACGATCGAGATGCGGTGCACGCGATCGACCGACGGCAGCAGCTCGCCGCACAGCGCATGCCCGGCCTCGTGGAAGGCCACGACGTGCTTCTCGTGCGAGTTGAGCACGCGCCGCGACTGCACGCCGGCGATCACGCGCTCGATCGCCGAGTCGAAGTCGCCGATCGCGATCGTCGCGCTCTTGCGCCGCGTCGCGAAGATCGCCGCCTCGTTGCAGATGTTCGCGAGATCCGCGCCCGTCAGGCCGCTGGTCTGCTGCGCGATGATGCCGAGGTCGACGTCCGCCAGCGGCTTGTCGCGCGTGTGCACCTTCAGCACGCCTTCGCGGCCGCGCACATCCGGCGGCACGACGAACACCTGGCGGTCGAAGCGCCCCGGGCGCAGCAGCGCCGGGTCGAGCTTGTCGAGCAGGTTCGAGGCGGCGATCACGACGACGCGGCCGCTGCCGGCGAAGCCGTCCATCTCCACGAGCAGCTGGTTGAGCGTCTGGTCCTTCTCGCCGGAGATGTCCGACCCGCGCCGCCCGCCGACGGCGTCGAGCTCGTCGATGAAGATGATCGCCGGTTCGTGCTTGCGCGCGATCGCGAACAGCCGGCGGATGCGCGCCGCGCCGAGCCCGGCGAACATCTCCACGAACGAGGACGCCGACTGGGCGAAGAACTGCGCGCCAGATTCGTGCGCGACGGCCTTCGCCAGCAGCGTCTTGCCGGTGCCCGGCGGCCCGTGCAGCAGCACGCCCTTGGGCACCTTCGCCCCCAGTTTTGCAAACGGCTTGGGATCGCGCAGGAACTCGACGATCTCCTCCAGCTCGGCCTTCGCCTCGTCGACGCCGGCGATGTCGGCGAACGAGACCGACTGGTTCGACGCCGGCTTGATCTGCTGCGGCTTGACCCGCGGCATCACCTTCAGCGTCCGCCACATCACGAACAGCAGCGCCGTGAAGAACAGGATCATCACGACCGGCGACCAGTTGTAGGCCCACGTCTGGATGTCCTGCACGAGCGAGGTCTGCGGCGCCGCCGCCGCGACGGGCGCCGCGCTCGCGACCGGCACGAGCGCGTGCGAGGTGTGACCGTAGGTCACCAGCGCGTCTGCGAGGTGTCGCGACGGTGCGCCGATCACGCCGCGAACGACCGATTCCACTCCCGCGTTCACCCGCTCCAGCAAGTACACCATCCTTGGCATCGGTCGAGTATCGCTAATCGAATGTTCGATTGCGAGGGCTACTCCCGCTAAATCGCAGGGAGTCTTCGGCCAGTCCCGCGCAAAGCTGCGCAAAGCTGCGCAAACGTCCGCAGCGCGCGCCGCACGCCCCTTGCGACGACGGTCTCAGCCGAGCGCGCGCGTCGCCAGGTCGACGTAGAACTCCGTGGCGAACTGCAGGTCGCGCACGTCGATGCGCTCGTCGGCGCCGTGTATCAGCGGCGCCGTCTGCAGCATCGACTGGTGGCGCTGGGGAAAGAAGCCATAGGCGACGCACTCGGGAAACGCCGAGCGGAAGTGGCGGGAGTCGGTGAACCCGGGCAGGATCACCGGCACGACCGCGGCACCGGGATCGCGCTCGCCGATCCAATTGATGATCGTGTCCATCAGCGCCGATTGCATCGGCGAACGGTTGCCCTTCACGCGCTCGGTGAAGTCGATGCGAAAGCCGTCGTCGCCGAGCACCTCGGCGATCCCGCGACGCACCTCCTGCTCGCCCAGCCCCGGCGGCACGCGGCAGTCGACCTTCAGCTCGGCGCGGCTGGGGATCACGTTGATCTTCTCCGACGCGGCGATGCGCGTCGGCGTGAACGTCACGCCGAACATCGGCTCGAACATCGTCGCCAGCATCGGCTCGGCTTCGCGCAGTCGCGCGATCGAGCCGCTCGCGTCCGCGGGGTCCTCACCGATCCCCGCCAGCAGCGCGCGCGGCTCGTCGGTCAGCTCGTAGGAGGGCTGGCGCTCTGCCAGGCGCGCGAGCACGGGCGCCATCTTCAGCAGCGCGTTGTCGCCCATCCCCGGCATCGACGCGTGGCCGGCGACGCCGTCGGTCGTCACCGTGAAGCGGAACACCCCCTTCTCCGCGCAGCACACGCCGTAGCAGCGTTTGCCCGCGTACTCGAAGAAGCCGCCGCCGCCCTCGTTGACGAGCAGATCGCAGCGGACCTTCTCCGGGTGCGTCTTGGTGATCCATTCCGCTCCCAGCGATCCGCCGGTCTCCTCGTCGACGACCGCCGCGATCAGCAGCTCTCCACCGGCCGGGCGCCAGCCCGAGCGCGCCAGCGAAGCCGCCGCGGCGATCTCCGCGGCGACCTGCGACTTCATGTCCAGCGAGCCGCGGCCCCACAGATAGCCATCGACGACATCCCCCGACCACGGGTCGTGCGTCCACTCCGACGCGTCCGCGAGCACCGTGTCGACGTGCCCGAGAAGGCACAGCGTCGGACCGCCGCCGGCCGGCTGATCCGGCGGCGGGCCGTCGGCCGGACGCAGGCGCGCCAGCAGGTTCGGCCGCCCCGGCTCGGCACCGAGCAGCTCACAGTCAAAGCCCGCCCGCTGCAGATGATCGGCGAGGTACTCCTGCGCCGCGCGCTCGTTGCCCGGCGGGTTGACCGTGTCGAAGGCGACGAGCCGGCTGAGCAGCTCCCGCGCCTCCGCGCCTGCGGAGTGGGCGCTCATTGCCGCGAGGATCGCATGTCGTGGGAGGTCACCGCGCGCGGCGGTGCGTGCCTGCGTCGGCTCATGTCAAGGGGACCTATCGGCCGATCCCTGTGACGACGGCAGCTCCGAGCCGGCACTCAACGGGCTCGCGTCTGAGCGGGTCACGTTCAGCAGCTCGGCCTCGGTCACGTTCAGCGGATGATGGCATGCCGCGAGATGGCCGCTCGGATACGACGCGAGCAGCGGCTCGACCGCGCGGCAGATGTCAGTCGCGCGCGGACAACGTGTGTGAAAGCGGCACCCGGGAGGCGGGGTGATCGGGTTCGGTGGTTCTCCCTGCACGACGCTGCGATCACGCCGCCGGTTCTCCCGTGGATCGGGGATCGGGACGGCCGCCAGGAGCGCTGCGGTGTATGGGTGAATCGGCTTCGTGTAAAGCTCCTCGGCGGGTGAGCTCTCGACGATCTTGCCGAGGTACATCACGGCTATTCGGTCAGAGACATGGCGCACGACCGAGAGGTCGTGCGCGACGAACATGTAGCTCAGCTGCATCTCGTCCTGGAGCTCGTCGAGCAGATTGATGACCTGCGCCTGCACCGAGACGTCGAGCGCCGAGACCGGCTCGTCGAGCATGATCAGGCGTGGGTTCATCGCCAGCGCCCGCGCGATGCCGATGCGCTGGCGCTGCCCGCCGGAGAACTCGTGGGGATAGCGGCTCAGGTGCTCGGGGTTCAGGCCGACGCGAGCCAGCAGCTCGCGCGCGCCGTCCTCGATCTCGGCGCGCTGCACGCCGCGCTGTCGCAGCGGAGTGGCCAGGATCTGTCCGATCCGCTTGCGCGGGTTGAGCGACGCCTGAGGGTCCTGGAAGACCATCTGCAGCTTGCGACGCACAGGCTCCAGCTCGCCTCGCGAGGCCCTCGTGATGTCCTGGCCGTCGAAGCGGATGATGCCCGCCGTCACCGCCACGAGGCGCGCGAGAGTACGGATCAGCGTGGTCTTGCCGCAGCCAGACTCGCCGACGACGCCGAGCGTCTCGCCCTCGTCCAACCACAGCGTGACGTCGTCGACCGCGTGCACATGCTCACGGGTGCGTCCCAGCACGCCGGCGCGCACCGGGAAGAGGACCCGCAGGTGCTCGGCTTCCAACAGCGGTACGTCGCGCCGCGGCGCTGCGGGCTCGGAGGTCCGTGTGCGCGACCGGCTCGCCGGCGCGTCGAGGTCGGCGCTCGAAGGAGACTCGGGAGCGCTCATCGGCTGGGCGTCTCCTCGGCCTGAAGGCCGATGCGTCCCATGACCTTCCGCAGCTCGCGCTTGCGCGCGGGCTCCAGCCAGCATCGGTCGAGGTGGTCGGGCGACTCGCTGAGGCGCGATGTGAGCGTCGGCAGCTCCGTGCACGGCTCGAACGCATGCGGGCAGCGAGGCCTGAAGTGGCAGCCTGCGGCGGGATCCTGAAGCGAGGGCGGGAGCCCGGGTATCGCCGGCAAACGCTCGGAGCGGTCGCGGTCGAGGCGTGCGATTGACCCGAGCAGGCCCCAGGTGTAGGGGTGCTGAGGGTCATAGAAGAGCTCGTCGAGCGTCCCCTGCTCGACCACCTGTCCGGCGTACATGACGACGATGCGATCGGCGATGTCGGCGACCACGCCGAGATCGTGCGTCACGAGCAGAATGCCCGCACCCGTCTGCTCGCGCAGCGTCGCCAGCTCCTGCAGGATCTGCGCCTGGATCGTGACATCGAGCGCCGTCGTGGGCTCATCGGCGATCAGCAGGCTGGGCGAGCAGGAGAGCGCCATCGCGATCATCACGCGCTGGCGCATCCCGCCGGAGAACTCGTGCGGGTAAGAGCGCACGCGCTCGGCGGCGCGCGGGATGCCGACGCGCTCCATCAGTTCCACCGTGCGCTCGCGGGCCTGCCCGTGGGTCACTGAGCCCTCGTGGGCGCGGATCTGCTCGATGATCTGCTCGCCTATGCGGTGCACGGGATTGAGCGAGCTCATCGGATCCTGGAAGACCATCGCGATCTCCGCCCCGCGAATCCGCCGCAGCTGTCCGTCTGAGGCGTTGACGAGCTCAGTGCCCTCGTACAGCGCCGTGCCCTCGAAGCGGGCGTTCGGCGAGCGCGTGAGACCCATCAGCGTCATCGCCGTGACCGTCTTGCCCGAGCCGGACTCGCCGACGATCGCCACGACCTCGCCACGATCGACTGCGAAGGAGACGCCGTCGACGGCTTTGACCAATCCTTCCTCGGTCGCAAAGGACACGTGCAGATCCTCGACCGTGAGCAGCCTTTCGCCCTGCTCGCGCGAGCTGTCTGCCGCCCCGCTCGCATCAGGCGAGTGATGGTCGGCGGAGCTCATCCGGTCAGCCGGATTCGCGGGTCGAGAGCCGCGTAGACGATGTCGGTCAGGGCGCTGAAGACCACGACGAAGAACGCGGTGAGCATCGTTATCACGAGGATTGGCGGGACATCCAGGTGACCAATCGATTCCGCCGCGTACTGACCGACGCCGTGCAGGTTGAAGACGGACTCGGTCAACAGCGTCGCCCCTCCGAACAGCGCGGCGAGGTCAAGCCCCCACAACGAGACGATCGGGACGAGGCTGTTGCGCAGCACGTGATGGAGCAGGACGCGACGCTCCGACAGTCCCTTTGCGCGCGCGGTGCGCACGTAGTCTTCGCCCAGCGTGTCGAGCACGTTGGATCGCAGCACGCGCGAATAGACGCCCACGGAGAGCGCGACGATCGAGGCCCACGGCAGGATCAGGTGCGTCAGCCAGCCCCAAGGGTTGCTGGTCAACTTGACGTAACCGCCGATCGGGAACAGGC
This sequence comes from Solirubrobacteraceae bacterium, assembly GCA_017882375.1. GTDB lineage: Bacteria > Actinomycetota > Thermoleophilia > Solirubrobacterales > Solirubrobacteraceae > Palsa-744. The sequence goes on along the minus strand of JADGPP010000016.1, from coordinate 22,642 downwards.
CCCATTTGTAGCCCAGGTAGTAGTCGAGCAGCGCGGCCAGAAAGAAGACGGGCATCGAGACGCCGAACATCGCGATCACGGTCAGCAGGCGATCGAGCCACTGGCCTGCTCGGACCGCGCTGAGCACCCCGAAGATGATCCCGATCACCAGCCAGATGACGGCCGATCCGACCGCGAGCGAGATCGTCACCGGGAGGTCGTGCGCGATTTCGTCCTCGACGTTCTGCTGTTGCTGATAGGAGATCACCTGGCCATCGATGATCTTGCCCATCGTCTTGAAGTACTGAACATACAGCGGCTTGTCAAAGCCCCACTGGCGCCGCACATCCTGAATCGTCTGGGGCGTTGCCAGGCGACCCGCGAGACGCAGGGCGGGGTCCCCGTTGGGGATCGCCTGGAAGATCAGGAAGGTCAACACCGAGATCGCGAACAGCACGGCGATCATCGAGGACACACGGCGGATGACGAAGCGAGCCATCAGCGCTCGATCCTGATCCGCGCCCGCGGATCGAGCGCGTCGCGAACGCCGTCGCCGAAGACGTTGACGCCGAGCACCGCCGCGACGAGCATCAGCCCCGGTACGAGCACGAGATGGATCGCCGCCGGAATGTATCTGGTGCCATCGCTGATCATCGTTCCCCAGGAGGAGTTGGGAGCCTGGACGCCGGCGCCGAGGAAGGAGAGCGAGGCCTCGAGCAGGATCGAGTTGGCGAGCATCAGCGGCACGAAGACGATGATCGTCGACGCCAGGTTGGGGAGAATCTCGCCGAGCATGATTCGCAGGTTGCCCAGCCCCTGAACCCGGGCCGCGTCTATGAACTCGCGCTCGCGTAGACCGAGCACCTGGCCGCGGATCGGCTTCGCGACATAGGGGATGTAGACGACGCCGACGATCAGCGCCGGGATCAACAGCGAGCCCCCTCGCAGTTCGAACAGCCCTAGGTTGATCCCGCTGACGGCGAGCATGACCCCGAGCGCGACACCAAGCAACAGCGCCGGATAGGCCCAGATGATGTCCATGAGCCGCGACAGCACTCCATCGGTGAAGCCCCTGAAGTAGCCGGCGAGCAGCCCGACGATCACCGCCAGGACCATCGTGATCAGCGTCGCGATGGCGCCGACCTCGAGCGAATTCCGACCACCGTAGAGCAGTCGCACGGCAACGTCGCGTCCGTTCTTGTCGGCGCCCAACAGGAAGCGCCCCTGCCAGGTGGGACCGATCGGCAGCCCCGTGCTCGAGACGACTTCCTCGGACTTCCCGTTGACCTTCACCACGTCGGTGATGTGATTGACGTTAGGTCCGGTGTGGGCGATGTCGTTGGCGTAGACCGGCGCGAGCAGGCAGAGGACGACGATGAGGATGAACAACCCTCCGAAGAACAACGCCACGCGATTGCGGAGCAGGCGTCTCCAGGCCAGCCGGTACGGCCCGATGCCAGGATGAACGAGGTCCGGGCCCGCCGGGAATCCAGACGCCTCGGCGCCGTCGCGGTCTGTACCGATGGCGGCTTCGCTGGCCATGCGTACGCGGGTCCTACGGGGCGCGCACTGGCGCACCCGTAGAACTCACCCTTCTACTTGAGCTGCCAAGACGTCCAGTCGTTGCCGTACACGGGGTGGAAGATGGCGCTGCCGAAGTTTATGCGGTTTGACATGAACTTGGGGTCATCCTCGTAACCGTACACAGCCGTATAAGCCTTCTTCGCTACATATTCGTCGAGCGCCTGCCAGCGGGAGGCGACGGATTCGAGCTTTGTCGACGGGACCTTGTTGAGCTCAGCCAGTTCGCTCTGGATATGCGGGTCGTTGACCTGGCCGAAGTTCTGGTTGTTGGTCGACTGGATCGACTTCGCGTCGAGCAGCAGATAGAAGTCCGACGGGTTCGGGAAGTCCTGATTCCAGTCCGCGAAGCCTGCCTGCGGGTTGAGCTTCAGGTTGCCGATGGTCGAGAAGTAGGTCGCGTCCGCGATGATCTTCTCGTTGGCCTTCAGACCAATCGAGTTGAGCACGCTGGCGAAGTAGTCGACGTATTCGCGTCGCGGTTCTCTGGTCTCACCCCAGACGGTCACCGAGGTGCCGGCCATCCCCGATTCTGTGATCAGTTTCTTGGCCTTCGTCAGATTCGGCGCGCCGCTGGGGTCCCCGAACGGGCACGAGCCGGTCGGGTGTCCGATCATGCCGACAGGCAAGAAGAAACATGCCGGTGCCAAGAAGCCGCTGTCCAGGCGTGAGAGAGCGCGGCGGTCGAGCGCGTACGCGACCGCTTCGCGGACCTTCTGACTGCTGAACGGCTTGTTTTTCGTGTTCAGGAAGAAGTAGAAGGTTGAGACGGTCGGTTCCTTGGCATAGCGTTCGGACGCCTGCGATTGCACCTGTTGCAGGATCGATGAGGGCAGCGTGTCGGCCCAGTCGAACACGTCCGCCGAGTTGGTGAGCACCTGCTCGGCCTCAGCCTGGGTGTTTGTCACGATCTTCGCGTTGATGTTCACGTGCCCGGCCGGGATTCCCGGAATTTCCTCCTTGGCCCAGTAGGGATTTTTCACCGCTGAGAAGGATTGGTTGGGAACGACGTTCGTGATCATGTACGGGCCGACGCCGGGAGGGGGTTTGTTCGAGAGGTTGCTCACTGCAGTCCCCGTCGGCACCAGCCCGGCCGAGGGGAAGGCGAGGACGTTCGCGAACGCACCGTACGGAGCGACCAAGTGGATCGTGATCTTGCCCGACGTATCGTCGGATTCGATCCCGGAGATGCTTTTGGCCTTCCCGCCATCAAACGCTTCGGCGCCGACGATGTTGCCGGTGAAGAACGACTTGCCGCCCCAGTTCAGCTTCATCGAGCGCTGGATCGTGTAGGCGAAGTCGCTGGCTTTGACCGGCTTGCCGTTGGAGTACACGAGCCCTTTGCGCAGCGTGAACGTGTAGGTCTTGCCGTCGGCGGAGATCTGCGGGAGGCTTTCGGCGACGCCAGGGATCAACTTGGTGCCGGGCGCCCCCTTGGCGTGCGCATAGGTGACCAGGCCGGTGTAGGAGATCCAGTCGGGCTCGGCTGCCTGGGTCGTGTAGCCGAGGCCAGGGTCCAGATAGTCCGGCGCGGTGCCCATCAGGTTGGTGACGGTCTTCGTAGCGCCCGACGAGGAGCCGCTGCTCGTGGAGCTGCTGGACGAGCTCCCACACGCGGCCAGCAGCACAGACAGAAGCAGCGCGAAGACAACTATCGACGACCATTTAGAACCCTTACGCACCTGACGCCTCCTCATGAGAATGCAGATTTCGACACTCTAACGCTCCGCGGCGGATGCGCTCAAAGCGAGACTTCGACATTCGTTTACGCACACCTTCCGTCAACCTAGATGCCCGCGGCGGGCGCAGACCAAACTGCGGGTCGCCTTACGACGTCCGCTGCGAGATCCATGCAGCGCCGGCAGTCCTATCTTGTCCGGTCATCGCGCTTCGCCTTCTGATCTGGGATGGGCGCGCGATACTGCGCAGGGTGGAGACACTGTTCGATGACGATCCGGATTCTCGCCAGCCTGGCGCGGGGGCCGAGTCAGACGGCGGCACGGGTCGGCGAGCGGCCGCCGACGACAGCGACACGCGCGACGCGCGCCCGCTGGCCGTGCGCATGCGCCCGCGCACCCTGGATGACTTTGTCGGGCAGTCGCATCTGCTCGGCGACGGCTCGGCGCTGCGCAGCGCGATCGAGCACGGCCGTCCGCACTCGATGGTGCTGTACGGCCCGCCCGGGTCGGGCAAGACGACGCTCGCGCGGCTGATCGCCGAGCACTCGCGGGCGGCCTTTGAGGAGCTCAGCGCCGTGCAGGCGGGACGCGCGGAGGTGCGCGCGGTGATCGAGCGGGCGACGCACCGGCGCTCGCTGGCCGAGCGCGGCGCGCCGGAGGCGCAGACGATCCTCTTCCTCGACGAGATCCATCGCTTCAACAAGGCCCAGCAGGACGCGCTGCTGCCGGCCGTAGAGGAGGGCGTGCTCACGCTGATCGGCGCGACCACCGAGAACCCCGCGTTCGAGGTCAACGGCGCGCTGCTCTCGCGCATGCGCGTGTATGCACTGCAGGCGCTCACCGCCGAGGAGGTCGGCGAGCTGCTGCGGCGCGCGTCCGAGGCCGAGGTCGACGACGAGGCGATCGATTTCCTCGCCGCGCGCAGCGAAGGCGACGCGCGCACCGCGCTCAACGCGCTCGAGCTCGCCGTGGCGACGGCCGGCGAGGCCGGCGATGCCGGCGGGAGCGTCACGCTCGCCGGTGTCGAGGATGCGCTGCAGCGGCGCGCGGTCCTGTACGACAAAAAGGGCGATCGCCACTACGACTACGCCTCGGCGTGGATCAAGGCCACGCGCGGCTCCGATCCCGATGCGTCGCTGTACTACCTGGCGGTGATGCTCGAGGGCGGCGAGGATCCCCGCTTCATCGTGCGGCGGATGGTGATCCTCGCCTCCGAGGACATCGGCAACGCCGATCCGGCGGCTCTGTCTGTCGCGACGGCGGCCGCGGCCGCCGTCGAGCACGTCGGCCTGCCCGAGGCGCGCTACGCGCTCGCGCAGGCCGCGATCTACCTGGCGCTCGCGCCCAAGTCAAACGCCGCCGGGCGGGCGCTCGGCGCCGCCCAGCGCCACGTGCGCGAGCACGGAGCGCAGCCCGCGCCGCCGTGGCTGCGCTCCGGTCCCAGGCCGGGCCAGGAGCAGGCCGACTACGACAACCCGCATGGCCACCCCGGCCACGCCTCGCCGCAGCCGCTGCTGCCCGACGAGGTCGCCGGCGCGCGCTTCTACGAGCCCGACGAGGCCGAGGCCCAGCTGCAGCGGCGCCTGCGCGAGATTCGCGAGGCACGCGATCACCACCAGCGATAGCCGCTGCCGGCGGCCGGCAAGAGCGATAATCGCTCGCACATGAGCGCTATTCCCAGCGAGCCCCGTGGCCTGAGCGCGACCGTCGGCGAGGCCGCCGCGGCAAACACGCTGCAGGCGCGCGACCCGGCCACCGGCGAGCCGCTGGGCAGCGTGCAGGCGACCGCGCCGCGACGAATCCCGGAGGTCGTCGCGGAGGTCGCCAAGGTGCAGCCGCTGTGGGCGCTGCTGCGCGTGCAAGACCGCGCCCGCTACATGCGCCGCATGGCCCAAGCGGTGATCGACGACTTCGACGAGCTCGCGACCGCGCTGGCGCGCGAGCAGGGTCGCCCGGCCGCGGAGATCGCCGCGCTGGAGCTGCTGCCGGCGATCGACGCGCTGATCTGGATCGCCGACGACGGCGCCGACCTGCTCGGCGGCCGGCGCGTCGGCATCAGTCGCGGCATGTCGCTGGCCAAGCGCGCGCGCGTCGCCTTCGAGCCCTACGGCGTCGTCGGCGTGATCGGCGCCGGCAGCGCGCCGTTTGCGCAGCCGCTCGGGCAGATCGCCGGCGCGCTGCTCGCGGGCAACGGCGTCGCCTTCAAGCCGGCCGCGCGCGCGGCGCTCGCCGGCGAGCGGATCGCGCGCGTGCTCGCCCGTGCCGGCCTGCCCGAGGGGCTCGTGCGGATCGCCCACGGCGGAGCCGACGTGGGGATAGCGCTGGCCAAATCGCCGGTCGACAAGATCCTCTTCACCGGCTCGCCGGCCGTCGGGCGCGTGGTCGCCGGCGAGGGCGTCTCGCGCGAGAAGGAGGTGACGGTCGAGCTGGGCGGCAAGGACGCAATGCTCGTGCTCACCGACGCGCGCTTGGCGCGCGCGGTCGACGGCGCGCTGTGGGCCGGCTGCGCGGGCGCCGGCCAGGCGCGCGGCTCGGTTGAGCGCGTGTACGTTTCGCGGGAGATCCACCAGCGGTTCGTCGACGGGCTCGTCGCGGCCGCCTCCGCGCTGCGCGTCGGCGACCCGGCCGATCCGCGCACCGACGTCGGGCCGCTGGCCTCGCCGCGCCGGCTGGAGCACGTCAGCGTGCTCGTGGCCGACGCGATCTCCCACGGCGCGACGCTGCACTGCGGCGGACCGGTCAGCCCGGCGGGCTGTGAGGCGGGCTCCTTCTACGCGCCCGCGGTGATCACCGGCGTCACGCACGAGATGCGCCTGATGCGCGAGCCGCTGGAGGGACCGGTGCTCGCGGTGATGGCCGTCGACTCCATCGGCGAGGCGATCGAACTGGCCAACGACTCAGACTACGCGCTCGGCGCGTCGGTGTGGACGGCCGACCGCTACCAGGCCCTGCGCATCGCGCGCGAGCTGCACGCCGGGATGGTCTGGTGCAACGACCACCTGCCGTGCCCGACGGTCTCGCGCGGCCCGTGGGGCGCGGCCGCGGGCGGCGGGCTCGGGCGCACGCTCGGCGCGGCCGGGCTGCGTGCATGCGCGCAGGAGAAGCTGATCACCTGGGATCCCGCCGCCGCCCGCGGGCTGTGGTGGGGCCCCTACGACGAGCTGACCACGCGCGCTGCGCGCTCGGTCGCCAAGATGCGCTCCAGTCGCGAGCCCGACCGCGAGCACGCCTGGCGCAACGGCGCGCTGGCACTCGCGCGCATCGGTGCGCGGGCGCTCGGGCGGGGACTGCCGCGTTAGAGCTGTTCCAGGTGACAGCTGTTCCAGGTGGCACATGTGCCACCTGGCGCAAGCGCACATGTGCGCTTGCGTGCGAGGCCGCACGTGTGCGGCCTCGGGCAAGGTCGCATGCGACCTTGCCGGCCTCGAGAGAGGATGTGGCTCCCTGCTCGCGCGTGCAGCGGTAGCAAAGGTATATACAAGCGGTGTTTCCGCCTGCTGCCTGCATATACCATGGCTATCGCAGCACGTGCGAAGAGACACCGCTGCTGACCTCTCCGAGCAGATGTGCGCACATGCGCTGCACTACCCTTGAACGATGCCCGCCCAGGCTTATGCAGGAAAGGAGTGCGTGTGCCAGCTGCGCAAGGGGATCTGCGATCAGAGCTGCGTGCAGGGGATGCTCGACACGCCCTTCTACATCGCCTGCCTGAAGCTCACCGGCCGGCGCTGCGTGGTCGTTGGCGGCGGGTCGATCGGCCTGGAGAAGGTCGAGGGCCTGCTCGCCTGCGATGGCCAGGTCACGCTGATCGCGCCTGACGCCGAGCCGGCGCTGCGCGAGTACGCCGACGAGGGCTCGATCGAGTGGCAGCGCCGCCGGTACGCCGGTCCGGCCGACCTGCAGGGCGCCTTCATCGTGATCGCCGCGACCGACGACACCGACGTGAACATCGCCGTGTTCGAGGACGCCGAGCGGCGCGCGATGCTGGCCAACGTCGTCGACGTGCCGCCGTTGTGCAACTTCATCCTGCCGGCGATCGTGCGCAGCGGACCGCTGGCGATCGCGATCTCCACCGCCGGCGCCTCGCCGGCGCTGGCAAAGCGGATGAAGAGGGAGATCGAGGGGCAGTTCGGCGAGCCCTACGCGCGCCTGGCCGTGCTGCTCAACGAGGTGCGCGGCTGGGCCAAGGGCACGCTGCCTACATATAGAGACCGCAAGGAGTTCTTCGAGGGCATCGTCAACGGCGACCCCGACCCGATCGAGCTGCTGCGCGGCGACGGCGCCGCCAGCGGCCAGGGCGAAGGCGCCGTGCGCGAGCTGATCGCGAGGGCGCAGATGCAGCGAACGCCGCAGGTGTCGAGAGCCTGAGCGTGGCTGCCGTCCAGGTCGAGGGGCTCTCTCGGCACTACGGTGAGCGCGAGGCACTGGACGGCGTCTCGCTGTCATTGCTCCAGGGCCAGACGCTCGTCGTGTTCGGGCCCAACGGCGCGGGCAAGACCACACTTCTGCGCGTGCTCGCGACGCTGCTGCGCCCGCACGCGGGCGAGGTGCGCGTGCTCGGCGCAAGGCTGCCCGGCGAGGCCTGGGCGGTGCGCGGGCGGATCGGCCTGCTGGGGCACGAGCCGCTGCTCTATCGCGAGCTGACCGCGCGCGAGAACCTGCGCTTCCACGCGCGCCTGCACGACGTGGCGGCGGGGCGCGTCGAGGAGCTGCTTGCGCGCGTGCGCCTGGAGCACCGCGCCGACGAGCCGCTGCGCTCGCTCTCGCGCGGGATGGTCCAGCGCGTGGCGGTCGCGCGCGCGGTGCTGCACGACCCCGAGCTGCTGCTGCTCGACGAGCCGCGCTCGAATCTCGACCCCGCCGCCGTGGAGCTCGTCGATCCGCTGATCGGCTCCGCGTCGGGGCGCACGCGCGTGATCTGCAGCCACGACCCGGGCGGCGGGCTGGCCGAGGCCGACGTCGTGCTCGGCCTGCGCGACGGGCGCCCGGCGCTGCTGCGCGCGGCCGGCGAGCTGCGCGCCGAGGAGATCGTCGAGCTGTACCGATGAGACGCACCGTCGGCGCGCTGCTGCGCAAGGAGCTGCTCGTGGAGCTGCGCACGCTGGAGTCGGTTCCCGGCATGTCGCTGTTCGCCGTGACGACATTCGTCGTCTTTCATTTTGCGCTGCAGCGCAGCAGCGTCGACGGCGACCTGGCCGCGGGGATCCTCTGGGTGACGCTGCTGTTCGCGGCGATCCTCGGCATCAACCGCCTGTTCGTCGCCGACGCCGACCAGGGCGGCTTCGACGGCTTCCTGCTCGCTCCCGTCGAGCGCACGGCGCTGCTCGTCGCCAAGGCGCTCGCGCTGCTGGCCTACCTCGTTGCGCTGGAGATCGTCGCCGTGCCCGCCTTCGCGCTGCTGCTGCTCGGCCCCTCGCTCGGGCAGGCGATGCCGCAGCTGCTCGGCGTGCTCGCTCTCGGCGACCTCGGCATCGCGGCGATCGGCACGCTGGTGGCCGCGCTCGCCGTGCGCACGCGCGCGCGCGATCTGCTCGGGCCGCTGCTGGCGCTGCCGCTGCTCGTGCCGATCGTGATCGGCGGCGCGCGAGCGACGTCTCCGCTGCTCACGCTCGGCCATGCCGGCGATCCCCCGACGCGCTGGCTGCTGACGCTGGGCCTCTATGATCTGGTGTTCGGGCTGATCGCCTACGCCCTGTTCGATTTCCTCTTGGAGGACTGAAAAACCCGTGTATGGAAAGGGTCTGCGCGCGCTGAGCATCTCGACGGTCGCCGTGATGGCGCTCGCGCTGGCGCTCGTGTTCTTCTACGCGCCGCTGGAAGCCGAACAGGGCTTCTTGCAGAAGATCTTCTACGTGCACGTGCCGCTGGCGATCGTCGCGCTGTGCGGCTTCGTCGCCGGCGGGCTGTTCGCGATCCAGCATCTGCGCACGCGCGATCCGCGCTGGGACATGCACTCCTACGTGGCGATCCACATGAGCTTGATCTTCGGCGTCGCCACGCTGATCACCGGCTCGATCTGGGCGAAGGGCTCGTGGGGGCACTGGTGGGTGTGGGACGAGCCGACGCTTGTCTCCTTCCTGATCGTCTTCTTGCTGTACGCCACCTACCAGCCGCTGCGCTTCGCGATCGAGGACCCCGAGCGCCAGGCGCGCTACGCATCGGTGTTCGCCGTCACCGCCGGGGCCTTCGTGCCGCTGAACTTCATCGCGGTGCGCGCCTCGACCGCGTACGTGCATCCGCGCGTGCTCGGTGCCACCTCGAACCTGCCGTCGCAGATGGCGCTGACGTTCCTCGTGTCGCTGCTCGGCATCGCGCTGCTGTTCACGACGCTGTGCAAATACGAGCTGACGGCCAAGCACACGCGCGCACAGCTGCGCGCGCTGCGCCGCCTGGCCGATCGCCGGGCGGGCACAGCCGTCGCCGTCGCCCCGGCGCGTGCACGCAGCGCGGCGCCGAGCGTGCACGCAACGGCAATGACCGCGCACGCGCCCGAGAGGCCGGGCATCTGATGGTCGCCGCGCCGCTTGGCGAGCTGCCGGCGTTGCCATTGCACGAGGCGGGGAAGTACGTCGCCGCTGCATACATCGTGCTGTTCGCGCTCGTGCTCGTGTACGTGGCGATCATGGCGATCCGCTCCAGGCGCCTGGAGCGCGATCTCGGCGAGCTGCTGGCGCGCGAGCAGGCGACCGCCTCGCAGGAGTCCGGCGAATCGCAGCAGCGGGAGTCGACGCTGGTATGAGTGAGCTGCTGGCGCTCGGCATCTCGCACAAGACGGCGCCGGTGGCGCTGCGCGAGCGCGTGGCCTTCACCGAGCAGCAGGCGACCGAGTTCGCCGAACAGGCCACCGCCACGCCGGAGGTGCGCGAGGCCGTCGTGATCTCCACGTGCAACCGCACCGAGGTCTACCTGGTCGTCGGCGACCCGGTGCGCGCGGAGTCCGACGTGCTCGGGCTGCTCGCGCGGCGTGCCGCGATCCGCCCGACCGAGCTGGCCGACGCGATCTACTCGCCGCGCAACTGCGACGCCGCGCGCCAGCTCTACCGCGTGACGGCCGGTCTGGAGTCGATGATCGTCGGCGAGGCCGAGATCCAGGGGCAGGTCAAGCGCGCGCACGAGGCGGCGATGCACGCCGGCTGCACGGGCCCGCTGTCCAACCGGCTGTTCGCGGCGGCGCTGACGACCGGCAAGCGCGTGCGCACGGAGACGAGCATCGGCTCCAGCCGTGTGAGCATCCCGTCGGTTGCGGTCGATCTCGCGTTGAGCGTCCTCGGTGGGCTGGAGGACCGTCACGTCGTCGTGCTCGGGGCCGGCGAGACGAGCGAGCTGACCGCGCGCGCGCTCGCCGATCAGGGGGCGGGCACGTTCTTCGTCGCCAACCGCCACGCCGACCGCGCGCTCAGCCTCGCGCAGCGCTTCGGCGGCACGGTCGTCGGGCTCGACGGGCTGCCCGAGCAGCTGCTCGGCGCCGACATCGTGCTCTCCTCGACCTCTTCGCCGCACCCGATCGTCGGGCGCGACGAGCTCGAGCAGGTGATGCGCGAGCGCTCGGAGCGTCCGCTGCTGCTGATCGACATCGCCGTGCCACGGGACATCGAGGCCGCCTGCGGCGAGCTGGAGGGGGTCAGCCTGTACGACATCGACGACCTGCAGGCGGTCGTCGCGCGCAATCTGAGCACGCGCGAGAGCGAGGCGCCGCGCGCGCAGGAAATCGTCGAGGAGGAGATCCACCGCTTCGCGCGCTGGCTCGGCCAGCTGCAGACGCTGCCGACCGTCAGCGCGCTGCGCGAGCACGGCAACGACCTCGTCGAGCAGGTGCTCGCCGAGAACTCCGGGCGCTGGGAGTCGGCGTCACCGCGCGATCTCGCGCGCATCGAAGCCGTCGCGCGTGCGGTCATGGGCCGCCTGCTGCACGAGCCGACGATCCGCCTGCGCAGCCTTTCCGAGGAGCGCGGTCACGCCAGCCTGGAGCTCGTGCGCCAGCTGTTCGGTCTGCGCGAGGACGCCCCGTCGCAGGAGCGTCCGGCGACGGAGCTTGCGGAGGTTCACGACCTGCGCCGCCGTCGCGAGCGCTGATGCGGATCGGCACCCGTGCGAGCGCGCTGGCGCTCGCACAGGCAAGGCTGGTGCTCGACCGGTTGCAAGCCGGCCAGCGGGGCGACGTCGAGATCGTCCCGATCGTCACGCGCGGCGATCGTGAGTCCGCCGGAGTGCAGACGTCCCCGCCCGGCGAGGACAAGTCGCGCTGGGTCTCAGAGCTTCAGCGCGCGCTGCTGCGCGGTGAGATCGACGTCGCCGTGCACTCCGCCAAGGACGTGCCCGGCGAGCCCGTCGACGGGCTCGCGCTCGTCGCCGCGCCGCCGCGCGCGGGCGCCGAGGACGCACTGTGCGGCGCCGCGAGCCTGGACGCGCTCGCGCCCGGTGCGCGAGTGGGCACGAGCAGCGTGCGGCGCGTAGCGCAGCTGCTGGCAGCGCGCGAGGACCTGGAGCCGGTTGCGATTCGCGGCAACGTCGACACGCGCCTGGCAAAGCTGCAGCGGGGCGAGCTCGATGCGGTCGTGCTCGCTCGCGCCGGCCTGCAACGGCTGGGGCGCGAGGATGCCATCGGCGCCGTGCTCGATCCGCTTCGCTTCGTTCCCGCGCCCGGTCAGGGAACGCTCGCGCTGCAGGCGCGCAGCGACGACGCATCCGCGCACGAGGCACTCGCGGCGATCGGCTGCGTGGACTCACTCGCCTGCCTGCTCGCCGAGCGCGCGCTCGCGCGCTCGCTGCAGGCCAGCTGTGACACGCCGCTGGGCGCACATGCCGTGGCAGCCGACGGCTCCTTGCGCCTGCGCGCGTGGGTGGGCCTGCCCGACGGCTCCACGTGGGCCAGCGACGAGCTGCACGGTGCATCCGCCGAGCCCGAGGCGCTCGGATGCGCGCTTGCCGGCCGGCTGCGCACCGTCGGTGCGGCCGAGATGCTCGCGCAGGCAGCGCAGATGGCCGCCGCCACCTAACCGCTGACAGTCCTGGAGATGTGTGTGTTATCCTGTGGCCATGCGTCTGCACATAAGTCTCGAGGATGACCTCGTCGCACAGCTGGATACTCGTGTCGGTCGACGTCGCCGCAGTGCGTTCATCGGTGAGACGGTACGCCGCGCGCTCGAGGACGAACGTCGCTGGGACGACATCGAAGCGAGCTTGGGCGCGCTCGCCGGGCGCGAGCACGAGTGGGACGACGATCCCGCCGGTTGGGTGACGGCGCAGCGTTCGGGCGACCCCGCGCGCGTCGGTTAGTCGTTGGCGCTGCTGCTCGATACGACCGTGTTGATCGACGCGCTGCGAGGCCGCTCCGCGGCCGCGCGTTTGCGGGACCTGCGCAGCGCAGAGCATGCGCCATGGATCTGCGCAGTCAACGTCGAGGAGGTCATGCGCGGGGCGCACGCAGAGGAGCAGGCGCTCGTCGCCCGCTTCCTCAACGGTCTCCAACTCGCTTCCCTCGGTCGCATCGAGGGCGAGCGTGCGGGCCGCTGGCGTAGGGACTATGCGCGCAAGGGAGTCACGCTGTCGCAGGCAGACTGCCTGATCGCGGCAGCGGCTTTGGGCGTCGACGCGCGCCTGGCTACAGGCAACCCGAAGCACTTCCCGATGCCCGAGCTCGATGTCGACCACTGGCCGGTTGGCGAGTGAGCACGACCGGGCGCGTCTATCTGGTCGGCGCCGGTCCCGGCGACCCCGGACTGCTCACGGCGCGCGCGCTGGAGCTGATCGCGCACGCTGACGTGATCCTCTATGACCGGCTGATCCCCGACTCGGCGCTGGACGGCGCGCGCGCGGACGCGGAGCTGCTGTTCGCCGGCAAGCAGGGCGGCGGCGGCGACTCGGTGCCACAGCAGCAGACCGAAGCGCTGATGCTCGCGCGCGCGCTCGAGGGCAAGTCGGTCGTGCGCCTGAAGGGCGGCGACCCGTTCGTGTTCGGCCGCGGCGGCGAGGAGGCGCTGACGCTGCGCACCGCGGGCATCCCCTTCGAGGTCGTCTCGGGCGTGACGGCCGGCGTGGCGGCGCTCGCCTACGCGGGCATCCCGGTGACGCATCGCGGGCTGGCGACGGCGGTGGCGTTCGTCACCGGGCGAACCGGCGACGACAGCGAGCTGGACTGGCAGGCGCTCGCGGCGTTTCCGGGCACGCTGGTCTTCTACATGGGCGTGGGCCGCCTCGCGCAGATCGCCAGCTCGCTGATCGCCGCCGGGCGTGACCCGTCCGAGCCTGCGGCGGTCGTCGAGGCCGGGACCCTGCCCACGCAGCGAACGGTCGGCGCGACGCTGCAGACGATCGCCGAGCGTGTCCAGCGCGAGGGCGTCGGCTCGCCGTCGATCACCGTCGTCGGCGCCGTGGCCGCCCTGGCCGAGCAGCTGGCGTGGGCGACGCGCAAGCCGCTCGCCGGACGCACGGTGGCCGTAACGCGAGCCCGCGCGCAGGCCAGCGGCCTGGCGCGCAGCCTGCGTGAGCTGGGCGCGCGCGTCGTGCAGGCACCCGTCGTGCGCACGCAGAGGCTCCCGGGCCCGGCGCTGGACCCCACGGCATACGACCTGATCTGCGTGACCAGCCCCAACGCGGCGAACGAGCTGTTCGAGCGCCTGGCCGCTGCAGGTCGCGACGCGCGCGCGCTGGCGGGCGCGCGGATCGCGTCGATCGGCCCTGGCACGACCGATGCGCTCGCCCGGCACGGGATCGCCGCGGACATCGTGCCCGAGCGCTTCGTCGCCGAGGGTCTGGTGCAGGCGCTCGCGGACGTGGCCGTGACCCGCGCGCTCGTTGCGCGCGCTCGCGGCGGGCGCGAGACGCTGCCCGACGCGCTGCGCGCGGGCGGAGCCGACGTCGACGTGCTCGACCTGTACGAAACCGTCGTCGAGCCGCTCTCCGCCGACGCGCTCGCGCTGGCACTTGCGGCCGACTACGTCACCTTCACCTCTGCCTCGACGGTGCGCAACTTCCTCGCCGCGGCCGGCGAGGGGGCGGACGGTGGCTCGCTCTCAGCGCAGACCCGCGTCGTCTCGATCGGACCGGTCACCAGCGAGGCTCTGCGCGAGCACGGGCTGACGGTCGACGTCGAGGCCTCCGCGCACGACATCGAAGGCCTGCTGCAGGCGTTGCTCGCCGACGCCGCCACGCGGTGAGGACGGCGGTGCGATGAGCAGCCTGGTGAGCGCCCGACCGCGCCTGGGCCATCCACGACTGCACCTGCGGCGCACCGACTCGACGAGCGACCGCGCGCGCGAGCTGGCGCTGGCCGGCGCTCCGCACGGGACGCTCGTGACCGCCTGCGAGCAGACCGCCGGGCGCGGACGGCAGGGTCGCCGCTGGTCGGCGCCGGCGGGCAGCGCACTGCTGATGTCGCTGGTGCTGCGACAGAGCCCTTCGGGCTCTGTGCCGCCGCTGCTGCCGCTGATCGCCGCCGTGGCGGTGTGCGACCTCGCCGGCGAGCAGGCGCAGATCAAGTGGCCCAACGACATCGTGCTCGCACGCGGTGATGGCCTTGTGAAGGTCGCGGGCATCCTCGCCGAGGGGCGCCCGCAGGAGGGCTGGGCAGTGCTCGGCATCGGCGTCAACGTCGCAGTTGAAGTCGATGATCTGCCGGCGGAGCTGCACGGCACCGCGGCGACGCTCGGTCTGATGCCCGCGGACATCGAGCGGGCGCTTGCACAGCTGATCGACGCGCTGGAGCTACGACTGGCCCAGCCCAGCGATGAGACGCTGCGGGCGTGGCGGGCGCGCGACGCGCTGCGCGGGCGCGAGGTGACGTGGAGCGCCGGGCGCGGGCGCGCGCAGGGAATCGACGGAGCGGGCCGGCTGGTCGTGTCGCTCACCGACGGTGGACGCGCCACGCTGGACGCTGGCGAGGTGCACCTGCTGAGCGGCGGCTAAGCGGCGGACTCGCCGCCGTCGCTGCTCGTGCGCGCCTCGCTCGGCGTGCGTCGCGGCGTCTTGCGCCCGTTTGCGCCCGAGCTCGCTGTGCCCGCCTCGGCGGCGACTGAGCCGTTGGCGACGTTGGCGACGCCATTGGACTGACCGCCGCGACCCGCGCCTGCTCCTCCTGAGCCGCCCTTGCGACGCTTGCGCGAGTTGCGCGCGCGGCGCTTGGGGAAGTTGCGCAGCAGCTCGCGAGCGAGCGCGGGCGGCTTGCGTGCCATGCGTGTGCGCGCGCCGCGCAGCGCCTCCTCGGCCTCCGGCGAGTGCGCCAGCGCGGCGGCGAGCAGCGCGGCGGCGAGACGGCGGTCCTGCTTGCGCGCGGCGTGGATCAGGCGGCGGGCGTTGCGCGCGTGGGCGCCGCCGGCCGAGTTGACGAGCAGCCCGAGTAGCCGCTTGGTCTCCGGCCAGCGCTGCACGGCGTACTCCTCGTGCACGTCGCGCGTGTATTCGGCCAGGCGCCAGATCCAGGCGTTGGCCTGGTCGCGACGCCCGATGCGCCGCTCGACGAGCGCGCGCAGCATGATCTTGCTCGCCTCGCGGCGCTCGTCGCGCGGCCAGCCGCCGATGATGTCGATGGCTGTATCGAACGCGTCGGGGTCGCGCAGCGCGGGGATGTCGCTGAGCGCGCGCAGGCGCAGCTGCGGATTCTTGTTGCGCTGCACGGCGGTGATCAGGAAGCGGCTCTTGAGCTCGCCGGTGCGGTCGAAGTGCAGCATCGCCCGCGCCCGGCGCCAGCCGCTCGGCGCGACGCGCGCACCGGCCAGCGCCGCCCACACGTGCTGCTCGCCGTAGTCGAGGTGCTCGACGGCGATCCGCCACAGCTCGCGCTCGAAGACCGCGAAGCGCCGCTCCTCCTCCGCGCACACCGGCAGCACCCGGCGCTCGACGCGCATCCGCCGGCCGCGCCCGCGGCGTACCGGGCCGACGACGATCGCCCCGCCGCGGTAGACGTCGCGGTCGAGCAGCGAGTGCAGCGTGACGACCGGATCGTCGTGCTTGGTCGCCGGGTGCACGAAATCGACGACGAGGCCGGCCTCCTTGCCGGGATGGCGGCGCGTGACACGGCCGACGCGCTGCTGGTAGATGCGCTTGGAGGCAGTCGGCGCGAGATGCACGCAGACGGTCGCGCGCGGGCTGTTCCAACCCTCGGCGAGCAGCTGCGCGTTGATCAGCACGTCGATGTCGCCGCGCTCGTAGCGCGCGAGGATCTCGGCGAGCTCGCGCTTGGGAGTCTCGCCCGAGACGCCCTGCGCCTTGATCCCCTCGGCACGAAACGCCTCGGCGAGGTTGTAGGCGTGGCGCACGCCGGCGGCATAGACGACGCCCGGCACGCCGTTGAAGCGCGTGCGGTAGAGGTTGGCGACGGCCAGGTTGAACGGCTGCTGATCGAGCAGTTTCGCCAGCTCGTCCTGGTCGAACTCGGTGTCCACCTCGCCACGGCGCAGCGGCACCTTGGCGATCGTGCGCACGCCCACGCCCGGAGAGATGCGCACGCAGCGCAGCGGCGCGATCACGCCGCGGCGGGCGGCCTGGGCGAGGTCGAAGCGCGAGGTCTGCGTCGGGAACAGATCGGTGACGTGGCGGGCGATCAGCGCGCCGGTGGCCGTCATGCCGATGAAGATCGGACCGGTCCACTCGCGAATCGCACCACTGGTCTTCTCGCCCAGCGCGGTGTGCGCCTCGTCGCAGATGACGATCGTGTAGGCGCTGGAGATCTTGCCGGCGTTGCGCACGAACCACTGATACGTCTCCACCGTGACCGGCCCTTTGGGCGAGTCCTCGCCCTTCAGCAGCGGTTTGCTGATGCGCTTGGAGTAGCCGCGCTGGCGCAGCTCGCCGTTGAACTGGTCGACGAGGTTACGCCGGTGCGTGAGGATCAACACGCCGCCGGTCTGCGAAGCCTCGACGAAACCCAGCGCTGCGACGGTCTTGCCGGCGCCGGTCGCGTGCTCGAACCAGAAGCGCTTGGCCGCGTTGGGATCCTCGGGCAGGTCGGCGAGCGACTCCTCCTCGTCCTCTCCCTCCTCGACCCAGTCGCGCGGCTCCTCGTCGGCCTCGGACTCGGGCTCCTCGTCGGCGACATCCTCATCGTCGTCCTCGTCAGGCTCGAGGTCGTCGTCGTCCTCGTCCTCGTCGTCGTCCTCGTCGGGCGCGGCGCGCTGGACGGGACCGAGATCCTCATCGTCGTCCTCGTCGATCTCCTCCTCGTCCTCCGGCTCGTCCTCGTCCTCGTCGGACGCATCGGCGCCGGGCGGCGCGTCGTCGGCGACCGGCGCGCCGTTGCTCGCCGACGGGGTGTCCTCGGGACCGAAGATGTCCGCCGAGGCGAGCAGTTCCGGCGACGCCGAGGCGGCCGCTCGTCCGTTGCCGTTGGCTGCGCTGACCTGTGCCGCTGCGAGCAGCGCGGCGAGCGTGCCCGACAGAGCGTCGACCTGGTGGGCCGAGAGCACGGTGCCGTCGGCCAGCTTCGGCGCGTCCTCTGAGAGGACGCGCTCGAGGCCGAGCAGCAGCGAGAACTCCCGGCGCCAGGCGGTCGACGGATGTTTGGCCTTCGGATCGGCCTGCAGCTCGGCGAGCGCCTCGTCGAGCGCCAGCCGGCGCGGTGAGCCCGCGGCCAGCGCGACGGCGGGGTCCTCGCCCTCGTGCAGGAAGCGCTCGCGGACGAGCTTCTCCGCACGCGAGATTTCCGCGGAACTTGGAATGGACGCGACCGCGAGGGCCACTGAGGTGGACTCGGCCATGGAGGCTCGGGACTTCGAGACGGAGCCGCCGCAGAAAGTGGCTTCAGCGTGGCTCAGAACGACTGGCGTCCTGCTGACGCGTTCGCCGGATGCTCAAGGCGAACCGGCTTTACGTGTCCTGAAGATATAGCACGTCGCGTGGCGGTGAAAGTCGCCGCGGACGGACGGCAGCGATCGGTGCTCCGTCGAGCCGGACACGATCTGCCACCCTTACGCGCGATGAGGGCGAAACGGCTGGCAATCGCGGCGGGTGGGGTCGCAGTCCTCGCCCTGCTCGTCGTCGGCCTGGTCGAACTTGCAGGCTCCTCACCGTCTCCGACCCGGCCGTCGAAGTTGACGCTCGCGCAGATGCGCGAGCGGCTCGCCGGCTCGCCGGCGCCGCTGGCGAGCTTGCATGCGCAGGCCAGCGAGCTGCTGCCGGGAGGGCTTGCAGCGCTCAGGGCGCGCCTGGCGTCGCTGCGCGGGCAGCCTGTCGTGATCAACAAGTGGGCTTCGTGGTGCGTGCCGTGTCGCTCGGAGTTCGGCGCCTTTCAGCGGGCATCGCTGTCGCTCGGGCGCCAGGTGGCATTCGTCGGCATCGATTCGGCTGACACGAGCCGCGCGGCAGGGGCGTCCTTCCTGCGCAGCTTCCCCGTGAGCTATCCGAGCTACTACGACCACAGCGGCGCGGCAGGCACGGCGATCACCGACTCGACGTTCACGCCGGTCACGGTCTTCTATGACCGCTCGGGCGGCCAGTACATTCGCCAGGGGCCCTATCCGAGCCAGGCGCGCCTGGAAGAGGACGTCAGGCGCTACGCGCTCGGCGTCAAGCATGCCTGAGATCCGCATCGACCCGCTGAGCGGGCACCGCACGATCGTCGCCGGCGAGCGCTCGCGCCGTCCCGGCGGCGCTCCGAGCCTGTCCGAGAGCGAGCGCGCGCCCGAGCCGATCGACCCCGAGCGCGACCCGTTCGCCGACGGGCACGAGGACCGCACGCCGCCCGAGCTCTACGCGGTTCGTCCGGGCAGTGACGTTGCCGACTCGCCGGGCTGGCGCGTGCGTGTTGTGCCAAACCTGTATCCGGCGCTCGCTCCGGCGGACCCCGGCGAGGACAGCGCGGAGCCCGACGGACGCGGCGAGCTGTTTCGCTCGCTGCCGGCGACCGGCGCGCACGAGGTGATCGTCAACGGGCCCCAGCCGGTGCTGTCGATGGCCGATCTGCCGGTCGAGCAGGTGGCCGCCGCGATGGACGTGTGGCGCGAGCGCATGCGCGCGCACGAGCAGTGCGCGTATGTCCAGCTGATCGTCAACGAGCGCCGCCAGGCCGGCGCGTCGCTGCCGCACACGCACTCGCAGCTGTACGGGCTGCAGTTCGTTCCGGCGGCGGTCGCGCGCGAGCGAGAGCGGGCGGCCGAGTATGCGACGCGCACGATGGGCCAGAGCCTGCTCGGGGACCTCGTCGCCGAGGAGGTGCGCCTGCGCGAGCGAATCGTCGCGATCGACGACGAGGCCGTGCTGATGGCGCCGTATGCGTCTCGTCTGCCGTTCCAGCTGATGCTCGCGCCGCGGCGCCCGGTGCCCCGCTTCGAGCTCGACGGGCCATCCGGCGCATCGCTGCTGCACGACGGTCTGCGGCGCCTGGCGCGCCACCTCGGCGCGAGCCCGCCGCTGAACATGTGGGTGCGCACGGCACCGCGCGGCGCCGAGCACTTCTGCTGGCGCATCGACGTCGTGCCGCGACTTACGCACCTCGCGGGACTGGAGCTGTCGACCGATCTGAACCTGAACATCGTCGCGCCCGAGCACGCGGCCGCACTGCTGCGCGAGGTGTGACGCACTCCTCGCGCGCCGCGGCAGGCTAGTCTGGCCGACGATGGCGCCCGAGCACCGCTTCCTACCGCGCTTCGCCGCCGAGCCACCGCAGGAGGACCTCCCCTATGGTCGCTGGGCGGAGCGCCTCGGCGAGGAGTTCCTCGCCGGCGTCGCCCAGCTCGACGTCGACGCACAGGAGCTCGGCGAGCCGGGCGAGATCCTGTGGTATCCGGATCGCAGCTGGCACGGGCGCACGTATGTGCCGGGAACGTCGCTGACGGCCAACGGGTACGAGCTGTTCGGCTACGTGCGTTTCGTTCCCCCACCGCAGGACGGGCAACCGAGCGACTTCTCGGCGTTCGTCGACTTCACCGAGGAGACGGCCGCGCGCAATCCCGACTGGCAGTTGGACCTGTGCGACGAGGTGATCGGCAGCTGGCGAGGCGAGTCCGGTGCGGTCGCCGCGATGACGCTCGTGTGGGGCCATCCGCTGGTCTCCGGCGGGCGCGTCGCGACGGCCGAGCTGGCCAACCTGGCGGTCGACCAGTGCGAGCTCGTCAGCGAGCGCTTCACGCTGATCGCTCCCGACGACTACCGCCACGACCTGCTGGAGATCAAGCTGTTCGGCGTCAAAGGCCAGGAGCTGGCGCGCGAGTCGCTGTACGGCGAGGACGAGGAAGAGGACGAGCAGGCGCCCGGCGCAAGCTAGCCGGACGCCCCCCTGCTACTTCTTTTCCGCCGACTTGCACCCCGACAGCGCGTGATCCCTGGCCGCACCTGCGGGCAGCGGCGAGGCCTTGACGATTTCTTCGCACGCTTCGCGCGCGGCGGCGCGGGCGGCGGCGGCGTCGCCGCTTGCGGCCTTCTCGCAGATCGCTTCGAGCCTGCTCTTGGTCGCCTGCGACAGCGTCGGCAACACGCTTACGCCGCGCTTGCACTTTTCGACAGCCGCGGCCGAGACTTTTGCGGCGCCATTGGTCGCCGTTGAGCTCGAGCTCGTCGAGCTCGTCGAGCCGGCGGTCTTGGCGGTGCTGCTGGAGCTGCTGCCGGAGCTGCCACAGCCGGCGAGCAGCGCTGTGCAGGCGAGCACGACGAGCAGCGCTGGAGAAAGCTTGCGAATCATCGACCTGCCCCCTTGGCTTGAAAGACCTCGCCACACGCGCCTGCGAGCCCGCGCGCGGCGATCTGATCGGCTGACGCTATCCGTGCCGGCGGACCGTGCGCAAGCGCCGTTCGCGGACTACCTCGCACCTTCCTGTTTTTGGCGGCGCTTGAACGCCGCGACTTCCTGCGCTTCTTCGGCGGCGAATTTCTGACGGGCGGCTTTTTCCGCCGCGGTTTCCGGCGAGCCCTTGGTCTTCTTGGAGCTCTTCTTCTTTTCCTTGCTGCTCGCCGAGTGTTTGCTCGACGAGTGTTTGTGCGAGCCCTGCACGTGTTTCTTCCTGGTCGAGCCTCCGGCCTGCGCCTGCGCCTGCGCCTGCGCGATCGCCGCTTCCTCCTTCCGACGCCTTGCCGCCAGTGCCGCTTCTTCGGCTTTGACCGAACGGGCTTCCGCCGCGCGCTGCTTGGCTCTCGTCGCCTGTTCTGCCGCTTCTTCGCCCGCCACGCCCGTTTCTTCGTGCGCTTCTGCCCCTGAGGATTCCGAGCCTCCCGAGGCTTCGCCGCAGCCCGCGAGCAGCGCGAGCG
This sequence comes from Solirubrobacteraceae bacterium, assembly GCA_017882375.1. Lineage (GTDB taxonomy): Bacteria > Actinomycetota > Thermoleophilia > Solirubrobacterales > Solirubrobacteraceae > Palsa-744. The sequence goes on along the minus strand of JADGPP010000016.1, from coordinate 1,232 downwards.
CAAGCAGGAGCAGCCCGAGGACGGCGGCGCGCTGCAGCGGTGAAGACTTCGCAGGCCGACGATGCGCGTCGATCACTGCCCCGCTTCCCCGGCCGGCGGCGTCGCCGTCGTGCTCGTCGTGGTCACCCGTTGTTTGGCGGCGCGTTCAGCTTCCTGCTTTTTCACTTCCGCCTCCCTCTTCTTGGCGGCTTCCTGTTGCTTCTTCGCCGCGGCCTTCAGTTCTTCTTCTTGCTTCTTGACCTTCGCGGCAGCAGCCGCTTCTCGCTTCTTGACTTCCTTCTTAGCGGTTTCTTCGCGCTTCTTCGCCTTGGCGGCGGCGAGGTGTTCGGTCTTCTTCGCCTCGGCTTCGGCCGCTTCTTCTCGCTTCTTGGCTTCGATCACCGAGAGCAGTTCGCGGTTTTTGGCCGCTTCGACCGCTTCTTCCTGCTTTTCGGCTCCAGCTTGTTCGTTGCCTTCTTCTGCCTTCCCGCTCGGTTCCGCCGGAGCACTCTTGTTGGCGGCTTTACCGCAGCCGGCGAGCGGACCGGCGACACCTGCGGCGAGCAGACACGGCAAGGCGGCGCGCAGAATCCAGCCGGACCTCACCGGCTTTCCGCGAGGCCCCGCGGCATCCGCCCTCCACTCGATCGAAACATCTGTTTCAAGCTACCAGTCGCAGACTTGATGCTCAACTGGTGGGCGCGCGGCGGAGCGCCTGGCGCCGGCGGGAGCGCTTGGCCCTGGCGAGGTATGAGTGCCCAGCTCTGACCGTCAACCGGCGCCCGGTCACGAGATTCGCGGGTCCGCCCGGCTCGAAATCTCAACGCGCGCGGTCGCGGCGGCGGTATGGTCGGGCCAACGAGACATACCAAAGGGGGCGGGTCAATACGGCGGAGCTGGCTGGCAAGCGATTCGAGAACCCGGACGAGGTGCGCCCGTTCGCGAGCGACATGGGCCAGATCGAGCTGGTCGATCTCAACGGCCACGCGGTCGGGCGCGGTACGCGTCGCCGACGCTCTGAAAGCGCCACGCTTGCGGAGAATAGTAGCGATCCGGAACGCTGTCGCCCAAGGCTGGATTGGGCGCGACTGGGTGCGATTCGGCCGCCTTTGGGCAGCGGGTTCGGACTGCTGCCCAAAGGCGAAGTCTCCTCTTACTAATCCGTCGTAGTAAATAGCGGGCAGAGCTGGTAGTGTCTGCGGCATGGAGCGTGACGCGAGGCGGTTGCCGCAGGCTGCTCAGGAGGAGTTGCG
>JADGPP010000004.1 GCA_017882375.1 Solirubrobacteraceae bacterium | reverse complement strand
GAGTAGGTGGAGGTTCCGTCGCTCAGGGCGCACGCCAAGGCTGGCCCTTTCAGCGTTGAGCGACGGGATCGTCCGTTCGATCTCACTAGCCCTCCGTCGCCCGCTCGACGGCTGTGCGGACGGCCTCGACGAGGCGCGCGAAGGGCGCCGGGCAAAGGTCAGCGGCTGCAAGATCGGCCGGATAGGCGCCCGAGCGCAGTGGCTCGTGAAGCGCTCGTGGAGCGCGTACGCTCATATCTCGATGTGGGCGCCGGGTAGCCCGAGCCACGGTCGCCGACAGCCTGTACGCTCGCTCAATAGACCGTGAGCCAGCAGCGTGGGAGACCGGCGCCGCCGGCCCGTTTCTCACGGTCGGCGATGTGTCCGTCTGGGCCCGCGGCTCAGGCGATGGCGGGAGTCTGGGGAAGGCGCGCGAGCGCGTCGTCCATTTCCTGCTCGGAGAACTCGGGGTCCTCGAGTTCGCCGGCCAGGTAGGCGTCGTAGGCCGACAGGTCGAAGTGGCCGTGGCCGCAGAGCCCGAAGAGGATCACGCGCGCCTCGCCCGCCTCGCGCGCCGACTCGGCCTCCTCGATGACCGCGCGGATGGCATGCGCGGGCTCGGGCGCGGGGATGATGCCCTCGCTGCGCGCGAACCGCACGGCGGCCTCGAAGGTCTCGTTCTGGCGGTATGCGCGCGCCTCGACGAGGCCCGCCCGCACGAGCCCGCAGACCATCGGCGCGTCGCCGTGGTAGCGCAGCCCGCCCGCGTGCACGGGCGGCGGCACGAAGTCGTGGCCGAGCGTGTACATGGGCATCAGCGGCGTGAGCCCAGCGGTGTCGCCGTAGTCGTAGCGGTAGGTGCCGCGCGTTAGCGTCGGGCAGGCGGAGGGCTCGGCCGCGATGAAGCGCGTGCTCGCCCTGCCCTTGAGCACCTCGCGCACGAACGGGAACGTGAGGCCGCCGAAGTTCGAGCCTCCGCCGACGCAGGCCACGATGACATCGGGCTGCTCGCCCGCCATCGCCATCTGCGCTGCGGCCTCCTGGCCGATCACGGTCTGGTGCAGCAGCACGTGGTTGAGGACGGAGCCGAGCGCGTAGTTGGTGTCCTCGCGTCCCGCTGCGATCTCGACGGCCTCGGAGATGGCGATGCCGAGCGAGCCGGTCGGGTGGGCCTGCTGGGCCCGGCCGGAGCCGGTGAGCGTGCTCGGAGAGCGGTGGACGGTCGCGCCCCAGGTCTGCATCATCGAGCGGCGATAGGGCTTCTGGTCGTAGGAGGAGCCGACCATGAAGACCTCGCACTCCAGGCCGAACAGCGAGCACGCGAACGCCAGCGAGGAGCCCCACTGCCCGGCGCCCGTCTCGGTCGCCAGGCGCTTGATGCCGGCCCGGGCGTTCTCGTAGGCCTGCGGCACCGCCGTGTTGGGCTTGTGCGATCCGGCGGGTGAGACGCCCTCGTACTTGTAATAGATGTGCGCAGGAGTATCGAGCTCGCGCTCCAGGCGGCGGGCCCGGAACAGCGGCGTGGGGCGCCACAGCTTGTAGGCGTCGCGCACCTCCTCGGGTATCTCGATGTCGGGCTCGGTGGAGACCTCCTGTTCGATCAGCGCCATCGGGAAGATCGGCGTCAGGTCGGGGGGCCCCGCGGGCTCCATCGTCTGAGGGGAGAGCGGCGGCAGCGGCTCGCCGGGCAGGTCGGGGAGCAGGTTCACCCAGTGCGTCGGGATGTCGCGCTCGGACAGCGTGAACTTCACGGGCTCCTCAGACATGGTCCCTCCTCATGGGTGACGGCGACGCGGGACAGCCTAGCGCCCCCGCCCGGAGCGGCGCCGCGGCGGCTCGCGGCCCAGGCTGGTGGGCTTCACGCCCAAGCGGATCGCCGACCACGAGGACCACGTGCGGGCGATCGTGACGAACGTCCTCGACCGGCTCGAGGGTCGCGAGACGGATGGCCATCCTGGCCATCCTCTTGAGAGAGTTGAGCCTGGTGCCCAGACTCAGCTTGGCCCGGCCTATGCCACTGCCGCTACGGCCGGTTCGCTGGCGATTGGCGCGGGGGCGTCCTTGTCGCGGTCGATTGGCGTGACCAGGTCCTTGCCCAGGCCGAGCGCCGAGTAGATCTTGTCCTCGATCTCCTTGGCCACCTCTGGGTTGGCGTCGAGATGGGCCTTTGCGTTGCCGCGACCCTGCCCGAGACGATCGTTGCCGTAGGAGAAGAACGAGCCCGACTTGGAGACGATGTTGTGCTCCAGGCCCATGTCGATCAGGCAACCCGACGTGGAAATGCCCTTGCCGTACTCGATGTCGAACTCCGCTTGGCGGAAGGGCGCGGCGACCTTGTTCTTGACGACCTTCACCCGCACGCGGTTGCCGACCGCCTCCGTGCCGTCCTTGAGCGTCTCGATGCGCCGGATGTCCAGGCGCTGGGAGGCGTAGAACTTCAGCGCGCGACCGCCCGGCTGGATCTCCGGCGATCCGAACATCACGCCGACCTTTTCGCGGATCTGGTTGGTCAGGATGCACAGCGTCTGCGTGCGGTTCAGGTTGCCGGCGAGCTTGCGCATCGCCTGGGACATCATCCGCGCCTGCGCGCCGACCGTCTGGTCGCCCATCTGCCCCTCGAGCTCGACACGCGGCGTGAGCGCGGCGACCGAGTCGATCGCGACCACGTCGACGGCGCCCGAGCGCACGAGCATGTCGGCGATCTCCAGGGCCTGCTCGCCGTAGTCTGGCTGGGAGACCAGCAGCTCGTCGATGTCCACGCCGATCTCCTTGGCATAGAGCGGGTCCATCGCGTGCTCGGCGTCGATGAAGGCGCACACCCCGCCCAGCTTCTGCGCCTCGGCGAGCACGTGGTAGATCATCGTCGTCTTGCCCGAGGACTCCGGGCCGAACACCTCGACGATGCGCCCGCGGGGCACGCCGCCGATGCCCAGCGCGAGGTCGAGCGACAGCGCACCCGTGGGGATCGCATCGCAGCGCACCTGCGCACCCTCGTCGCCCATGCGCATGACCGTGCCCTTGCCGAACTCGCGCTCGATCTGCGTGAGCGCGCCCTGAAGGGCGGCGTCGCGCGCCTTGGCTGCCTTCTCCTGGTCGGTCACGGGCATGGTCTGACTCCTCGGTTCGGGATGAGTCGAGCAACTTAGAGGTCGCCCCGGACGGAACAGTTGTTCGTATTGCTGCCGATACACGCAGTCCCTGCGGGCTCTGGCGGGCCGCCGGCGTCCACCCGTTCGTCCACCGCCAACACGGCAGCTCACCCGCGCCTCGGCCGCCGACGATGAAGAGGCACACCCCACTCGAAGCATCGGAGACCTCTTGACCTGCAGCGCAACCCCACGGCGCGCGCTCGCCCTCCTTTCCGCGGTGCTGCTGCTCGCGGCGCTGGTCGCGCTGCTCGTGCGCGTCGCGCCCAGCTCAGCTCAAGGGTCGCCGGCCGGATGCGCCCCGCGAGCCGCCCATTCCGGAGCGCAGGGTCGGGCATGCGCGGCACTTTGGCACGGGACCCACGCAAAGACCAAGGCCAAGCACCATCACGCCAAGCGCGTGGCGGCAAAGAAGAAGAAGTCCACGCACCAGCCGGCCACGCACACGCCAGCCATCCCGGCACCGGTGCCGGCCGTCTGCGAGGACGCGAGCACCCCGGTCCGCGAAAGCGAAGGCTCCTACTCCTGCGCCGACGGCTCCGAACCGATCTGCGGGGACGGGTCTGAACCGGCCCTTGCGAGCAAAGGCCTCGGCCCGGTCTGCCCGAAGGCGGCAAAACCCGTCGTCGGATTCAGCGAAGCCAGCTGCGAAGACGGCAGCGCCCCGGCGGGCGCGAGCGGCGGCTACACCTGCGACGACGGCTCACAACCCGAATGCGAAGACGGCTCGCCGCCGGTCCTCTCAGGCGACGGCTCGATGCTCGCGTGCATGGCCTACCGGAGCGCCGGGTCCTCGTCCACCCCGTCCTCGCCGTCGGGCGAAGAATCCGAAGGCGCGCACAAAGCGCTCGTCGTCAGCGCTTCGTAGCTCGCCCCGGCAGGCGCCAGCCACGAGCGATAGAGCACGACCTCGGCAGGCACGAAGGACAACTGCGGCGTCGGTGGTGGCACCTGCCCGCCGACTCCCGCCCGGCGGGCTCGCGAGCGCTCACGGCCCAGCCGCGCGACCGTCACGTGACCCCTGAAGCGCCGGCGCTCGGGCTGCCAATCGATCGCATCCGCCAGCGCAGCCTGCACGACCCCGTGCAGAGCCGCCAGCTCGCCGCGGCGATCGTGGACCTCCAGCGCGAGCGAGCGCGGACTTCGCGGCGGCAGCCACAGCGGGGCGCCGAGAGACAGCTCGCCGCTGGATGCGATCAGCCCGTCCAGGGCTGTGGCGATCGTCTCGATCTCCTCGACGGGGCGGCTGCCGATAAAGCACAGCGTCAGATGCATCGTCTCGGGCTCCAGCAGCCGCACGCCGCGAGGAACGCCGTTCCGCCCGGAGGCGCCCATGGCGGCGACGGCCAGGCGGGCCCACGCGGCGAGCTGCTCGCGCATCGCCGCCGGCGGGTCGATCGCCACGAACAGCCGCGCTGTGGCCGGGCGAGACATCGCCGGGCGATGCTAGCGGGGCGTGCGAGCTGCGGCGAAGGGCCTCACCCTCATGCGCCGAGCAGCGCGCGGCGAAGCATGTGCATGGCAACGGTCGTCGCGCGATCGCGCACATCGGCCCTGCCGCCAGGGAGATGGACCGACCTGGTCATGGTTGCGTCCCCGGGTCCTGCGACGGTCAGCCAGACGAGCCCGACAGGCTTGTCCTCGCTGCCGCCGTCCGGTCCGGCGATTCCGGTCACGCCGACACCGAGATCGGCGCCCAGGCGCTCTCGGGCGCCCTCGGCGAGAGCCTGGGCGACCTCCGCAGAGACCGCTCCGTGGCGCTCGATCAGCTCGGGCGCAACCCCCGCCTGCGCCACCTTGACCTCGTTGCTGTAGGCGACGATCGCGCCCTTGACGTAGCGCGAGGAGCCCGCCCGGTCGGTCAGGCGCGCTGCTAGCAGGCCGCCGGTGCACGACTCGGCGGTCGCGATCGTGCGTCGGTCCAGCAGCGTGGCGATCTGGTCGTCGATCGTGCTGCCGTCGTCTGAGAACAGCGCGTCGGAGTGGCGCTCGGCGACGATCTGCGCAAACGCGTCATACACGCTCTCGCTGTCGGGCTCATAGCGTGTGACGACCTCGATCTCGCCGCGTTTCAGGCACGTGGTTATCTCCAGGCGATCGAGCTCGACGCCCTCGCGCCCGGCCGCGCGCAGCGTCTCGGCGATCTCCGACTCGGGCATCCCGAACAGGCGCAGCATCCGCTGGCGGTAGGTGGTCGCGCCGCACACGGCCGCGCGCAGCGCCTCGGTCTGCACCGCGCGCTCCCACATCGGCTGCAGCTCGCGCGGCGGGCCGGGCAGCGCGACGATCGTCGGGCCGGCGGCATTCTGCTGCGGCGGGACGACCAATCCGGGCGCCGTGCCGATCGGCTCGAGAATCGTCGCGCCGGCGGGAATCGTCGCTTGCTTGCGCGTGCCGAGCTCGATCGCCGCGACGTCGAGGCCGGGCCAGCGCGTCATCAGCGGGCGCACGACCTCGGCGATTTGCTGCTCCAGCTGCTCGTCGAGGACCATCTCGCGCCCCTGGAAGTCGCCCACGACCTCGGCGGTGAGATCGTCGGCGGTCGGCCCGAGGCCGCCGCTGGTCAGCACCAGATCCATGCGCTGCTCGGCCATGAACGCCAGCGCCGCGCGCATGTCCTGCGGGCGGTCGCCGACGATCGAGATGTGCGCGAGATCGACGCCCAGCTCGCGCAGCCGGTCAGACAGCCACGGCCCGTTGCGGTCGCTGACACGGCCGGTGAGCACCTCCGTGCCGGTCACGACGATGCCGGCCCGTGCGCTCACGTGCAGGTAGGCAGCTGGCCCGTGTGCAGCCGTTTGCGCCCTGACGCCTTGGTGATCGTGTAGCCGATCGCCTGGCTCGACGCAGGCACGGTCCGCGCGCGCCCGTCGACGAACATCGTCACCGAGCTGTTGCCCAGCGTGATCTCAAAGCGCCGCGCGTGATACGTCGGCGTGCTTTTGCCCGCCTGCAGTTCCTTGCCTGGGATCACCTTGCGCCCGTTATCGCCGATCAGACACACATACACAGCCGCCGAGGGCCGCAGCGAGAGCGCCACGATGGCGCTGCGCGAGGAGCTCGACGTTCCGGTGCGGTGCTTGCGCGCCGGCGTCGTGGCCTTGCGGGTCGTCCCGGAGGCGCTGTGCGTCGAGCTCGATTTCGAGCCTCCCCCGCCGTTGCTGATCAGCCCCACGACGAGCAGCACGATCAGCAGCACGACCACGCCGACGATCGCCAGGTAGCCGCGCGAGGGCCCCCCGGGCGCGCGTCCGCCGGCCGGGCGGCCGCGACTGCGCTGCGGGCTCGAGACGATCGGCTCCAGCGCCGCCTCGCTCGGATGCTCGTGGCTGAGGCGATACTCCTCCACCAGCGCCTTGCCGTCGAGGCCGAGCGCCTGCGCGTAGGTGCGCAGGAAGCTCTTGACGAACGTCGGCCCCGGCAGCAGCCCCCACTCCTCGTTCTCCAACGCGCGCAGGTACTTCGCGCGGATCTTCGTCTTGGCCTCGATCTCCGAGACGTCTATACGAGCGCGCATACGCGCGTCGCGTAGCGTTTCACCGATCTCGGGCATCTGCCTGAAAGGCTAGTCGCTTGTGGCGGCGGGCTCGGCGGCCTCGCCCAACGCGGCAAGCACGCGCGGCAGGTCCGCCTCGGTCACCAGCACCTGCCGGGGCTTGGAGCCCTCGTAGCCGGAGATCACGCCGCGGCGCTCGAGCATGTCGATCACGCGCCCGGCGCGCGTGTAGCCCAGGCGCAGGCGCCGCTGCAACATCGAGGTCGAAGCCGTCTGCATTTCGGCGACCAGCCTGATCGCGTCGCCCAGCAACGGGTCCTCGTCGGGGTCGAACTCGTCGGGCGAGGACTCCGGGGTCTCGGGCTCGACCTCCGCAAGCAGCTCCTCGCGCAGCTCCGGTTCGCCCTGGCGGCGCCACAGGTCGGTCAGCTTGGCGATCTGGCGCTCATCGATGTAGGCGCCCTGGATGCGCTGCAGGCGGGAGGTGCCGACGGGGCTGAACAGCATGTCGCCCTGCCCCAGCAGCGACTCCGCGCCGTTCTGGTCGAGGATCACGCGCGAGTCGGTCTGCGAGGAGACCGAGAAGGCGATCCGCGACGGCACGTTGGCCTTGATCATGCCGGTGATCACGTCAACGCGCGGGCTCTGCGTGGCCAGGACGAGGTGGATGCCGACCGCACGAGCCTTCTGTGCGAGGCGGATGATCGAGTCCTCGACGTCGGCCGGCGCGACCATCATCAGGTCCGCGAGCTCGTCGATCACGCAGAGGATGTACGGCAGCGGCGCTTCGCCGCGCCTGGCGCGCGCTTTGTTGAGCTCGATCAGCCCGCGCGTGCGCGCCAGCGACATGATCCCGTAGCGGCTCTCCATCTCCTTGACGAGGTTCTGCAGCGCGTTGGCCGCCATCCGCGGGCTCGTGATCACCGGCGTGAGCAGGTGCGGGATCGACTCGTAGTGGTTGAGCTCGACCTGCTTGGGGTCGACCAGCACCAGGCGCACCTCGTGCGGGCTCGCGCGCAGCAGCACGCTGGAGAGCATCGCGTTGATCGCCGCCGACTTTCCCGCGCCGGTCGTGCCGGCGACGAGCAGGTGGGGCATCTTTGCCAGGTCGGCGCCGATCGCCTTGCCCGCGACGTCCTTGCCGAGCCACACGGTGAGCGGCGACCAGTCCTTCGGTGGCTGCTGAAAGACGTCGCCGAGGCGCACGATGCGCCGGTGCAGGTTGGGGACCTCCACGCCGACCGCCTGCTTGCCGGGGATCGGCGCGAGGATGCGGATATCGGTTGCCGCCAGCGCATAGGCCAGGTCGTCCTTCAGCTGCGCGACCTTTGCGACCTTCGTGCCGGGCGCCAGGCGCAGCTCGTAGCGCGTGATGTGCGGCCCGGCGACCGTGCCGATCACCTTCGCCTGCACGCCGAAGTGGCCGAGCGCCTCGACGAGGCTGGTGGCAGTCTGCGCCTGTCCCGCCGTGTCCGGTCGCGTCTGCTCGCCGGTCGAGCGCGTCAACAGCTTGCTCGCGTCGGGCATCTCCCAGACGAAGCTCGGATCGTCGGTCACCGCATCGCGCAGCCTGCCCTGCGGGGTCACGTCGCCGACGTCGGTGCGCGCCACGCCGGAGACGTCCTCGTCCTCCTCGCCGAGCTCGGACTCGGCTCGGTCCTGCGCGTCCGCGAGCTGCTCGGCGTGGTCCTCCTGCCCGAGCGGCTCGTCCTGGATCGACGGGTCCTCCTGCGCGGGGCCCTCGACGTGCGTCGCGCGCACGACCAGTTCAGCGGTGTCCGGCTCGGGCGGCTGCAAGCCGGGCGCAGCGGCGAACTCGTGCATGTCAAAGCCCTCGGGGAGCGCCTGCTCGTCGTCCTCGCGGCGGGCGCTGAGCGAGCGCATCATGCGTGTCGTTTCCACGACGCCGCTGCCGGTAGCGCGCAGCGCGCCTCCCAGCGATGCGCCGGTGATCAGCGTTGTCCCCACGAACAGCAGGAAGATGACGAGGATGTCCACGCCGACGCCCTGCACGAGCTTGTCGGCAAGCTGGTAGAGGCCCTCGCCGACGACCCCGCCATGGGACTGCAGATAGGCCGACTTCCAGGCTGCGTCGCCGTGCGCCGCGCCTGAGCTGAGCCCGAGCGTGCCGGCGGCCAGCGCCAGCGTCGCCGCGGCGAACAGGCAGACGCCGCCGATCGAGCGCGGGTCGCCCAGCAACGATCGTCTGGCCGACAGCGCCTGCGCCAGCAGCAGCATCCCGCCGCCACCGATCAGCGCCGGCGGCGCGAGCACGCGCGCTTTGCCGAGCGCCCAACCCAGCGCGACGGCGAGGCCATGCCCCGCGCGACCGCCTTCCCAGCCGCCGTAGAGCACGAAGCCCATGAACACACCGACGGCGACGAGCGCCAGGCCGAGCACATCGCGCCCGCGCTGGTCGAGCACCGGCAGGCGCGGCATGCCACGCGGGACCAGCGAGCGGCTGCCGAGCAGGCCGCGCGAGCCGCCGCGCCCGCGTCCGGTCGCGCGCTTGCGCGTGTTTCGGGCGCCCGAGGATCGGCTGTTCCGGGAGCGCGCAGGGGCGCGCTTGCGTGTACTGGCCATCTCGCGCAACTTCGACGCCAACCCGCCGTAACCTGCCCCGGGGCCTTACCATCGCTTTAGTGCCCGCCGATACATAAAGACGATGAACGACTTCTCCCGCGCACCACGCGTCCTGGTCGTCGAGGACGACGAGGACATAGCCCAGGCGCTCCAGCGCTCGCTGCGCATGGAGGGCTATGAGGTTCGCGCCGCGGCCGATGGGCCCACGGCCCTCGAGAGCGGCCGCTCCTTCGCACCCGACCTGGTGATCCTCGATCTCGGCCTGCCGGGCCTCGACGGCGTTGATGTAGCCCGCACGCTGCGCGCCGAGGACGACGTGCCGATCCTGATCCTCACCGCGCGCGACGCGCTGGAGTCGCGCGTCGAGGGCCTGGACGCCGGCGCCGACGACTACCTGGTCAAGCCGTTCGAGCGCCAGGAGCTGCTCGCGCGCATGCGCGCGCTGCTGCGCCGGCGTCCCCCGCGCGGTTCCGCGCCGCTACGCGTCGGCGACTTGTCGTTGAACGTCGACACGCACGAGGTCGTGCGCGGCGAGCGCGCGGTCGATCTGACCCAGCGCGAGTTCGAGCTGCTGGAGTACCTGATGCGCAACGAGCGCATCGTGATCTCGCGCCAGCGGCTGCTCGACGAGGTGTGGGGATATGACCCATTCTCGACGACCAATACGATCGAGGTCTTCGTCTCCAACCTGCGTCGCAAGCTGGAGGCCGACGGCGAGCCGCGCCTGCTGCACACGATCAGGGGAGCCGGCTACGTCCTTCGCGCCTAGGCTTCCACGCGCCGTCTCAGGCGCGTTTCAGAGCGCCTCCGCGAGCTTTGACCGCCTGCCGATCCGCGTGCGCCTGGCGGGCGTCTCCTCGCTGCTGACGTTCGTGATCCTGTGCGCGTTCGCGATCGGCATCGGCTCCTTCACGGTCCACCGCGTGCGCTCGGACTTCAACCGCCAGGTGGCCGACACGGCCAACCAGCTTCCGACGCAGCTGAACATCAAAGTCGCCCCCACGAGCGTGCATCGCGCGGTGACGATCGAGCCGCCCCTGGCCGCCTACGCCGCACCGGCCGACCACGCGATCGTGCGCATCTTCACGCTCGGCGGCTCGATCGTCGCCCAGGAACCGGCCAAAGCCCCCTCGCTGGGCACGCCGAGCGTGCAGGCCAAGACCGTGCACGGCTACCGCGTGGTCAGCCGCGCGGGGATCGTGCGCGTGTCCGGCACCGACGAGCCGATCGGCCAGGTGATCATCCAGTACGGGCGAAAGATTTCCGACACCGAGGCGACGGTCGCGCGCGTGGAGCTGTTCCTGCTCGTCGGCGTGCTGCTCGGCACCGGTCTCGCCGGTTTCGCCGGCATGATGATCGCGCGCCGCGCGATGGCGCCGATCGCCGAGCTGACCTCGACGGCGGAGGCGATTGCGCGCACCCGTGACCCCTCGCTCAGCGTTCCCGAGCCCCAGGCCGACGACGAGGTCGGCGAGCTCGCACGCACGCTGCAGGGAATGCTGCGCGAGCTCGACGCCGCGCGTGGCGAGACCGAGACGATGCTCGCGCGCCAGCGACGCTTCGTCGCCGACGCCTCGCACGAGCTGCGCACGCCGCTGACCAGCGTGCTGGCCAACCTCGAGCTGCTCGCCGAATCGCTGGACGGCGACGAGGGCGAAGCGGCGCGCTCGGCGCTGCGCTCGTCGCGGCGAATGCGCAGGCTCGTCGCCGACCTGCTGCTGCTCGCGCGCACAGACGTCGGGCGCGTGGTGCGGCGTGAGCCGTTGGACCTGGCGCAGATCGTCGTCGAGGCCGCCGGTGAGCTGGGGCCTGTCAGCGCCGAGCACGAGATCGTCCTCGATGTCCACCCGGCGATCGTCGACGCCGCGCGCGACGAGCTGCACCGCCTGACGATCAACCTGCTGGAGAACTCGCTGCGTCACACACCGCCGGGGACGCGCATCCGCGTGGCGACCGCCGCCAGCGAGGGTCAGGCAACGCTCGTCGTCGAGGACAACGGCCCCGGTGTTCCGCCCGAGCTGGCCCCCACCATGTTCGAGCGCTTCGTACGCGGCGCCGGCGATCGCGGCGGCTCCTTCGGCCTCGGCCTGGCGATCGTCAAGGCCGTCGCCGAGACACACGGCGGCAACGTCTCGCTGCAGTCGCCCGAGCACGGCACGGGCGCGCGCTTCGTGGTCAGCCTGCCGGTCGCCTCAGACCTCCACGACGACGGGCAGCACCATCGGTCGTCGCTTGAGGCGATCGTAGACTAGCTTGGCCATGTCGTCGTGCAGCATGTCCTGCACGACGTCGACCTCGCGGATCTCGTCCTTGGCCGCGCGCTCGATCGTGTCCTCGACGGTCGAGCGGATCTCCTCGACCAGCTCGTCGGCCTCGTCGAGGAACGGCACGCCGCGGAAGATCACCTCGGGGTCGGCCACCGAGTGCCCGTCCTGCTCGGCGATCGTCACGACGACGATGAAGATCCCGTCGGCCGAGAGCATCCGCCGATCGCGCAGCGCCACGTCGGCCATGTCGCCGATCTCCACGCCGTCGACGAAGATCATCCCCGACTGCTCGTGGCTGCCAAAGCGCGCGCCGCGCTCGTCGATGTCCAGCGGCAGCCCGTTCTCGCCCTGGAAGGTGTCCTCCGGCACGATGCCGACGGCCTCGGCCAGCTGCGCGTGCATGCGCAGGCGCTTGAAGTCGCCGTGGAAGGGCATCACGTAGCGCGGCTTGACGAGGTTGAGCATCAGCTTGATCTCCTCCGCGTAGCCGTGCCCGGAAGCGTGCACGGGCGCGTCGCGCGGAGTCACCACGTCACAGCCGATGTGGTAGAGCCGATCGATCGTCTCGTTGACGGCTCGCTCGTTGCCGGGGATCGGCGTGGCCGAGAAGACGACCGTGTCGCCCTCGCGCAGCTCGACCTGGCGGTGGTCGCGGTAGGCCATGCGCCGCAGCGCCGAAAGCGGCTCGCCCTGGGAGCCCGTCGAGATGATCACCACGCGCTCGTCGGGGAAATCGTTGATCTCGCGCGGCCCAACGAGCAGCCCGGAGGGGACGTCGATGTGCCCGAGCTGGCGGCCGATGCCGACGTTCTTGCGCATCGAGCGCCCGACCAGCGCGACCTTGCGATCCAGCGCGGCGGCCGCGTCGACGACCTGCTGGACGCGGTGGATGTTCGAGGCGAAGCTCGTGACGACGATCCGCCCGTCACAGCGCGCGAAGACCTCCTCCAGATGCGGCCCGACGACCGACTCCGATGTCGAGAAGCCCTGGCGATCGACGTTGGTCGAGTCGCCGCACAGCAGCAGCACGCCCTCGCGCCCCAGCTCGGCCAGGCGCGAGACGTCGGCCGGCGGGCCGTCGACGGGGGTCTGGTCGAACTTGTAGTCGCCGGTGATCAGGATCGTGCCCAGATCGGTGCCCAGCGCGACCGCGCTGGCATCGGGGATCGAGTGGGTCATGTGGATCAGCTCCAGCGAGAACGGCCCAAGCTCCAGCGTGTCGACGGCCGCCACCTCGTTGAGCTCGACGTGTTTGAGCTTGTGCTCGTCGAGCTTGGAGCGCGCCATCGCCATCGTCAGCGCGCCGCCGTAGACCGGCGGCAGGTCGTCGCCCAGCTCGCGCAGCACCCACGGCAGCGCGCCGAGGTGGTCCTCGTGTCCGTGCGTGACGACGATCGCCTCGATGTCGCGAGCGCGCTCGCGCAGGTAGGAGAAGTCGGGCAGCACCAGGTCGATGCCGACCATCTCCGGCGTCGGGAAGCGCAGCCCGACGTCGACCACGATGATCCGCCCGTCGTGTTCGACGACGGTCATGTTCTTGCCGATCTCTCCCAGCCCGCCGAGGGGCAGGACGCGAACGGAGCTCACGCGCCCCGAGCCTGAGCCGAGGACGCGCCGGCCGAGGCGGCTTGCATCTCCTCTGTGTCTGAGAGCAGGCCGTGGCGGACGAGCATCGCGCGCACCTCTGCCAGCTCGTCCTCGGTGGCCGCCACGAGCGGCAGGCGCAGCCCGCCGGCATCGTGGCCGAGCAGGTTCAGCGCGGCCTTCGTGCAGGTGGGGCTCGACGTCATGAACAGCGTCTCGTAGACGTCGCGCAGCGACGCGTTGATCTCCGCGCGGTGCTCGGGCTCGTCGACCATCCGGCGCATCTCGTTGCCGACGACGTGGCTGGCCACGAGGATGCCGCCGGTGCCGCCCATGTCCAGCGTGCGCGCGAACGTCGCGTCGTCGCCGGCGTACAGGGCAAGTCCGTCGATCGGCTGCAGCTCATCGGCGTTGGCCTGCTTGACGCCGTCGATCCCCTCGATCTGCGCGAGCTCGGCGAGCAGGTCCGGGGGCATGTTCGTGGCCGTGCGCCCGGGGATGTTGTAGAGGATCATCGGCTTGTCCGTGGCCTTGGCCACGGTTTCGTAGTGACGCGTGATCCCGAGCCGGCTCGGCTTGTTGTAGTACGGCGTGACAACGAGCGTCGCGTCGACGCCCAGCGCGGTCGCGCGTTCGGTGAGGAAGACAGCCTCGCGCGTGTCGTTGGTCCCCGTGCCGGCGACGATCGTCTTGCCCTGTGGGCGCTCGGCGACCGCCAGCTCGATCAGCCCGAGCTGCTCGTCGTCGGTCATCGTCGACGCCTCGCCGGTGGTCCCCGCGACGACGAAGCCGTCCGAGCCGTTCTCGCCGAGGTGGTGCATCAACGCGACGAACGCCTCCTCGTTGATCTTCGAGCTGGCGTCGAAGGGCGTGACGATCGCCGTCAGGATGGTGCCGAGCTCGCTCATGCTTTGCAGTATTCCACGACCGCTCACGGGAACAGAAGGCTCTCCAGGCCGACCACCAGCGGCTGTGGCAGGGTCGCGACGCGGCGTACGGCCAGCAGCACGCCCGGCATGAACGACTCGCGACTGATCGTGTCATGGCGGATGCTCAGCGTCTGACCGACGTCGCCCAGCAGCACCTCCTGGTGCGCCACGAGCCCGGGCAGGCGGATCGAATGGATCGGTGGAGGCTCTCCCCCGCTCGCGGCCGCCATCAGCTCGGCCGTCCTGGCCGCCGTGCCGCTCGGCGCGTCGAGCTTTCGATCGTGATGCAGCTCGATGATCTCCGCCTTCTCCATGTGCCTCGACGCCTCGACGGCAAAGCGCATCATCAGCACCGCGCCGATCGCGAAGTTCGGCGCCACGAGCGCGTTTGCGCGAGTCCCCTGCTGCGCCTCAGCGGCATCGCGCAGCGCCTGCAGGTCAAAGCCGGTCGTCCCGACGACCACGTGCACCCCCGCCGCCAGGCAGCTCAGCGCGTTCGCCAGCGCCGTGTCGGGCTGCGTGAAGTCGACGACGACGTCGGCGTCGCCGAGCAGCTCCCCGAGCTCGATCGCCAGCAGCGGGTCCGCGCGCCCGACCAGTTGCATGTCCTGCGCGCCCTCGACCGCCGCGCAGACGGTGTGGCCCATCCGCCCCGCCGCGCCGGCGACGGCCACGCGGATCATCGTCCCGTCCCCGGCGCCGCGGCCGTGGCGACCTCGCGATCGCCGCCGAGCGGTCCGATCGCCGACGAGAACACGCGCTCGTCCGGGCCGACTCCGGCGATCGACAGCGCCTCGGGCTCGAACAGCTCGCCGGCGAGTTCGCGCAGGTCCTGCAGCGACACCGCGTCGATGCGCTCGATCACCTCGTCGATCGAGAGAATCGGCATCTCGTGCAGCAGCGAGCCGCCCAAACGGCTCATCCGCGCCGAGGTCGACTCCATCGACAGGACCACGCGGCCCTTGAGGTTCTCGCGCGAGCGCGTCAGCTCCTCCTCGGCCGCCGGGTCGGCGACGCAGCGCTGCAGCTCGGCGGAGATCACCGCGAGCGCCTGCTCGAGGTTGTCCGGGCGCGTGCCGACGTAGAGGCCGACCTCGCCGGTGTGCGCGTAGAGGTTGGAGAAGCAGAACACCGAGTAGGCCAGTCCGCGGCGCTCGCGCACCTCCTGAAACAGCCGCGAGGAGGACGTCCCGCCGAGCACGCCTTCCAGCACGCGCAGGGCAAAGCGCCGCTCGTCCGCGCGAGCCATGCCGGCTCCGCCGATGCACACGTGGTACTGCTCGGTGTCCTTCTCGACGAAGCGCACGCGCCGCGCGAAGTCCGGAGCCGACGCAGCCGGCCGCACCGACGAGCCGGGCTGCGGCGCGGCAGGATCCTGCGCTCGCAGCTCGTCCAGCGCCGTCGCCATCTCCACGAGCGCCTCGTGCTCGAGCGACCCGGCGGCGGCGATCACCAGGTTCTGCGGCTCATAGCGCGCGGCGTGAAAGGCGCTCAGCTGCGCGCGCGTGACCGCGCCGACGACCTGCGCGGTCCCGATCACCGCGCGCCCGAGCGGATGCGCGCCGAAGACCGCCTCGCCGAGCACGTCGAAGACCTTGTCCTGGGGATCGTCCTCGTACATCGCGATCTCCTCGAGCACGACCTCGCGCTCGGTCTCCAGCTCGCCGAAGCGCGGACGGAAGACCATGTCGCCCATCACCTCGAACGCGCGCGCCATGTGGCCGTCGAGCACGCGCGTGTACAGAGACGTCGATTCCTTGTCGGTCCCCGCGTTGACCTCCGCGCCCATCGCGTCGAAGATCTGGTCGATCTCCTCCGAGCCGAAGCGCTCGGTGCCGCGAAAGAGCATGTGCTCGAGCAGGTGGGAGATGCCCGCCTCGTCGTCGTGCTCGGCGGCCGAGCCGGTGGCGATCCAGAAGCCGAGCGCCACCGAGCGCACGCTCGGCACGCGCTCGGTGACCACTCGCACGCCGGAATCCAGCGTGGTTATCTCATGTTCCGGCTGCAGCGGGCCCTCAGTCGCGGTCGCGGCGCGGGCGATCGGAGCCGCGGTCGCCGGTACGGCGCGGACCGCGGTCGGAGCGACCGTTGCGCCCGCCCCCGTCGCGCGGCGGACGGCTGCCACCGCCACCGCCGCCGCCGGTGCCGACGCCGGCGAGCTCCTCGACCGACTTGCCTGCGATGTCCGGGTCGTCGGCGAGACGCAGGCCGATGCGGCCCCGCTCACGGTCGACCTCGACCACGCGCACGTTGATCTCGTCGCCTCTGTTGAGCACGTCCTCGACGGTCTCCACGCGCTGTCCGGGCGAGACGTTTGAGATGTGCAGCAGGCCGTCGGTGCCCTTGGCGAGCTCGATGAACGCGCCGAACGTAGTCGTCTTGACGACTTTGCCGACGTACTCGTCGCCGACCTCGACCTCCTTCATCATCATCCGCACGCGCTCGACGAGCGCGTCGCCGAGGTCGCCGTTGGCCGAGTAGATCAGCACCTGGCCGTCGTCGTTGACGTCGATCTGCGACTCGAACTCCTCGGCCAGGCCGCGAATCGTTTCGCCACCCTTGCCGATCAGCAGGCCGATCTGCGACGGGTCGATCTGGATCGTCTGGATGCGCGGCGCGAACTGGCTGAGCTGCTCGCGCGGGCTCTGGATCACGTCGGCCATCTTGCCGAGGATGAACGAGCGCGCCTGGTGCGCGCGCGTCAGCGCGTCGCGCAGGATGTCGAACGTCACGCCCGTGATCTTGATGTCCATCTGCAGAGCCGTGATGCCCCGCTCGGTGCCGGCGACCTTGAAGTCCATGTCACCGAGGTGGTCCTCGACGCCGGCGATGTCGGTGAGCACGATGTAGTCGTCGCCCTCCTTGATCAGGCCCATCGCGATCCCCGCGACCGGGCGCTTGATCGGCACGCCGGCGTCCATCAAGGACAGCGACGAGCCGCACACCGAGGCCATCGAGGAGGAGCCGTTTGACTCGAGGATGTCCGAGACGACGCGGATCGAGTACGGGAACTCCTCGATCGAGGGCACCATCGGCGCCAGCGCGCGCTCGGCCAGGGCGCCGTGACCGATGTCACGCCGCTTGACGCCGCCCATGCGGCCCGCTTCGCCCACCGAGAACGGCGGGAAGTTGTAGTGGTGCCAGTAGTACTTTTTTGTCTCCAGCCCGAGCGTGTCCAGGCGCATCTCCTCCTTCAGCGTGCCCATCGCGACGACGCTGAGCGCTTGGGTCTGCCCGCGCGTGAACAGCGCCGAGCCGTGCGTGCGCGGCGTGACGCCGACTTCGATGGAGATGTCGCGGATCTCGTCCGCGCCGCGGCCGTCGGGGCGCTTCTTGTCGACGGCGATGCGCTCGCGGATGATCGACTTCTCCAGCTTGTCGAAGGCCAGCTGCACCGCGGCGCGACGCTCCTTGGCGGCGAGCAGTTCGTGTTCGGAGGCAGCCTCGGGCGGCGCCGGGGCATGGTGCTCGAGAATCGCCGCCTCGGCCTCCTTGGTCGCGTCCTGGCGCTCGAGCTTGTCCTCGACCTGCGTGGCGGCGTCCAGCGCCGAGCCGTGCGAGGAGCGGATCGCGTCCAGCAACGCCTCGTCGACGGCGATCGTCTCGAAGACTTTCTTCTCCTTGCCGACCTTATCGGCGAGCTCGCGCTGCAGCGCGCACAGCTTCTTGATCTCGGCGTGCGCGATGTCCAGCGCGTCGAGGATCTCCGCCTCGGGGATCTCGTTGGCGCCGGCCTCGACCATCAGGATGGCCTCCTCGGTGCCGGCGACGATCAGGTCCAGGTCCGAAGCGTTCTCTGCGTCTGCGAGCAGGTCGGCCTCGTTGGGGTTGACCACGAAGTTGCCGTCGATCTTGCCGATGCGCACCGCGCCGACGGGCGTCGGCAGCGGGATGTCGGAGAGCATCAGCGCCGTGGAGGCGCCGTTCATCGCGAGGATGTCGTAGGGGTGTTCGTGGTCGATCGAGAGCGGGATCGCCACCAGCTGGGTGTCATAGCGCCATTCCTTGGGGAACAGCGGGCGGATCGGCCGGTCGATCATGCGCGCCGTGAGCGTGCCCTTCTCGCCGGGGCGGCCCTCGCGCTTGAAGAACGAGCCGGGGATTTTGCCCGACGCGTACATGCGCTCCTCGACATCCACCGTCAGCGGGAGGAAGTCGACATCGCGCAGGCTGCCTGCGACCGCCGTGCAAAGGACCATCGTGTCGCCCTGTCTGACGACCACCGCGCCGGAGGCCTGCTTGGCCATCCTGCCGGTCTCGAACGAGATCTCGCTGCCGGAGATCTCCACGGAGACCCGTGTAACCGCATCGCTACTCATATTCACTGCCTTCCTGTTCCGCCCGTCGGTCGGCGGTCCGTTTTTCTTTTTTATTCCGAACTGGACGAGCTTAGCGAAGAGCGAGCGCGCATCCCCGCGTGACCGGATACGTTGCAGGCCCGCTCGCCTCGGGCCCTTTCGGCGGCCGGACGCCGCGCTCAGGCCGCGGCGAGATCGCCGTCGAGGACGCTGTTGACGCCCTCGCGCAGCAGCTTCAGCGCGGGCAGCTCGCCCGGCGAGTCGGCCTGGTGGCTCCAGCGCACGACGCCCCGCTGATCGAAGATCACCAGCGCGCGCTCGGCAGAGCCCCCTCCAGCTTGAACTCGGGAGCAGGCGTGCCGACAGCGACGACGGTCACTGCGCTACTTGCGCAGGCCGAGCTCTTTGATCAGCGCGCGGTACCCGTCGAGGTCCTTGCGCTGCAGGTAGTCCAGGAAGCGGCGGCGGCGGCCGACGAGCATCAGCAGGCCACGGCGCGAGTGGTGGTCTTTGCCCTGCTCGCGCAGGTGTTCGGTGAGGTGGTTGATGCGCTCGGTCAGCAGCGCCACCTGGACCTCGGTCGACCCGGTGTCCTTCTCGCTTGCGCCGAACTTCGCGGCGATCTCCCGCTTGCGCTCTGTAGTTATCGCGACCATGAGCGGGCACACGGTAGCAGACGCCCTGCCGCCGCTGTGAGCCGTGTTCGCCGGGTCGCCTGGCGCGGAGGGTGACGCTCCTCTTCCGAGGAGCGTGCGCAATGGTATATGCGCGTATATACGATCGCTATCGCTGCACGTTCCCAGTCACCGAGTCGCCGAGCCTGCACCCGTCGCTCGAGCCTGATGCTGGCGCACGTGCTCGCGCGTTTGCGCCACGTCGAGGTGCATCTGCTCGATCAGCGCCTCGGCGGTGTCGAAGCGGCGCTCGCCGCGCAGGCGCATGAGGAACTCGAGGCACAGCGTCTGGCCGTACAGGTCGCCGTCGAAGTCCAGCAGGTAGGCCTCGATCAGCTCGCCCCGGCCGGTCTGAAACGTCGGGCGCACGCCGATGCTGACCGCGGCGGGCACCGGCGCGCTCAGCGGTCCTCGGCCGTAGGCCAGGCACGCGTAGACGCCGTGGCCGGGACAGGCGATCGCCTCGTCGGGCACGAGGTTGGCGGTCGGAAAGCCCAGCTCGCGCCCGCGCTGGTCGCCTTGTGTGACCTCCCCGCACAGCTGAAAGGGGGCGCCGAGCAGCCGCGTGACCTCGGCCAGGTCGCCCGCGAGCACGAGCCCGCGGATGTGGCTGGAGGAGACGATCTCGCCGTCGACCTCCAGCAGCGGGTGGACCGTGGTGGCAAAGCGCCCGTCGGCCTGCAGCAGGCGCGGATCGCCCTGCGCCTTGTGGCCGAAGCGGAAGTTCTCGCCGATCGCCACGCGCGTTGCATCGAGCGCGCCGACGAGCACGTCCTGCACGAACTCGTCGGCCGAGCGCTTGGCGAACTCGGCGTCGAAGGGGATCACCACGAGCTCGCGCACACCGAGTGAGGCGATCAGCTCGGCCTTTCGCTCGGGCGTCGTCAGCAGCTTGGGCGTGTGCTGGGGCGCGACGACCGACACCGGATGCGGGTCGAACGTGAGCACCGTGTCCGAGCCGGCGATCACCTCGCGGTGGCCGAGGTGCACGCCATCGAACGTGCCCACCGCCACGCTGCGACCCTCGCTGCGCTCGACATCGGGCAGGCGGGTGATCTTCACAGGCAAGAGCCTAGCCCCGGGGCCCGTGCGAGAGCATGGCCAGCGCCTCGTCGAGGGCGATCAGCGGAGGTTGATCCCAGCGGGCGCCGCGCGCCGGCGGCGTGACTGCGTCGGCGACCTGAAATGGGCCGATCGCCGTGCGCCGCAGCGCCAAGCAGTAGGCGTCACCGAGATCGGCGATCAGCGAGCGCACGTACGTGCCCGAGCCGCATTCGATCTCATATCCCGCCCGTTGCAGACCGGGATGCTCCTCGTCTCGCGCGCGCCACTGCTGAACGAAGCGGTGCACGGTCACGATTCGCTCGGGCATCTCCATGCGCTCGCCGCGCCTGGCGCGCCGGTAGGCGCGCTCTCCACCGATCTTTACCGCCGAGTAGATCGGCGGGCGCTGGCGCACCTCGCCCGTGGGAAGCGCAGGAGGGTCCGGCGGCAGCTGCCCGGTCTGCGCGATCTCGCCCTCGGTGTCGCCGGTGCTCGACGTCGCCCCGAGCTGCGCGACCGTCTCATAGTGCTTGCGCAGCGCCATCAGCGTCTGCTGCGATTTGGTCGCCCGGCCCACGAGCACCAGCAGCAGTCCCGTGGCGAAGGGGTCGAGCGTGCCCGCGTGGCCCGTGCGCACCCCGTGCAGCGCGTGGCGCACCAGCGCGACGACGTCGTGCGAGGTCATCCCCGCCGGCTTGTCGATCAGCAGGATGCCGTTGGGTGGCTCAGGCAAGCGTGGCTGTCGCGTGGCCGTCTGACGCGTGCAGCTGCGCGGCGACGGCCGGTCGCAAGAAGGCGATCAGCTCGTCGAGATCCAGCGGCGTCGAGAAGCCGGCCGCGCGACGGTGGCCGCCCCCCCCCTGCGCCCGTGCGATCAGCGAGACGTCGACGTCGTCGCCGGTCGCCCGCAGCGAGACTTTGCGCTGCCCGCGGCGCTCACCGCTGACGATCGCGCGCACCAGCACCGCGACCTTCGTGCCGCGCAGCGCGCGCAGCTGGTCGACGACGCCCTCGGCGTAGTACTCCTCGGCCTCGGTGCGCTCGAAGTCCTCCGCGCTCAGCGACGCGAGCGTCAGCTCGCCGTCGTCGAAGCGCTGCAGATGGCCGAGGGCCAGCGTCATCAGCGCGAGCTTCTCCGGTGGCATCTCCTCGTAGAGCTGGCGGTAGACGTCGGCCACGTCGACCCCCGCCTCGATCAGCTCGGCGGCCATCAGGTGAGCCTTCGGGCCGGTGTTCTCGTACATGAAGCGCCCGGTGTCGGTGATCAGCCCGACGTACAGCGCCTGCGCCGCGACGAGCGTCGGGCGCACCTGCAGCCCGTGCATCAGGTCCCAGACGATCTCCGCCGTGCACGAGGCGTCGGCGACGACGTGGTTGACGGTGCCAAAGCGCGTGTTGTCGTGGTGGTGGTCGATGTTCAGCAGGTGCGCGCCGTCGCGCAGCACGCCCGCCGAGTTGCGGTCGATGTTGCCGCAGTCCAGGAACACCACCGTGCGCTCGGCGATGTCCGCCGGCGGCGAGTGGATCGCGTCCTCGAGCAGGAACATCTCGTACTCCGACGGCAGCGGCAAGTCGTCGGGCGAGACGTACATCACCGAGTCCTTGCCCAGCGCGCTCAGCAGCTCCTGCATCGCCACCAGCGAGCCCAGCGCGTCGCCGTCGGGGTGCTCGTGCGTGGCCAGCGCGAAGCGCGAGTCCTGGCGGATCCTCGCGAGCACGCGCTCGCGGGCGCTGATTGCGCCCTGCCCGTCGCTCACGACGGGCCGATCTCGTCGAGGATCTCCTCGACGCGCATCGCGCGGTCGGTCGTGTCGTCGTAGGAGAACTCGAGCGCCGGTGTGCGCTTGAGGCGCAGCTCGGATGCCACGCGGCCCTGCAGGAAGCCATGGGCGCTGCGCAGGCCCTCCAGGCTCGCCTCGCGCTGGGCGGAATCGGAGGGCTGCCCGCGTTCGCCGAGCACGCTCACGTACACGCGCGCATGGCTGAGATCGGGGCTGGTCCTGACATCGGTCACTGTTACGAATCCCACTCGAGGGTCCTTCATGTCTTTCGCCACGACATCGCCGATCACCTGGCGAATCGCCTCATCAACTCGACGCATGCGTCCTGTGCTCATCCTAACTCGCAACCCCTGCCATCCAAAACGACTGATCGATATCTGTCATCCGCGGTCGGCTTGGGAAGGTGCCGCCCGCGGGCGGGCGCTCAGGAGGCCAGCTCGCGTTCCTGCAGGCGCGTCTCATAGGTCTCCAGCACGTCGCCCTCGTGCAGGTCCTGGAAGTTGGTCAGCACGATGCCGCACTCAAAGCCGGATGTGACCTCGCGCGCGTCGTCGTTGAAACGGCGCAGGCTCTCGATCGTCGTGTCGTAGATCACCGTGCCGTCGCGCACGACGCGCACTTTCGCGCCACGCGTGACCTTGCCCTCGGTGACGAACGAGCCGGCGATCGTGCCGATCTTCGAAGCGCGGAACAGCTGGCGGACCTCGGCCTGGCCGAGTGTCGTCTCGACCTCGGCGGGCTCGAGCATCCCCTGCATCGCCGCGCGAAGCTCGTCGATCGCGCGATAGATGACCGCGTAGGAGCGGATCTCCACGCCCTCGCGCTCGGCGATCTGGCGGGCGTCTCCGACCGGGCGCACGTTGAACGCCAGCACGACGCCCTCAGACGCCGCCGCGAGCATCACGTCGGACTCGTTGATGCCGCCGACGCCGCGGTGGATGATGTTCACCGCGACCTCCTGCTGGGGCAGCTTCGCGATCTCGTCCTCGATCGCCTCCAGCGATCCGGCGACGTCGGCCTTGACGACGAGGCTGAGCTCCTTGACGGTGCCCTCCTGGGCAAGCTTGAAGACGTCCTCCAGCGAGACCTTGCGCCCGGATCGACGAGCGAGCGCCTCGGTCTTCAGGCGGTTGGCGCGCTCGCCTGCCAGCGCGCGTGCGCGGCGCTCGTTTTCGACCACGCGCACGATCTCGCCCGCCTCGGGCACGCCGTCGAAGCCGAGCATCTCCACGGGCTCGCCGGGAGTCGCACGCTTGACTTTGTTGCCGATGAAGTCGTGCATCGCGCGCACCCGCCCGAAGTGTGCGCCCGCGACCAGCGCGTCGCCGACACGCAGCGTCCCGCGCTGGATCAGCACGGTGACGACCGGGCCGCGCCCGGGGTCGAGCTTTGACTCGATCACGGTGCCCGAAGCATCCGCCGCGCTGTTGGCCTTCAGCTCCTCCAGGTCGGTGACGACCTGGATCGTGTCGAGCAGCGAGTCCAGGCCCTGGTGGGTCTTCGCGCTGACGTCGACGAACTCGATATCCCCGCCCCACTCCGCCGGCTGCAGCCCGTGCTGGGTCATCTCGGTGCGCACGCGGTCGGGCTGTGCGCCCTCCTTGTCGATCTTGTTGACCGCCACGATGATCGGCACCTCGGCGGCGCGCGCGTGGTCGATCGCCTCCTCGGTCTGAGGCTTGACGCCGTCGTCGGCCGCGACCACGATCACCGCGAGATCGGTCACGCGCGCGCCGCGGGCGCGCATCGCCGTGAACGCCTCGTGGCCGGGCGTATCCAGGAACGTGATCTCTTTGTCGCCGTGGTGCACCTGGTAGGCGCCGATGTGCTGCGTGATCCCGCCGGCCTCGCCCGCGGCGACCTCGGTCGTGCGGATCGCATCCAGCAGCGAGGTCTTGCCGTGGTCGACGTGGCCCATGATCGTCACGACCGGCGGGCGCGCGACGAGATCCTCCTCGGCGTCTTCGAACACCGGCTCGACCGCGACGTCGTCGGCGGCGTGGACGATCTCGATCTTCTTTTCGAACTCGTCGGCGAGCACCTGAATCGCCTCGTCGGACAGCGTCTGCGTGAGCGTCGCCATCTCGCCGAGCGTCATCAGCTTCTTGATCACCTCGGGAACGGGCACGCCGAGGTACTCGGCGACGTCCTTGACCGTCGAGCCCGAGTTGACGCGGATCTCGTCGGTCGCCTCCATCGCCGTGCTGTCGATCGGCGCGATCGTGTCGTCGTAGGTGCCGCGGCGGCGGCGACCGCGGCGCGGGCGGCGCTGGGGCTGGTTGGCCGGGCCGCCCTGCTGGCGGCGCGAGGCCTGCGAGTCGATCACCACGCGACGGCGGCCGCCCGGGCCGATGTCGCCGGGCGTGCGCTCGCCGGTTCGCGAGTCGCGCGTCGGGCGCACGCGCTCGGCGGCGCTTTGTGCAGCGGCGCCCGGCGCCGGCGCAGCAGGCGCGCTTGCAGGCACCGTCGATTCGGCTGGGGCTGCGGCGGGGCTCTGCGAAGCGGGGGCGGCTGCCGGAGCGTCGGGGGCGCTGGCGGGCGATGTGGCCTTCGCGGTCGCCGGCTTGGCCGGGGCGGCCTGCTTGGGCGCAGGGGGTGCGGCGGTAGCGGTTGCGTTCGCCTTGGCGACCGGCGGAGCCGCTGCTCGGGCGCCAGCTCCGTTGGCGCTGGACGCCGCGCCGTTGGAGGCGCCGAGCGCCTTCAGCGCGACGGCCTCCTCGACCGAGGATGCCGCGGCCTTGGCCTCGACGCCGGCGGCGTGCAGCTTCTCCAGCAGCTCCTTGCTGGAGAGCCCTTGCTCCTTGGCGATTTCGTGGACGCGCTTCTTGCTCATCGGTCCACCGATTCTACGGGCTCTGAGTCATCCAGCACGAGCCCACCGGGGATCGCACGACGCAGGGCGCGCGGGATCCCGCCGCGGCGCGCGGCGAGCGCCAGACATTGGGGCGCCGGCCGTGGGGCGGCGTCCTCGCGACAGAGATACGCACCACGCCCGGGCATCCGCGCGAGTGGGTCGACGACCGCGCGGGTCTGCCCGCCTTCGCCAGCGCGCGACGAGCCGTGCTCGGTGGCGACGATGCGCAGCAGCTCTGACTTCGGCGCGATTCGGCCACAGCCGACGCAACGGCGCCGGGGGGGCACACGGCCCGAAGGGCCGGGTCGCGCGCTTATGTCGCCCGCTCCTCGGCGGTTTCTGCGCCGGCGGTCTCGTCAGCGGTATAGGTTGCCGCCTCGGCAGATGGGTCCACCGGGGTCGGGACGGGTGGATCAACCGAAACCGCGACTGTGGTGGTCG
The DNA here is from genome assembly GCA_017882375.1 of Solirubrobacteraceae bacterium. Lineage (GTDB taxonomy): Bacteria > Actinomycetota > Thermoleophilia > Solirubrobacterales > Solirubrobacteraceae > Palsa-744. The sequence goes on along the minus strand of JADGPP010000004.1, from coordinate 69,767 downwards.
ATCCGTCGTCCGCGCCGGTGAGGTCGGCGACGTTGTCGGTGTCGACGTTCGCCAGCGCCTGGTGGCTGTCGATGCCGCAGTAGCGGGAGTTGGGAAGCGAGGCGTTCGGACAGCGCCGGCCGTTTGAGAGGATCGCGGCGCAGCGGCCCTGCACCTCCTCCTCCTCGTAGCCGTGCTCGGCCTCCTCGGCGGCGAACTCGGTCTCCGAGCGGATGTCCACGCGCCAGCCGGTCAGGCGCGCGGCCAGGCGCGCGTTCTGACCCTCGCGGCCGATCGCCAGCGAGAGCTGATCGTCGGGGACGATCACCGTCGCCTGCTTGGCCTCGTCGTCGACGAGCACCTCGCGCACGCGCGCCGGCGACAGTGCCTTGGCGACGAAGCGCGCAGGCTCGTCGTTGAAGGGGATGATGTCGATCTTCTCGCCGCGCAGCTCGGAGACGACCATGCGCACGCGCGAGCCGCGCGGGCCGACGCACGCGCCGACCGGATCGACGCCGTCGGTGTGCGAGATCACGGCGATCTTCGAGCGGTAGCCGGGCTCGCGGGCGACGTTGGCGATCTCCACCAGGCCGTCGGCGATCTCCGGGACCTCCAGCTCGAACAGCTTCTTGATGAGCTCGGGGTCGCGCCGGGAGACGATGATCGCCGGACCCTTGGTCGACGGCGAGACCTCCTTGATCACGGCCTTGATGCGCTGGGAGTGGTCGTAGCGCTCGCCCTCCACCTGCTCGGACTTCGGCAGCAGCGCCTCGACGCGTTCGCGCAGCTGCACGAGCGTGTAGCGCGAGTCCGACTGCTGCACGATGCCCGTGATCAGCTCGCCGACGCGGTCGCGGTACTCCTCGTACATCATGTCGCGCTCGGCCTCGCGGATGCGCTGCAGGATGACCTGCTTGGCCGTCTGCGCGGCGATCCGCCCGAAGTCGTCGGGCGTGACGTCGCGTTCATCGATCTGGTCGCGGTATTCGGCGAACTTCGCGGGATCGATTTCCGGTTCCTCGGGTTCGCGCATCTCCCCCGTCTCGGGGTCGACGGTCGTTTCCTCGTCGATCGTCTCGACGATCAGGTGCGCCTCCAGGCGCTCGGGGATGATCAGTTCGATCACGCGGAAGTCAGCCGTCTCGCGGTCCATTTCGACGCGCGCGTACTTGGCCGAGCCGGGCTGCTTCTTGTACGCGGACAGCAGCGCATCCTCGAGCGCGATCATCAGCTTCTCGGGCTCGATTCCCTTCTCGCGCGCAAGCGCGTGCATGGCTTCGAGGATTTCGCGTGACATGGCCCTACTCCTCGACCAGGTTGGATCGGCGGATCTCCGAGTAGGGGATCGCGATGACGCCGCCGTCGGCGGCCAGGGTGATCTCCTCCTCCGAGGCTCCCACGAGCTCCCCGGTGAAGCTCCTCACGGCGCGCGCCTCGCCCGGGCGACGCTCGCCCTCGGAGGGGGCACACAGCCCGGAGGGCTGGGTCGGGCGCGACCGATCGGAGATCGACCAGCGCGCACGCACGCGAGCGCGACGGCCGACGAAGCGGCGGAAGTGCGCGGGCTTGGTCAGCGGGCGCTCGGTCCCCGGCGAGGAGACCTCCAGCGAGTAGCGCTCGCGCAGGTCGGTCAGCGCCAGCGTCACGCGCTCGCACAGCTCGAGCGTCACGCCGTCGGGGTGGTCGATGAACACACGCAGCGAGCGGCCACCGAGAACCTCGGCGAGCAGCACCTCGACGTCGGGGTCGCTGAGCGCCAAACGCCTTTCGATATCTGCCTGAATTGGTGTCATCAACTTGCTCCTTTACGCAAAAAAAGCGGGCCTGCGCCCACTTTCGGTACGGCTGCCGACGTCTGCTGGCCGATCTTCGATCGGCGGCACGAAAGCTCTCCTTCGAGCATAGCATCGGGCCGCCCGCGCAGGGCATCTTTGCCTGCAGAGGGCGCGCTTGTGCCCGGTCGCTCAGGCGCGGTGCGCATCACGCCGCGCGCGATCGCGATAGACGCGATAGTCCTCGCGCTCGGGACGCAGCGAGCACGCCAGCGCCAGCGGCTGGCAGGCCTCGCTGTGGCGCCCCAGCAGCTGCATCGCGCGGCCGAGGCAGAACAGCGCGTAGTCGTTGGTCGGCGTGTTCGCGGCGACCGCCTTGAACTCCTCCGCAGCGCCCTCGTAGTGCTGCGCGTGAAACAGCGCACGGCCCAGCGCCTCGCGGATCGAGGCCTTGTCGGGCTCCAGGTCGCGGGCTTTGCTCAGCGGCACGATCGCCGCTTGGTAGTCGCCGTGCTCGAGCAGCTCACGGCCCCGCTGGTACAGGTCATAGAGGCTTTCCACAGCAGCTCAGTTTAACGCCCGCCGCGCAGCCTCCAGACGGCGTCGAGGATCGCCTCGGCGACCTGCGACTTGGCCGCGCGCCCGACGCTGATCGCCCCGTTGGCCGAGCCGTTGGCGGTGAGGATCGTGACCTCGTTTGCGTCCACGTCGAAGCCGATGTCCGCGCGCGAGATGTCGTTGACGACGATCGCGTCGACGCCCTTCTCTACGAGCTTGCCACGTGCAAGCTCGACCGCGCCGTCGCCGTGCTCGGCGGCGAAGCCGACGAGCGTCTGACCCTCACGGCGCTGGGCGGCCAGCGTGGCGAGCACGTCGGTCGTCGCCTCCAGCTCCAAGGCCAGACTCGCGCGGCCGGACTTCTTGATCTTGCCCTGCTGCGGAGCGACCGGTCGGAAGTCGGCGACGGCCGCCGCCATGAACAGCACGTCGCTGACGGGAAACTCCTCTTGACAGGCGCGCTGCAGCTCGGCCGCCGTGACGACATCGCGCCGCGCGATCGCCTCGCTCGCCGCCAGCGACACGTTCGCCGCGACCAGCGTCACGTCGGCGCCGCGTGCGAGGGCCGCCTCGGCGAGCGCCAGGCCCATCCTCCCCGAGGAGCTGTTGCCGAGAAAGCGCACGCTGTCGATCGGCTCGCGCGTGCCGCCGGCCGTGACGAGCACCTTCACGCCATCCCAATCTCCGCCGCGGGCCGTCACGGCGCCGTTTGCCTGCCCGCCGGCCGATGTCCCAGCGGCGAGCGCCGCCTCACAGGCGGCCAGCAGCTGCGCGGGCTCGGCCAGGCGCCCGATGCCGTGCTCGCCCTTGGACGCCAGGCGCCCTTCGCCCGGCGCCACGATCGTCACTCCGCGCTCGCGCAGCGTCTGCAGGTTGGCGCGCGTCGCCGGGTGCTCGTACATGTGGTTGTTCATCGCCGGCGCCACGAGCACCGGGCAGGTGGCCGCGAGCGCGCAGCTGCAGAGCATGTCGAAGGCCAGCCCGTTGGCCAGCTTGGCGATCGTGTTCGCCGAGGCCGGCGCGATCACGTACACGTCGGCGTTGCCCACGAGCTCCAGGTGACTGAGCGGATCGTGCGCCGGTTGCGGGTCGCCGGGAAACGCCCCGCGCGCCGGGTCGCGCTCGAACTCGCTGACGAGCACCGGCGCCCCGCTCAGCGCGGCAAACGACGCCTCCCCCACAAACCGGCGGCTCGTCGGCGTCTGCACCACGCGAACCGCGTGCCCAGCCCCCGTCGTCAGGCGCACGAGCTCCAGCGCCTTGTACGCGGCGATCCCGCCGCTAACGCCCAGCAAGATGCGCGCCATGACTAGGTTGTAGAGCTACTTGTGACCGCTAGCAAGCACTGAGGCGCGTGTTGCGGCCCCACGGCTATCTGTAGTGGTACTTGATCTTTCCGGCTGCGACCTCCTCGAGGGCGATCGTCAGATAGTTTTTCGAGCCGGTTTCGATCATCGGGGGCGGGAACTCGTCGAACGTTCCCTCGCCGAGGTTGTGGTAGTAGCTGTTGATCTGTCGCGCGCGCTTGGCGGATACCACGACGCTCGCGTAGTTGGAGTCGACGTTGTCGAGCAGACGGTCGATTCGGGGGGAGATCACGGTCGCTGTTGCCTTTCCTCGGGGAGACTCAAGTGTAGTGGCCGCGCAGCGCGCAGCCGGACCGCGCGGCCACGGGCGACAGTCAGCCGAGCTCGCCGGCGACGATCGCCGTGAGCGCGTCGAGCGCGTCGTCGAGGCGGTCGTTGATCACGACATGGCCGAACTCGGGCTGCGCGGTGAGCTCTTGCTCGGCGACCTTCAGCCGGCGCTCGACCTCGCCGGCGTCGTCGGTGCCGCGCCCGATCAGGCGCGTGCGCAGCGCCTCCAGCGACGGCGGCGCGATGAACACCTGCACGGCCTCGGGCATCGCCGCGCGCACCTGGCGCGCGCCCTGCACCTCGATCTCCAGCACGACCGGCACGCCGGCGGCGACGCGATCCTCGAGCTCTGAGCGCAGCGTGCCGTAGCTGCGCCCGGCGTAGTCGGCGTGCTCGACGAAGTCACCGGCGGCGACGCGGCGATCGAACTCCTCGCGCGTGAGGAAGTGGTAGTCGACGCCGTCGCTCTCCCCCGGCCGCGGCGCGCGCGTCGTCGCCGAGACCGACAGCTGCAGACCGTCGATGCGCTCGATCAGACCGCGAATCAGCGTCCCCTTGCCGACCCCCGACGGACCCGTGATTACGAACACGCGTGCCACGGCGCGCAACCCTAGTGCCGCGAGCGGGGGAAGCCGTTCGGCCCAGGGGTCGCCCTTATCGGTGAAGGAGCGAGATCAGCTCGGAGCGCTGGCGCTCGGACAGGCCGCCGATCGTCTTGCTCGGCGCGATGCGGCAGTGCACGAGGATCTTGTTGACCTTCACGCGCCCGTACTTGGGCACCGCGAGCAGCATGTCGAAGACCTTGGCGGTCTCGACGTATTCGGGCGGGTTGAGCAGCAGCGCGTGAATCGACAGGCGCCCTGCCTTGAGGTCGCGCTTGAGCTGAGCCCGCTGAATACGTATCTGGTTTGCCCTTGCGAGCGCGTCCATTCTCTGGTTTAGCGATCGCTCGGGAGCCATGGAAGCGTTAGAGGACGTCGTACCGGTCGCCGTCGTCATGGGCGGCGAGTCTACACACCCGAGAGGGGTGATCAAGACAAAGTCCGCGAATTCATCTGGACCTCAACCTGAGGTGCAGGCGTGTCGAGGATGGTGGACGGTGGCGAGGGCTTTTTACAAGTGATTTCGCCGGCGCGCAAACGCCCGCTCGTTGCGGATCTTGCGCCGCATTGCAGATCAGGCGGTTGGAAAACCTTCGCCTGTTCGCCGCAGGGCGCGCAGCCCCGCGGCGACGCGCGCGCCCGTCGCCGGATCGCGAAACGTCTCGGTCCCGACCGCCACGAGCGTGGCCCCGGCGTCGATCAGGTCGCGCGCATGCGAGGAGCGCTGGACGCCGCCCATGCCGACGACGGGGATGCTCACACGGGCGGCGACGGCCGCCACCTGGGCAAGCGCGACGGCGCGGATCGCCGGGCCGGAGAGCCCGCCGGTGCCGCCGCCGAGCCACGGCCGGCGCTCGCCGCCCTCCTGCGGCGACAGCGCCATCGCGCGCAGCGTGTTGATCAGCGAGACGGCGTCGGCGCCGCCGTCCTGCGCCGCGGCCGCGCACGCGGGCACGTTCGCGGCGTTCGGCGTGAGCTTGACGATCAGCGGCTTGCGCGTGCTCGCGCGACAGGCGCCGACGACCTGCGCCAGCTGCTGCGGGTCGGCGCCGATGTCCAGGCCGGTCTTGACGTTCGGACAGGAGACGTTGAGCTCGATCGCGGCGATCTCCGGGCGCTGATCGCAGGCGCCGACCAGTGCGGAGAACTCCTCGGCGGTGGAGCCCATCACGTTGGTGATCAGCGGCACCGGCAGCTCGGCCAGCTGCGCCAGGTCCTCGGCGATGTAGCCATCCAGGCCGTTGTTCGGCAACCCGATCGAGTTGATCAGCCCGCCGGGCGCCTCCCACAAGCGCGGAGCCGGGTTGCCCGCGCGCGCGGCCAGCGTGATCGTCTTCGACACGTATGCGGCGAACGGGAAGTCGCGCTCCAGCGCCGGGCCGAACGCGCGGCGCGCGGCGATCGCATCGAACGTGCCCGAGCCGTTGATCACCGGATGGGCCAGCGACAGCCCGCAGAACTCCACGCCGTGGCTCACGACGGGGCCCCGGCGTGCTCTGAGACGCAATCGAGCTCGCGGGCGTCGATCACCGGGCCGTCGACGCACACGCGCAGGTAGCCACCGCCGCGCTTGGGCACCGCGCAGCCGTAGCAGGCGCCGAAGCCGCAGGCCATGCCGGCCTCCAGGGCAAGCTGCGCGGGCACGTCGCGGGTCGCGCACATCGCGCGCACGGCCTCGAGCATCGGCGCCGGCCCGCAGGCGTAGACCTCGGCGCGGGAGTCTCGGTAGAGCTCCTGGGAGAGCAGCTCGGTAAGCAGACCGTGATGGCCGACCGAGCCGTCGTCGGTGGCCACGCGCGCGCCGTGCAGCAGCGCGGCGCCCTGGGCGCGCGCGCCGTCGCGAAAGCCGAGCAGCACGGTCACGTCGGTGGCCGCCTCGGCCTCCAGCGCGTCCTGGAGGATCGCCAGCGGGGCGATGCCGACGCCGCCGCCGACGAGGATCGCGCGATGGCGCGGCCTGGGCGGTTGGAAGCCTCTGCCGAGCGGCCCGAGCGCCCACAGCCCGTCGCCCTCGCGCAGCTCGCACAGACGGCGCGTGCCCGGGCCGACGTCCTCGAGCAGGAAGTGTGACTCGCCGATGCGCCGGCGGGCGATCGAGAAGGCCCGCGGCAGGTATGGCCGCTCGTCCTCTCCCCCGCCCCAGCGCTCGGCGGTGGCGAGCATCGCGAACTGTCCGGGACGGGGCTCGGGCGTCTCGACGTCGGCGACGCGCAGCACGCGGTAGACGCCGAGCTCGTCGATGCCCAGCACCGTCAGCAGCCGGCGGGCAAACGGCGCCGGCGCGGCGCTCCACTGGCTCACGTCGTCTGGACCCCGTCGGCGCGCACGCCGTGCAGCTCCTGCAGGCAGAGCACGGCGGGCTCGCCGTCGCGCCGCGCGCTGGCGATCGCGCGTGCTGCAGAGACGCCGGCGGCCAGCGTGGTCACGCAGGGAATCCCGTGCGACACGGCCGCGCGGCGGATCTCGTAGCCGTCGGTGCGCGCGCCGTAGCCGGTGGGCGTGTTGACGACGAGGTCGACGTCGCCGCGCTCGATCCAGTCGAGCACGTGCGGCGAGCCCTCGCCGATCTTGTTCAGCCGCTGCGCGGGCACGCCCATGCGCTCGATCGCTTCGGCGGTGCCGCGCGTGGCGACGATCGCAAAGCCGTTGTCGTGCAGGATCTGCGCGACGGCGAAGGCGCCTGCCTTGTCGGAGTCGGTGACGGTGATGAACGCGGTCCCCTCGCTGGGCAGCGGCACGCCGGCGGCCGCCTGGGCCTTGGCGAACGCCGTGGGGAAGTCGCGCGCGATGCCCATCACCTCGCCGGTCGAGCGCATCTCCGGGCCGAGCAGCGCGTCTGAGCCCTCGAAGCGGTCGAACGGCAGCACGGCCTCCTTGACCGAGACGTGGTCGCCGAAGCCGAGGCCTTCGCGCTGACGCGGCAGGTCCAGCTCGGCGATCGACTCGCCGAGCATGATCCGGCAGGCGAGCTTGGCCAGCGGCAGCCCGACGGCCTTGGAGACGAAGGGAACCGTGCGCGATGCGCGCGGGTTGGCCTCGATCACGTACAGCTCGCCGGCGTGCACGGCGTACTGCACGTTGATCAGCCCGACGACGCCGATCGCCAGCGCGATCTCGCGCGTGGCGGCGCGCATCTGCTCGAGCATCTCCTCGCCGAGCGAGTGCGGCGGCAGCACGCAGGCGCTGTCGCCGGAGTGCACGCCGGCCTCCTCGACGTGCTGCATGATGCCGCCGATCCACACCTCGCGCCCGTCGCACAGCGCGTCGACGTCGACCTCGGTGGCGTTCTCCAGGAAGCGGTCGAGGAAGATCTCGGCCTGCTGCCCGGGCAGGTCCTCGACGGCGCGCACACCTTGTCGCTCCAAGTAGTCCGCAAGACCTTGAGAGGAGTAGACGATCTCCATCGCGCGCCCGCCGAGCACGTAGGACGGTCGCACGAGTAGCGGAAAGCCGACATCCAGCGCGGAGTCGAGCGCCTTCGCGACCGAGCGGGCACTCGCATACGGTGGTGCCTTGTAGCCGAGGCTCTCGAGCAGCGCGCCGAAGCGCCCGCGGTCCTCGGCCAAGTCGATCGCCGCTGGGCTCGTGCCCAGCAACGGCACCCCCGCCGCCTCGAGGCCGGCGGCGAGCTTCAGCGGCGTCTGGCCGCCGAACTGCAGGATCAGCCCGCGCGGCTTCTCGACCTCGACGACGGCGAGCACGTCGGCCAGCGTCAGCGGCTCGAAGTACAGACGGTCGGAGGTGTCGTAGTCGGTGGAGACGGTCTCGGGGTTGCAGTTGATCATCACCGCGTCGCAGCCGGACTCGCGCACGGTCATTGCGGCATGCACGCAGCAGTAATCAAACTCGATTCCCTGCCCGATCCGGTTGGGCCCGGAGCCGAGGATGACGATCGAGGAGCGCCCCGAGGCGCCGCCGCAGTCGCCCTCGCGGCGCACCTCGTGGCGGACCCCGCCGGAACCCGGGCGCTCCCAGCCGGAGTAGTAGTAGGGCGTGCGCGCGGGGAACTCGGCGGCGCAGGTGTCGACGGACATGAACGAGCGCTCGCCGGCGAACGGGCCCTCGGGGTCGAGCGCAAGCGCGCGCAGCTCGGCCAGGAACCACGGGTCGATGCGCGTGGGCTCGTGCACGGCCTCGATGCTCGCGCCGCGGCCGAGCAGCTCGAGCACGACCTCATACCGGTCGGGCAGCGGGACCTGCAGGCGCGCGAGCAGCTCCTGCTCGTCCAGCTCGCCCAGCACCGGCGGCTTGTCGAGCTCGCGCGAGCGCAGCGCCTTGGCGAAGGCCTGCTGGAAGGTGCGCCCGAAGGCCATCGTCTCGCCGACGGACTTCATGTGCGTCGACAGCGTGGCGTCCGATCCGGGGAACTTCTCAAAGGCGAAGCGCGGCCACTTGACGACGACGTAGTCGATCGTCGGCTCAAAGCACGCGGGCGTGACGCCGGTGATGTCGTTGTCGATCTCCTCCAGCAGGTAGCCGACGGCCAGGCGCGCGGCGATCTTGGCGATCGGAAAGCCGGTCGCCTTGGAGGCCAGCGCCGAGGAGCGCGAGACGCGCGGGTTCATCTCGATCACGAGGATCTCCTCGGTCTCGGGATTGACGGCGAACTGCACGTTGGAGCCGCCGGTCTCCACGCCGACGGCGCGGATCACGGTGATCGCCTGGTCGCGCAGCTGCTGGTAGAGGTGGTCGGTGAGCGTCTGCTGCGGAGCGACGGTGACCGAGTCGCCGGTGTGCACGCCCATCGGGTCGACGTTCTCGATCGAGCAGACGATCACGACGTTGTCGGCGCTGTCGCGCATCACCTCCAGCTCGAACTCGCCCCAGCCGATCACCGACTCGTCGAGCAGCACCTGGCCGATCGGCGAGGCCTCGATTCCTGCCGCGACGATCCGTTGGAAGTCCTCGGCGCTGCGCGCGATGCCGCCGCCGCGCCCGCCGAGCGTGAACGCCGGGCGCACGACGCACGGCAGGCCGAGCCCGGCCAGCTGGGTCTGGGCCTGCTCGATGCTCGTGGCGATCGCGCTCTTGGGCATGCGCAGCCCGGCGCGCGCCATCGCCTGGCCGAACAGCTCGCGGTCCTCGGCGCAGGCGATCGCCTCGTAGTTGGCGCCGATCAGCTCGACGCCGAAGCGCTCCAGCGTGCCGTCGTCGTGCAGCGCCTTTGCCAGGTTCAGCGCCGTCTGCCCGCCGAGCGTGCCCAGCAGCGCGTCGGGGCGCTCGCGCTCGATCACCTGCGTGACCGGGCCCGGCAGCAGCGGCTCGATGTAGGTCGCCTCGGCGAACTCTGGATCGGTCATGATCGTCGCCGGGTTGGAGTTGACGAGCACGACCTGGAAGCCCTCCTCGCGCAGCACCTTGCAGGCCTGCACGCCGGAGTAGTCGAACTCGGCGGCCTGCCCGATCACGATCGGCCCGGAGCCGAGGATCAGGATCTTGTGGATGTCCGCGCGCCTGGGCATCAGGCGGCGGCGATGCGCTGGAGAAAGCGGTCGAACAGGTACAGGCTGTCGTGCGGGCCGGGTCCTGCCTCGGGGTGGTACTGCACGGTCCCGCCGGGCACGTCGAGCAGCTCCAGGCCCTCGACGGTGCGGTCGTAGAGGTTGACGTGCGACAGCGCCGCGGCGCCGAAGTCGGTCTCCCAGCGCACGGGCTCGTCGGAGTCGATCGTGCGCGCGCCGCCGGGGCCGACGGCGGCGAAGCCGTGGTTCTGCGAGGTGATCTCCACCTTGCCGGTCTGCAGATCCTTGACCGGATGGTTGGCGCCGCGGTGGCCGAACGGCAGCTTGAAGGTCTCCAATCCAACCGCGCGGCAGAGCAGCTGGTGGCCGAGGCAGATCCCCCACACGGGCTTTACGCCGATCAGCCGGCGCAGCGTCTGCACGATGTAGTCCAGCGCCGCCGGGTCGCCGGGGCCGTTGGCGAGGAAGATCGCGTCGGGGTCGTCGTCGAGCAGCTGCTCGGCGCTGGAGGCGCACGGGTGCAGCGACACGTGCGCGCCGCGCGCGACCAGCTCGCGCACCATCGAGCCCTTGATGCCGGTGTCGATCACGGCGATGCGCGGGCCGTCGCCGCCCTGGCCGTGGTGGCTGACCTGGCTGGGCGTGACGACGGCGGCGAGATCCTGCCCGGCCATCGGCGGCTCGGCCTGGATCTGCTCGGCCGCGTCGCGCTCGGCGATGCTCGCGGCGAACACTCCCCCGCGCATCGCGCCGGCGTCGCGGATGTGGCGCACGAGCGAGCGCGTGTCGACGCCGGAGATCGCGACCACGCCGCAGTCGGTCAGCCAGTCCAGCCAGCCGTGCTCGGCGGTCGGCGCGTCCTCGCGGTTGCCGGCCTCGCGCATGATCGCCGCACGCGCCCACGGGCGATCGGACTCCATCGCGGCGGCGCTGGCGCCGTAGTTGCCGATGTGCGGGTATGTGAAGGCGATCAGCTGCCCGGCGAACGACGGGTCGGTCATCGACTCCTGATAGCCGGACATGCCGGTCGTGAACACGACCTCGCCGAGTGCCGGCCCGTCGGCGCCGCACAGCTCGCCGTCAAAGCGCGTGCCGTCCTCCAGCAGCACGTATCCGTCGCGCCGCTGGCTCACGCGTTCTGCTGCCCCGTGCGCTCGCTCACAGAATCAGCTTCTGGATGGCCTTGAACTCGGGTGTGCCGGCGCGCTCCAAGAGCTCGAACAGCGAGCCCTCGACGGTGCCGACGACGGCTCCGGCGCGCTGCAGGCGCTCCAGGCCGCGGTCGTAGTCGATTCGGTGGCGCGAGCCGACGGCGTCGGCGGGCACGTGGACTTCGACGCCGCGGTCGAGCAGGTCGTGGACGGTCTGTGAGACGCACACGTGCGCCTCGATGCCGCAGACGACGACCTGGTCGCGCTCGTGTTGGCCGATCTTCGATCGGTCAAAGCCGTCGGCGCGCACGGCGGAGAAGACGGTCTTCTCGATGCGCGGCTCGTCCTCGAGTCCCAGCTCGGGCGCGGAGTGGCCGAGGCCTTTGGGGTACTGCTCTGAGACGAGCGCGGGGACGTCGAGAACGCGCGCGGCGGCGAGCAGCTTGGCGCAGGACGCGGCGACGCCGGCGAAGGACTCATAGGGGCGAAAGCCCTCCTGCACGTCGACGACGACGAGCGCGGCGCGATCGCGGTGCAGCAGGGCCATCAGGCGCCGACCACCGAGAAGGCGCGCTCGCGATAGACGACGGCGCCGCCGGAGAGCGTGAGCAGCACGCGGCCGTGCAGCTTGCGCCCGGCAAAGCAGCAGTTCTCCGAGCGGCTCTCCCAGCCGCGCTCGCCGGCGACCCACTCGGCGTCGAGGTCGACGAGCGTGAGGTTGGCGAGCTCGCCGGGGACGACGTGCGGCGTGGGCAGCTCGAACAGCTGCGCGCCGGCGGTCATCCGCTCGACAAGCAGCTTCAGGTCGAGGACGCCGGGCAGCACGAGACCCGTGTAGAGCGCGGCGAAGGCGGTCTCCAGGCCGGTCGTGCCCATCGGCGCCTGCTCGAATGGCACCTCCTTCTCCTCGCGCGCGTGCGGCGCGTGATCGGTGGCGACGCAGTCGATCGTGCCCGAGCGCAAGCCCTCGATCAGCGCCTGGCGGTCGGCCTCGGTGGCCAGCGGAGGGTTCATCTTCATGCGCGTGTCCATCGAGCGCACGTCCTGCTCGGTGAGCAGCAGATGGTGCGGCGAGACCTCGGTGCTGACGCGCCAGCCCTGCGCCTTGGCGTGGGCGACGGCGTCGACGGAGGCGACGCAGCTGAGGTGCTGGAAGTGCACGCGCGCATCCTCGTAGCCGGCCAGCGCGGCGTCGCGGGCGACCATCGTCGACTCGCTGATCGTGGGGATTCCGCCGATGCCCAGCGCGGCGCTGACGACTCCCTCGTGCACGCATCCCCCGCGCGAGAGCGTCGGGTCCTCCTCGTGCAGGGCGATCACGCCGCCGCACAGACGCTGGTACTGAAGCGCCTTGCGCAGCATTCCGGCGCTCTGCACGGGCATGCCGTCGTCGGTGAAGCCGACGGCCCCCTCCTGGCGCAGCTCGGCCATCTCGGTGAGCTGCTCACCCTGCAGGCCGCGTGTGATGCAGGGCAGAAAACCGATTGATATGCGCGCTTCGCGCGCGGCTGTGTCGCGCAGTGAGCGAAGCAGCGGCGCGGAGTCCAGGACGGGGTCGGTGTTGGGCATCGCGAGGACTGCCGCGTAGCCGCCGGCGGCGGCGGCGCGCGTGCCGCTGTCGAGGTCCTCCTTGTGCTCGTGGCCTGGTGTGCGCATGTGCACGTGCGGGTCGAAGAAGGCCGGCAGCAGGCGGCGCCCCTGGCCCTCCAGCAACTCCTCGTCGGGCTGGTGGGCGAGCGTGCCGGGCGGGGCGATCTCGGCGATCTCCCCGGCGCGCACGCGCACGTCGTGGCGGCCGTCGACGCCCGCGCGCGGATCGAGCACGTGGACGTCGCGCAGGAGCATGTCGGCCGGCTGCTGCGGGCCGTGTACGAGCGGGTTGGCGGCCATCACGCGGGCTGGCGCTCGCCGATCGCCGCGCCGGCGGCCTCGGGCCGCCCCGACGAGGGCGAGGTCGAGGGTGCGCTGGCTCCGGCGAGCAGCTCGTAGAGGACGGCCATGCGCACGACGACGCCGGCCTCGACCTGCGCGGTGATGACGGCCTGGGGCGAGTCGACGACCTCGCCGGAGAGCTCCACGCCGCGATTGACCGGCCCGGGGTGCATCAGCACCTGGCGCGGCGACAGGCGCTTGCCGTTGACCTGATACCAGGAGGCGTACTCGCGCAGCGAGGGCACCCACGTCTCGCTCATGCGCTCGCGCTGCATGCGCAGCGTGTAGACGACGTCGGCGGAGGGCAGCTCGTCGAGCGTGAAGCGCACGTCGCAGCCGAGCGCCTCGATCCCGCGCGGGATCAGCGTCGGCGGCCCGGCGACGGTTACCTTGGCGCCCATGCGCTGGAAGGCGATGATGTTCGAGCGCGCGACGCGCGAGTGCGCGACGTCGCCGATGATCCAGATCGACGCGCCGTCGAGCTCGCCGAGGCGGCTGCGCAGCGTGTAGACGTCGAGCAGCGCCTGCGTGGGGTGCTCGCGCTTGCCGTCGCCGGCGTTGACGATCGCGGCGCTGCACCATTTGGAGACGAGCTCGGCGGCGCCGGCCCACGGCGTGCGCAGGACGATCGCATCGGGCTTGTGCGCGCTGAGCGTCAGCACGGTGTCCTTCAGCGACTCGCCCTTCTCGACGCTTGATCCGCTGGCGGCGAAGTTGACGACGTCGGCGGACAGCCGCTTGGCGGCGAGCTCGAAGGAGCTGCGCGTGCGCGTGGAGGCCTCGTAGAAGAGGTTGAGCACCATCCGCCCGCGCAGCGCGGGGACCTTCTTGATCTCGCGGTCTGAGACCTCGGCGAAGCGCGCAGCCTGCTCGACGATCCGCTCGATGCCGGCGCGGTCGAGGTCCTCGATCGAGAGAAGGTGCTGCATGGTCATGCGACCTCCAACGCCGCGGGGGCAATCGCGACCTCGTCGAGTCCGTCGAGCTCGCGGACGCGGACGTGCACGTGCTCGGCGCGCGAGGTGGGCAGGTTCTTGCCGACGTAGTCGGGGCGGATCGGCAGCTCGCGATGGCCGCGGTCGGCGAGCACGGCGAGCTGCACGCGCTCGGGGCGGCCGTAGTCGAACAGCGCCTCGATCGCGGCGCGCACGGTGCGCCCGGTGAAGAGCACGTCGTCGACGATCACGACGGTGCGCCCGGTTACGTCGAAGTCGATGTGCGAGGCGTGCACGACGGGCGCGTCGGGACGGCTGGCGACGTCGTCGCGGTAGAAGCCGATATCCAAGTCCCCGAGCGGGATCGCGGCATCGTGCAGGCCCTCGAGCAGATCCCTCAGGCGGTGTGCGAGGAAAGCTCCGCGACGATGGATGCCGACGATGGCAAGCGCGCGATCTGGCGGGTTGCGCTCGGCGATCTCGTGAGCGATGCGCGTGAGCGCTCGCTGAACGTCCCCCTCGCGGAGGACGACCTTCTCGCTGCTGGAGTCCATCTCTTCCTTCCTGGCCTCACAGGACCGGGTTAAAGGATCTTCGCCAATGTATCAGGGCATTGCGACGGTCTCGGCGGGCTCGTCGGCCTCCCCGGTGGCGGCCCGCTCGCGCGCCTGGCGCTCAGACCAGCGCAACAGCGTGGCGGGACCGCGCTCGGGAAACGGCACCTCGATCGTGTCGAAGTCGCGCGGCGCCTCGGTGGCGGCGAACACAGCGCGCGCCTCGTCGCGCAGCTGCCCGCCGGCGTAGCGCGTGGACATGTGCGTGAGCGCGAGCAGCCGCACCTCGGCGTCGCGCGCCAGTTCGGCGGCCTGCCTGGCGGTGCTGTGGGCGGTCAGGCGCGCGCGGTCAGCCTCCTCCTCGGTGAACGTCGCCTCGTGCACGAGCACGTCGGCTTCGTGCGCGGCGATCGCCAGCGCCTCACACGGCTCGGTGTCGCCGGAGAGGACGACCTTGCGGCCCTCGCGCTCGGGACCCATGACCTGCTGGGGGCTGACGCCGTCGACACTCTCGCCGCGCTGCAGGCGCCCGAAGTCGGGCCCGGGCTTGACGCCGAGCTGCTCGGCCAGCTGCGCGTCGAGGTGCCCGGGGCGCGGCTGCTCGACGATCGCGTAGCCGAACGAGGACGGAGCGCGGTGGCTGACCGGCACGGCGGCGACCAGATAGCCGTCGCGCTGCACGGTCTGCGCGGGCTCGAGCTCGACGATGCTCAGCTCATACGGCAGCCGGCCGTAGATGCTGCGCATCAGGCCCATCAGTTCGTTCAGTCCGCGCGGGCCGTAGACGGTCAGCAGCTGGTCGCGTTCGCGCAGCGCGAAGGACTTGAGCATCCCGGGCAGCCCGAGCCAGTGGTCGGCGTGGAAGTGGGTGATGAACACGCATTCCATGTCGACGAGCCCGACCGAGCGCACGAGCTGGCGCTGCGTGCCTTCGCCGCAGTCGAACAGCAGCCGGTCGCCGCCGCGGCGCAGCAGGATCGCGGGCAGCCCGCGTCGCGCACCCGGCACCGACCCGCCTGTGCCCGCGAAGAACAGGGACAGATCCATGGGGCTACGGTAGCGGCGCGCGGGGCCGGGATGCTCGTGACGCGCGAGGGCGATTACCTGGGCGTCGCCTGTCCGGGGTGCATCGCCGACGAAGACCGGGCGCTGATCGAGCTGGAAGAGCTCTGCGAGCTCGCCGCCTGACGGCGGGCTGTCTCGCCCCGCCGTCCGCGGCTTGCCTGCGCCGTCGAAGGCCCCCTCGCAGCATCCTGACCGGCTCTGCGCGGCGGTAAGCTCTCGCCACAGCCGAGGCGCGCCCGCGCGCGTCGTCTGCGCCCGTAGCTCAGTGGATAGAGCGCTCGCCTCCGGAGCGAGAGGTCGCAAGTTCGAATCTTGCCGGGCGCGCTCCAGGTGGGCGAGGTACCGCAGCCCGAGAGCGTGCCGACGTTCGGCGAGTTCGGGCTCGAATGGTGGACGCTCACCAAGGATCAGCTCGCCGAGAGCACCCAGGCGGACTACTGGTGGCGGCTGACCGTCCACCTCGCTCCCTACCTCAACGAGCTGCGCCTCGACGCGATCACCTTCGCCACGATCGAGCGCTACATCGCCGGCAAGCGCGCGGGCGTGATCTACGACAAGGGCAAGGAAATCGGCAAGGGCGAGTCGCTCTCAGCACGGTCGATCAACATGACTCTCACCCTGCTCGGAGCGATCCTCGAGCGCGCGGTGAAACGCAAGCTGATCGACCACAACTCGGCCCGTGACAGGGACCTCCGTGTCCGCGAACGGGCCCCGGCCCGCTCCTATCTCGACGGCGCCGGGCAGATCACCGCGCTGCTGGACGCCGCCGGCGAGCTCGACCGCAAAGCTCCGAAAGACCGGAGGCACATCGAGCGCCGGGCAATGATCGCCGTGCTCGTGTTCGCCGGGCTGCGGATCGGGGAGCTCTGCGCGCTTCGCTGGCGCGACGTTGACCTCGCCGGTGGCTGGCTCGCGGTAGGCGAGGCGAAGACGGACGCTGGGCGACGAAAGGTCAAGATCCGCGGCGCGCTTCGAGACGAGCTGCTCGCACTCCGTGGTCGCCATCAGGACGCCGCGCAGGCGAGCTATGTATTCGCCACACGCAGCGGTGGGCGCATGAGCCCGGACAACTTCCGGAGTCGGGTGCTCGGCCGACCGGCGAGCGTGAAGGACGGGCAGGAGAAGCCCGGGTCGGGCGCTCTCGCCCGCGCGAACGCACGGCTGGAAGCGGAGGGCCTGCCTCCCCTCCCGGGGGGCATCACGCCGCACTCGCTGCGCCGCACCTTCTGCTCGCTGCTGTACGCGCTCGGGGAGGACCCCGGCACGGTCATGGACGAAATGGGCCACACCGACCCGGAGCTCGCGCTGCGCGTCTACCGTCAGGCGATGCGCCGCGGTGAGCATGAGAAGGCGCAGCTGCGAGCGCTGGTCGAGGGCGAGTCGATCGAGGCCTCGCGCCCAGAGGCGCCGGTAAAGCGGGCCTGATAGCGACGGGCCGCGTTCGCGGTCACGATCGCGCTCATCGCGCCCGGCCCCGGCTACCTTTCAGGCCGCTAGCGCAGCGCTCCTGAAGTGGCTTGTCCATTTGCGGCCTTGGATATTTGCGCGCGGGCACCTGCTTTGTCGACGAAGGAGGCGTCTGCGTAGAGCCATCCGAGACTGCTCCTCCTCGTCCATCTCGGGCGTCTCGCTGGCTACGTCGGGAGGGTCTGCTTTCCGCGCGATCCAAGACTCCGGGCATGTCGCCGCCGACGCTCCTCTTCCATCGGAAAGCAGGACGCTGGATGCGCCGCGACTACTGTCGGGCCTCACTGGGAGCGGAGGGGGCTGTCGATCGTGGTGAGGAAGTCGTCGAAGGCCTGGTTCGTGCGTGCGGTATCGCCGGTTGCGTCGAGGTCCATGAGGAGGCCACGGATGACGGCGAGTACGACGGTGGCCAGCTCGGGTCGCCCGAGGCTGCGCAGGCCGTCCTCGAGCGGTGCGAGCCAGTCGGTGGTCGCGGTCCGTCGGAAGCCGGGCCAGAGTGGTTCTCCCGCAGTGTCGTGCAGCCGGGTGAACATACGGAGGTAGGGCTCGCCCGGGGGCCCGGAGATCGCGGACCACGCGCGGGCCAGAGTCACCGGGTATGCCTCTTCGGGTCGCAGGCGTATGAGGTCGGTGAAGGCCTCGACCTGGCGTTGCCGGGCCTGTCCGAGGATCTCGCGGAGCAGTCCATCACGCGTCCCGAAGTGGTAAATCAGCATCCGGCTCGAGGTGCCTGCGGCGGTCGCCAGGGGCTCGAGCCGGTCGGGGAGCCCGTGCTCGAGCGCGTAGTCGGTGCATGCGTCGAGAAGCCGCTGCCTTATCTGCGGTTGCCGGTGCCTACCCATCGCGTCATCTTTTCACGTAACGAAGAGTACGTCTACTATTGCTGACGGCACATCGGAACAACCGAGGAGGTCATGATGAGGGTCGTTTTCGTGCATGGGGCATGCGTCAAGGACGGATCGTGGTGGTGGCATCGAACTGGTGAGCTGCTGGCCGAGCGGGGCGTCGCCAGCGAGGCGCCCGCCCTGCCGAGCTGCGGCGAGACGGGTGAGCCGACGGGTGCGGGAGGACCTGGATTGGCCGAGGATGTCGCTGCGGTCCGGCAAGTATTGACTGCGAGTGACGAGCCAACCGTCGTGGTCGCCCATAGTTACGGCGGGATCGTCACCGCGGAGGCAGCTGCGGGCATCGGCACCGTGCACCATCTGCTGCTTGTGTCCAGCTACCTGCCGGAGTTGGGGCAGAGCCTGTCCTCGTTCGGCGGGGAGGAGCCCGCCCCGTTTCTCGCCATCGATCCCGAGGCCGGCACGTTCACCGTCCGGCCGGACGCCCTGGCCGAGACGTTTCTGCAGGACTGCGATCTGGAGATCCAGCGAGAGGCCACGCACAAGACGGCCCGGCAGAGCTTGCACGTGCTCGAGCAGCCGGTGCAGTCAGCGGCCTGGCAGCACACAGCCTCGACGTACATCGTCTGCGTCGAAGACAGAGGCACCCCCGCCGAGCTGCAACGCGAGTTCGCCGGTCGCGCGGGCAGCGTCGTGGAACTCGACGCCGCCCACCACCCGTTCCTCTCCCAGCCGGCGGCCGTACGCGACCTGGTCCTCGGGCTGTGATGGCGACCACCGGCGTGCAGGCTGAACACCTACTATAGTAGATCATCCGCTTAATTCGCGTGTGGTTGCAGGGGTCTTGTAGGTTTTGCTGAACCTGGTTGCTGGTGGTGTCCAGCGATGATCGGGGTTTGGTATGCCTGCTGTGGCGAAGCGCATCGAGATCGGCGAGGACGATCGAGCGGAGCCGGAACCTTCACCAGCGAAGACGATCTCGCCGAGCAGATGCTCGCCTTCATCGAGACCTACAACCAAACCGCCAAACCCTTCAAGTGGACCTACACCGGCAAGGTACTCGAGGCATAAGCCAACGAACTATCCGGATGAACCACTAGGCCGACAATGAAGAGCACGATGCCGGACAGATAGACGGCCCACGAGATCACAAAGAGCGCGTCATGGACTGAGCCGTGCGCGACGTTGGCGCGACCCAGAATGATCCCGCCCACGAACGCGACAGCGCCGCCGATGATCTGTCGCGTGTGGCGCGCCATATCGGGATTATGGGCGCCTAACACCAGCCGGGCATGCCGCGCCAAAAACCCGTGCTTTGGGCGGTGTCAGCGCGCCGCACCGGTCATATTGCGGTATGCCCGGGCGGGGTCGCGTCGCTGTCCGATGGATCGACCTCACGAACCCTGTGTCTCAGGTCGGGATGGGCCAGGAACGCATCGACCAGCTCCCTCGACCCGCCAATGCACGTCCAGTCGTCGTCCCACAGGGTCGAGACGAGCCACGAGTGATCGGCGGGGAACATCAGGTCTGGCAGAACACCCTTCCAGTCCGCGTCCTCGCGCCATACACCTGCCTGCTCAGGGCCCGCCTCGATCAGGACGTACTCCCATCCAATGCGCGTCCTCACCTTGGGCGCATCACGGAAAACAACGTCCGTATCGTCGCCTATCTCGAGATAGCCCAGCCACCACGGCTGCGCCGCCGTGTGCTCGCTGAGCACGCTCAGCACGCTGGCGTTGTGGCGGTCGGGATCCTCGCGCTCCGACGAGGAGTCGTGGTCACCGCTGCCAGGGAACTCAAGGGTGGCGTAGGCCTCGAACACCGGGGGAATCGCAGACGTGATCGCTAACCCGCTGGGCGTGTTCTCGTCAATCCAGGCAATCTCTGCGCGGCATCCGATACGCCACGCGCGCCCGTCCTTGGTCCGCCAAACCTCCGCCTCGCAATCGTGGACCATCGGCGCACTGTAATGCGCTGTCCAAGATCGCACGGAAGAACTGACCGACGGCTGCGCGGCGCGCCGATTGACCCCGCACCGTCAGCGCCGGACGGTCTGCTCGCCGCTCTGTGCGTCCGTCAGGCGTAGATGAGCTCGGCGCCAGCGCTCATCGCGACGGGCTCCAGGTGCAACGCTCCCAGCGTCACCCCCGGTGGCTCCTCGCCCGGACGGGCGAGCGCGGGAGCGGGCGGTCCGCGCGAGCTTCATCCCGGACTGTCGGCGAGCGCGCTCTCGACTCTGCTGCGAAACGCGGGTGGGTCGATCGCTGGGTAGCGGAACAGCTCCGGCTCGATCTGCTGGTAGAAGCCGCGCAGCCTGACGGGGTCCACCAGCCCGTCGGAGATCATCGCCTGCACGTCGGTGAGGTCCTGGGCGAAGCCGCGCTCGATCTTCGACAGCGCCTGGGAGTACAGGTCGAAATGATGCACCTGGATGTGCCCGGAGCGGAACAGGAACGGGCTGCGGTCCCGCCATCCCGGGAGCTCCGGGATGAAATCCGGGGGGGAGGCCAGCTCGATGTTGATCCCCAGCCGCTCCTTCACCGTTGGGAGCGCGCGGAGCAGCTCATCGCCCTCCGGTTCGAACCGCAGATCCACATCGATCGTGGAGGCCCGCCACCCCTCGATTACAGCCGTCGAGCCACCCGTCAGATAGACGCGTACCGGGGCGTGCGCAACGCTCGCGAGCTCGTCCGCCAGCTGCCGGATCCGCTGCTCGTCAACGGGAGGACGCATGCTCTGCCGCCCGCGCGAAGCTCACCGCCCGGCCGATCAGCGCGTTGTAGCGACTGTGCGCTCCCTCCTCGCCGGCCAGCAGCTCATACAGCCGGTGCGAGGGCTCCTCCCCCCCACCTGCGGGCACGGTGTAGCCAAGCGCACGCAGCCTCGGTGCCGCAACCGCCACCAGCAGCCCCGCCTCGGTCTCCCTTCCCGCGGCGAGATCGTCAAGGCCCGCACGCACCAGCTCCGCACCAGGCAGATCCATCGGCACCTCCTTCATACGCCAATACTAGGTCCCGTCCCGGCAAGCGTCCGCGCCACCCAAGCCCCACCCCTCGGTGCTGCCGTAGACGTGGAGCGGCAACGCGGCCGACACGGCAGAAACGTCAGGCGTAGACGAGCTCGGCGCCAGCGCTCATCGCGACGGGCTCCAGCTGCAACGCTCCCAACCTCATCGCCGGAGGCTCCTCGCCCGGACGCGCGAGCAACAGCGCGATCCCTTCCTGCAGGCTCTCCCGCAGCTCGTCGAGGTCATCACCCGTCGCGAGCACACCGGGGAACTGCTCCACGGTCGCCCAGAACGCGTCGTCCTCGTGGCGGACGCTGACATGCGGATTCTGAGGCTCAGGCATCACCTTCATCATAGGCATCGGGTCAGGGCAGAGTTTTGGCCAACCGTTGGCCAAAACCCTCCCAAATCGTCCGGAAACACTGGACACGACGGATGCCCACGATCAGCGGCGAATAGGCCGAAATCCCAATGCTGGTGCGGGATTCCGGCCTATGAACCCAGCGCCTCCGGAGCGAGAGGTCGCAAGTTTGAATCTTGCCGGGCGCGTCGAGTAAATGGCTGCTCACTGGCGGGTTTTGAGATCGGTTGGATCGGGCGCGCGCCGCCAAAATCTGTCGTCTGAGCACTCGTCTGCCACCGACTGCCAGTACGGACGCTTCAGCGGCCACTGGGGCCGGACAGCAGTACCGTACCGTGCTTTCTGTGCCAAACGAGACCCGAGGAGCCGAGTTGCGCGGTGTCCGCGAGGAGCTGCTAGTCGCCTTTGACGCGATCGATGACGCCAACGCCCTGTGGGCGTTTCAGCGCCGCCTAGCCGATGAGATAGTGGCCGTGGAGCCGACTGCGTTCGCGGATCGGGAGTCGCCTGAGCGCGAGCATCTGAGACTCTTGCGCCTCTTCGGTGACGCTCTCGCGTGGAGGCTTCTCCACCCTTACGCGATCCGCCAGCTCGCGAAGAACATGGCAGCCCCACCCGCGCTGCACAATCAGGCCGGGTTCACGGCGACGCTGGCCATCGCGCAAAGGGTCTGCGAAGCGGGAGAACCCGCGCTCGTCGCGGATCTGACGTCTTGCGTGCGAGTGTCGGACGTGATCATCTGCACCGATCCCGAGCGCCCGCGCCTGATCGAGTCGGGCGGCCATCCTCACTACATCGAGCATGGACGCAAGGGATCACCGAGCTTCAAGAGCAAGGCGAGGGCGTCGTCGTGGCGAGCCCGACAGATCTTGTGGTCGCGATCCAGGGCGATGGCGACGAGGCGCTCCCGACCTCGGCCCAAGACGCGCTCGACGTGATGCGGGCACACACGCGCGGACCAGGGCATCTCGGAATAGGCGTGCATCTGCGCCTGCTCGAGAGGCCAAACCCTCTGTTGCCGCCGCCGCATGTGTGGCCCCTGGCACAGGCTCAGCGCTTGGCGCTGATCGAGGGCGATGTCGTATTGATCCATCTCATCGATCTGCATGGGTTCGTTGGCTGCGATTCAGCGGGCTTCGGCGAAATCACAGAACTGCGGACACGCGGAGAACAGGTCGTCGGGTTTGTTGTCAAGATCGCGGCCGGAGAGATGCACATCTCGGGGCGATTTCTCGATGACACGCTCTACAGCTTTCAGACAATGGAGTCAGTGCGAGACTCGATCGTGGCGATGGCTTGCGCGGCGGCCTCGGAGTACCTAGACGACGGTGGCGACTTGGTGCGCTTGGATACGGTCCCGGAAGCCGAAGCCTTCATCCAGGAAGAGGAGGAAGGAAACGAACCCCCCTTCGGGACCATGCCACTGGACACATATGCGGGTGTGCGGAGGAATGCCTCGCGATCAAGACTCCGCACGACATCAACAATCCGCAGCGTCCCCGATGATGGCGCTACCGGACCGCTCCGTCGCTACACATGATGCCTGCCGGGTTGCAGACCTTCCACCAGCGCCTTCAGGGCCACCTTCTCTCCATCCCCTCTCCGCATCGCCTGCCGATACACGCGCAGTGCGAGCGCGGGGTCGATGTGCCCCATCTCGTCCAAATCGGGGCTCGGCTCGCGATCCCCGTCCCGAAACGTGTGGACGTGAAGGTCGGCTCGAACGAACTCGGCTCCTGCCATGAACGAGACGCTATGCGTTCCGGAGGACGCCGGGGTTCCGGGGAATCGAATCGCGTGCTGTGAGCACCCGGCCCGTGATGTCCAGGCGAGAGCGACGGAGAGTGCGTTTAGACCGCAGCGAGCGCGGGAGCTAGCTGCTCAGCGGTCGTCTCCACGGTCTCCGGCACCGTGACCGCCAGATGTCCGTAACGGTCAAGGATCTCGCGGGCTCCCAGAACAGTAAGGCCAACGATGCGGCTCGTTCCGGGGGCGTAGCGAACGACATGGCCCTCGGGCGTCTCCTCGCCCTCCCCTGGCTGCGGCTCGCCGACGTGCAGATAGAGCACGTCGTTATCAGAGTCGTAGTCGGCGTGATCGAAGCTCAGGGGCCCGATCGTGATGTTCACGCGCTCCATGATCTGGGGTCCTTCCGGTTGGCGAACGCCGACACGATCCGCGCTGGCGTCTGCTCATAGCTTACGACCACCATCAGCCAGCGGCTCGGCCCGACGCCACGAGCGTAATAGCGGGTGCGCGCTTTGAAGGTCGGATCGGGGCCGACATGATCAGGCGCGGCGACGGCCCGCAGGATCTCGCGCAGGTAAGACGCGACCTCGGGATGGTCGCGGACGATCTTCCCGCGCCAGACGGCATCGAGCAGAACAACCCCTCTGGACTCAGGATCGGTCGTCTCGCCGACGGTTGGCTCATCCTCCACAGCGAGTCAGGATGGCCTTCCGCTCGGATGGGACCCCACGCCAGCCCAACCGCGACGCCGCTAAGCGATGGCTGGCCACGACGTCGAAATGGCAGCGCTGCCACTTCGCCCTGAATCGTCCGCAAATCGCTGCAATCCGCCGAGAGTCTCGCGCCACCGACGTCATACGGCAATCCCGATCCCCATGCGGGATTGCGCCGTTCGGGCGCTCTCGGCCCCGTGCCTCCGGAGCGAGAGGTCGCAAGTTCGAATCTTGCCGGGCGCACATGAGTCTTCAGTCGGTCGCTCCGCTTCAAGCGCTTGAGAACCGCCGCCGCACGCCCGCCGAAGCGCTCGGTGACCTCGACCACGACTTCTTCCGGGCGTAGTCCCGCGCGCGCGACGGCCGGTCCCAGCCACTCCTCGGCGTCGGCGTCGAGGAGTGGCGCGCGCAGAGAGGTTGAGGAACAAGAGAACGACCACCCAGCTCGGCCGTACGCGCCGCTTACGCCGTCAGGAGATTCGCGATCTCGGCGCTGCGCTCTTCGGGCTGACCCTCAAAGCCCCCCGCGATCGGCATGCTCGCGATCAGCTTGTCGTGAACGAAGCTCTCGGCCTGCTCCTTGGAGTCCCAGACGGCTGTGATCAGGATGCCGCCGTCGGTCGGACCGGCTGCGTGGTAGACCTGGCCCTCGGGCAGACCTCCAGGGGGGTGCACCACAGCGACGGTCGCGTTGTACTGGTCCTCGGTAGCCCCCGGCCAGAAGTGCGTGATCAGGTATGCCATGAGTTGCTCCTCTCGTTCTTGGGTGAGTTGAACCTACCTGACGCGAGCGCGATCGCGATCGCGCTCGCAATCCTCAGTCCCAGCCAGGCCCTGTGCGATTGACGACTACGCTGCCGCGATGAGCTCGACGCCCTCGCAGCGTCCACTCGCCGAGATCGCTCGCGAGTGGGGCCGGATCGGCTGTATCGGGTTCGGCGGACCGCCCGCGCACATCGCGCTGTTTCGCCAGCTTTGCGTGACAGAGCAGGGCTGGCTGAGCGACGAGCAGTTCGAGCGGGCGATCGCGGCGACCAACCTGCTGCCCGGGCCGGCCTCGACGCAGCTTGCGATCTACCTCGCCTGGCGGCTGCGCGGAACCAAGGGCGCGGTCGTCGGCGGCCTCGGCTTCGTCCTCCCCGGCCTCGTGTTGATCCTCGCGCTCTCCGCGCTGTTCCTCGCCAACTCGCCGCCGGCGTGGATACGCGGCGCCGGCATGGGCGCCGGCGCGGCCGTCGCGCCGGTGGCGATCGGCGCCGGGCTCGGCGTGGCGCTGCCGCTCTGGCGAAGGAGCAGCGACGCTCGAATGCGCATCTCGGCGTACGCCCTCGTTGGCGCTCTCGCCGCTGCGACGGCCGGCTCCTGGCTCGTGCTCGTACTGCTGGCCTGCGGCGCGATCGAGCTGGCATGGCGCGGCTTGGCGCGAGACATCGCGGGCCTGCACAGCTGGCCGCTGCTCGCCGCCGTGGCCGATCCCGGCGGGACCGGCGCGCTGGTCTGGACCTCCCTGAAGGTCGGAGCGCTGGCCTTCGGCGGCGGCTTCGTGATCGTCCCGCTGATGCAGACGGACGCCGTGAGCACGTATCACTGGATGACTCACGGGCAGTTTCTCAACGCCGTCGCGCTCGGCCAGGTCACCCCGGGCCCGGTCACCCACACCGTCACGGCCGTCGGGTACGCGGCCGGCGGCGTCCCGGCGGCGCTCTTGGCCTCGCTCGTGGCGTTCGCTCCCTCGTTCTCGTTCATCCTTCTCGGCGCCAACCGCTTCGAGCGGCTGCTCGTGAATCAGCGTGTAGTCGCCTTCCTCGCCGGGGCAGCGCCGGCGGCAGCCGGGGCGATCATCGGCTCGGCGATCCCGCTCACCGGCGCCCTTGGCGAGAGCTGGCAGTACGTGGTGCTCGCCGCAGCTGCGATCGCGTTGCTGCTGCTGCGCCGTGGCGTCGTCCTGACGCTGCTCGGCGCCGGTACGATCGGCGCGGTGGCCGGCCTGCTCGGCGCGCCGATCCAGCACTAGGCCTCAGTCGTTCCCGCCCAGGCCCCCCTCCCCCATCGCCGGGCATATGGTGGGCGCACCCGAACCCCGTTGGAAGGGAGCACGATGGCCGGCCCGTCGATGCAGTTGCGCGACGCCACGCAGGAGGATTGGCCGCGGTTGCTGGAGCTCAACGCCGCCTCTGTGGCGGAGCTCAGCCCGCTGGACGAGCAGCGCCTGCGCTTTATCCTCGCGCTCGCGCACCGCTGCCTCGTCGCCGACAGCGACGGCGAGGTGGTCGCCTTCGCGATCGCCGTCGCCTCGGGGACCGACTACGACAGCGCCAACTACACTCGGTTCGGCGAGCACTACGAGCGCTTCCTCTACCTAGACAGGATCGCCGTCGCCGCAGATGCCCGGCGCCAGGGCATCGGTGCCCGGCTGTACGACGCGATGGAGACGGTGGCCGCGCCGTTGCAGCGGATGGTCTGCGACGTCAACATCGAGCCGCGCAACGACGCCTCGCTGGCGTTTCACGCCGCGCGCGGCTACCACGAGGTCGGCCGGCTGGCGCACGGATCGGTCAAGACGGTAGCGCTGATGAGCAAGGAGCTCGCGGCGGCTCAGAGCAGCTGACTCGCCTGTGCCGGCGACGAGCTAGAGCACCTTCGAGAGGAATGCGCGCGTGCGCTCGTGTCGGGGATCGCTCAGCACGTCCGCCGGCTTGCCCGACTCGACGACGACGCCGGCGTCCATGAACACGACTGTGTCGGCTACTTCGCGGGCAAAGCCCATCTCGTGCGTGACCACGATCATCGTCATGCCGTCGCGCGCCAGCTGCTGCATCGCCGCCAGCACGTCGCCGACCAGCTCGGGGTCAAGCGCCGAGGTGGGCTCGTCGAAGAGCATCAGCTTCGGCTCCATCGCCAGTGCGCGGGCGATCGCCACGCGCTGCTGCTGGCCGCCGGAGAGCTGTGAGGGGTAGGCGTCGACCTTGTCGCCGAGGCCGACCTGGTCCAGCAGCTCTCGCGCGCGCGCCTCAGCCCCGTCGCGGGACTCGTTCTTGACGCGCATCGGCGCACAGGTGACGTTGTCCAGCGCGGTCATGTGCGGGAACAGGTTGAAGTGCTGAAAGACCATGCCGATCTGCGAGCGCTTGCGCGCGACTTCGCCTTCGCGCAGCTCGTGCAGCTTCTCGCCGACCTGGCGATAGCCGACGAGCTCGCCGTCGACCGATAGGCGCCCGGAGTTGATCTTCTCCAGGTGGTTGATGCAGCGCAACAGCGTCGACTTGCCCGAGCCCGATGGCCCCAGCAGGCACATCACCTCCCCCGCCGCCACCTCCAGCGAGACACCCTTGAGCACTTCCAGGCGCCCGAAGCGCTTGTGCACGGCCTCGGCCTTGACCATCGGCGGCGTCATTGCGAGGGCTGGTGGCGGACGGACAGCAGCCCTGCGCGGATGCGCTGAAGCGGTGTCGCGCCACGATCGCGCGCGCCGCGGCCGTAGTAGCGCTCGAGGTAGTACTGCCCGACGTACAGCACGCTCGTGCAGACGATGTACCAGAAGCTCGCGGCGATCAGCAGCGGAATCGTCTTGAAGTTCACCGAGTAGATCAGCTGTGAGGCGTAGAGCAGCTCGGTCACCACGATCACACTCGCCAGCGAGGACGTCTTGAGCATCGAGATCGTCTCGTTGCCCGTCGGCGGGATGATCACGCGCATCGCCTGGGGCAGCACGATCCGGCGCATCGTCTGCAGGCGCGTCATGCCCAGCGACTGCGCGGCGTCGGCCTGGCCCGGATCGACCGAGATGATCCCCGCGCGCACGATCTCCGCCATGTAGGCGCCCTCGTTGAGCCCCAGCCCGAGGATCGCCGCGGCGAACGGTGTGATCAGCGTGTTCGCGTCGGCGTGGATGAAGGCCGGCCCGAACGGGATGCCCAGCCCGATCTTCGGGTACAGAGCCGCGATGTTGTACCAGAACAGCAGCTGCACGAGCACCGGTGTGCCGCGGAAGAACCAGATGTAGAACGAGCTGGCCGAGGACACGAGCCAGTTGGGCGACAGGCGCATGATCGCCAGCAGCACGCCCAGCAGGATGCCGATCCCCATCGCGATCACCGTCAGCTCGATCGTCACGCGCAGGCCGTGCAGAATGCGCCCGTCGAACAGGTATTCGCCGACGACGCCCCACTGGAAGTTCGGGTTCGTCACGACCGATCGGACGATCGCGACGGCCACTACGAGCACGATCGCGGCCAGCACCCAGCGCCCCGGGCGACGGACCGGGACGGCCGTTATGTCCTCGGGCCGCCCGGCCTGTTCGGGAATCGCCTCACCCGAGGACACCCGCTGCTACTCGATCACTTGCTCAGCCGGTTGCGCCGTTGATGCTCGGCGAAGAGATCGCGCCCGACTGAAGACCCCATTTCGTGATGATCTTCGTGTACGTGCCGTCGGCGATGAGCTGCTTCAGCGCGGCCTGGATCGGCGCCGTCATGCCGCTCTTCTTGGGGATCGCGAACCCATACGGGGCGTCTTCATAGGTCTTGCCGATCAGCTTGAACTGGCCACCGGACTGTTTGACCTGGTAGTCGGCGACCGTCGAGTCGGCCATTCCGAGCTGCGCGCGCCCGCTGGCGACCGCCAGGTTGACGGCGTTCTGGCCGGGGAACGCGAGCACGTTGACCGCCTGCTTGCCTGCTTTGGTGCACTTGCCCGACTGCTTGGTCGCTTCTTCCTGCTCGACGGTGCCCTTCTCGACCGACACGGTCTTGCCGCAGAGATCAGCGACGGTGCTGACCCCGGGGTTGGCCGAGGACTTGGCGTAGAAGGAGATCCCCGCGGTGTAGTAGTCGACGAAGTCGACCGTCTTCTCGCGTTCCTTGGTGTCGGTGAACGACGAGGCGCCGACGTCGTACCTGCCGGCCGCGAGCCCCGGGATGATCGTTTCGAAGTCGGCGTTGATCAGGTTCGCCTTCAGCCCCATCACGGCGCCGACGGCGTGCATCAGGTCCGCGTCCATGCCGATGACGGTGTGGCCGTCGGGCGCGACGAACTCGTCGGGGGCGTACTGCGCTTCGGTGGCTACCGACAGAGTCCCCTTCGATTTGATCGCCGCGGGCACCTGCCTGGCGATCGAGGCGTTGACGGCAGGCGTCGTCGAGGTCGAGCCGGTCGTCGCGGAGCTGCTGGTGGAACTGCTGCTGCCGCACCCGGTCAGCGCGACGATGACCAAAACGGGCGCGGCCAGTGCGACGACCAACTTTCTCATCTGAACTCCCTGCTCGTTGAACGTGACCGGACGGCCGAGCGCGCAGTATAGGCTCAGATCAGCTGTTCGGTTACCGCCAGGCGCCCGGAGCTGAGCACCCGGTCACGGCGTTCGCGCCCGGGCCTTCGCCCGGCGCCGCGGCTCAGATCTCCAGGTAGCGCAGCACGACGCGGCCGAGCACGACGACGTCGCCGTTGTGCAGGTCGGCCTGGACGATGCGCCGGCCGTTGACGAACGTGCCGTTTGAGCTGCGGTCGTCGAGCAGGCGCGCCCCCGTCGGTCGCGGCACGAGCATCGCGTGGCGCCGCGAGACCGACTTCTCATCGAGGTGCAGGTCGGCCGACAGGCCACGCCCGATGTGCATCACGCCGGTGCCCAGCGGGATCAGCAGCGCCTCACCCGTGCCCTGGACCTCAAGGAAACGACCGGGGCCGCTGGGACGCTCGGTTATCGCCTTCTGGCGAACGCTCTCGTCCAGACAGGCGATCGCGTCGACGCGCTCGGTGTGGCCTTCGGCGGTCGCGGAGCGACTGGGTGTTTGCGTACTCATAGACGTAGTCAACCCCATGCTACTCACGTGTTCCTGAAGACCTCCGAAGAAACGCTTAAGCGCAGCGCTCGGCCTGCCACCGCCGGCACCCACGCTGGCGTACCCTGCAGCCTGCATGCACGCGCTCCCGCTCGCCGTCTCAACCGTTCTCGAGGCCGCGCTGCAGCTCGGGCCGCTGGCTCTGCTGGCGCTGCTCTACGCGCGTCGCGTGCAGGCGCTTGCTGGCAGCAAGCACCCGGTCCCCGGCTGGCGCCAGGCCTGCTTCTACGCGGGCTTCGTCGTGATCGCCACCGCGCTGACCGCGCTGGACTCGGCCAGCCAGGAGCTGCTGTACATGCACATGGTCGAGCACCTGCTGGTCGGCGACATCGCCGCGCTGCTGATCGTGCTCGGCCTCACCGGCCCGGTGATCGGGCCGATCCTGCGGATCAAGCTGTTCGACCGCCTGCGCGCGCTTTCGCACCCGGCGATCGCCTTCCCGCTGTGGACAATCGACCTATACGTCTGGCACATCCCCGTGCTCTACCAGGCCGCGCTGCGCCATACCGGCGTGCACGCGCTCGAGCACGCGATGTTCCTCGGCTTCGGCATCAACATGTGGATGTGCCTGGTCGGGCCGCTGCCCACGCCGGGCTGGTTCGGCAACCTCGGGCGTCTGTTCTACATCGTCGCCGTGCGTCTCGCCGGCACCGTGCTCGGCAACATCTTCCTCTGGTCGGGAACCGTCTTCTACCCCTTCTACAGCCGCGGCGACGCGGTCCACCACATCTCGCCGCTGGCCGACCAGAACATCGCCGGGGCGATCATGATGGTCGAGGAGTCCTTTCTCACGCTCGGCCTGTTCTGCTGGCTGTTCCTGCGCGCCGCGCGCGAGAGCGAGGAGCGCCAGAACCTGCTCGACTACGCCCAATCCCAAGGCCTGGAGCTCACCGAGGCGCGCGCCGCACGCGCCGTCGCCGCCGGGCGCGGCCCCGAGCTGCGCCAGCGCCTGGAGGGGCGCGCCGGCACTGCCGAGCGCACCTGAGCTCAGCGCTAGGCTTTGCGCATGTGTGCTGGATGCGCGATCGTCGCGGCCTCGGCCGCCACAGGCTTCAGAACCTGGCTGCAGAGCCACCACTTCGGCTGGCTGATGCCCAAGCGCATGCGCGCGCTCACAATCGCCGCGATGTGCGCCGCCGGCCTCGTCTCCACGGTCGGCATCAGCGGCTCCACGCCCGCGAGTGCGTCAGCCAAGGGCCCAGCGCACCACGCCGCCGCCGCTGCGAAGTAGGCCGCCCTAGCCGCCGGCTACGGCGGGAAGGATCGTCAGCTCCGATCCGTCCTTGACCGGCGTGGCAAGCCCGTCGAGGAAGCGAATGTCTTCGCCGGCGACGTACACGTTGACAAAGCGCCGCAGGCCGCCCTTGTCGTCGTACAGGCGCGCGCGCAGCTCGTCGTGGCGCTCGAACAGCCCGTCGAGCACCTCCTGCACGGTCGCGCCGTCGACCTGGGTCTCGGCCTCGCCGCCCGCCGCGGCACGCAGCTGCGTCGGGATCTTCACGAGCACCGACATCAGACCGAGACCGTTTGCGGCACCCCGGCCTCAAACGCGTCGACCGTGGGCGCGATCGTGTGCGTCTCAAATGTCCCGCGCACGGCGTCCAGCGTCTTCAGGCCCTCGCCGGTGATCACCAGCACGACGCGCTCGTCGGGGTCGATATCCCCGCGCGCCGCGAGCTTTGCCAGCACGGCGGTCGTGACGCCGCCGGCGGTCTCGGTGAAGACCCCGGTCGTCTCGGCCAGCAGCTTGATGCCCGCACGGATCTCGTCGTCTGTGACCGCGTCCACGCCGCCGCCCGTGCGTCGGGCGAGGTCCAGCGCGTAGGGACCGTCGGCCGGGTTGCCGATCGCCAGCGACTTGGCGATCGTGTCCGGCTTGACCGGCCGGCAGACGTCCTGGCCGTCGGCGAAGGCGCTGGCCACCGGTGAGCAGCCCTGGGCCTGGGCGCCGTTCATGCTCGGCAGCTCGCCCTCGAGCAAGCCCAGCTCGCGCCATTCCTCAAAGCCGCGGGCGATCTTCGTGAACAGCGAGCCCGAGGCGACCGGAACGACGCAACGATCGGGCAGCTCCCAGCCCAGCTGCTCGGCGATCTCGAAGGCGAGCGTCTTGGATCCCTCGGCGTAGTACGGGCGCAGGTTGATGTTCACGAACGCCCAGTCGCGTTCGGCGCACAGCTCCGTGCACAGACGGTTGACGTCGTCGTAGTTGCCCTCCACGGCGACGACCTTGGCTCCGTAGACGCCCGTCGCGAGGATCTTCTGCTCCTCAAGGTTCGAGGGAATGAAGACGTAGGAGTCCAGCCCGAGCGCCGCGCCGTGGGCCGCCACCGAGTTTGCGAGGTTGCCCGTGGAGGCGCAGGCGATTGTCTCAAAGCCCAGCTCACGAGCGCGCGTGACGGCGACCGATACGACGCGGTCCTTGAACGAGTGCGTCGGGTTGGCCGCGTCGTTCTTGACCCACACCTCGCGCAGGCCCAGGCGCTCGGCCAGGCGGTCGGCGCGGATCAGCGGCGTGCAGCCGGCCGGCAGGCCGACGCGCGAGGCCAGCCGTCCCGACGGCCCGGGAGGGCCGCCCGCGAGCGGCAGGAAATCGGCGTAGCGCCAGATGTTCTGCGGCCCGCCCTGGATGCGCCGGCGCAGCTCGCCGACGTCGCCGCTGGTACGGCTGTGGTCGTAGACGACCTCAAGCGGGCCGAAGCACGTCTCGCACACGTATACGGCCTCCAGCGGGTACTGCGCCTTGCACTCCTTGCACTGAAGATGACTGACAGCCATTGGGCTCCCTTCGCTCTTGTCTTCGCTGTGTCACTTGTGCGAAGAGCGCGAAGGCTCGCCACACATCTCTCTGGAATTGGCACCTTCCCGCTGTGACGTGACGGTGGTTGCCGGGGTTTCATAGGGCCAGTCCCTTCACCCCTCTGGATGTGTCCAGCTATGTCTGGCGCGAAGTCTAGCAACGATCGCGGCGACGGCAAGTCCGCTTTGCGTCCAGCATCGCGCTTTGCCACAGGACGGTAACGCTCGCGCGCGAGCGGTGTAGGCCGCTGCAGATGAGTATCCCCCTGCGCGAGCACGAACAGCGCTTTGCCGACGACCGCGCGGACCGCCAGCCCGCCGGCGTGGCGCACAAGCGGCGCATGCTGCTGATCGTCAACCCGCACGCCGCGACCGTCTCCGACCGCCTGCGCAACCTCGTCGTGCACGCGCTGCAAGGGCGCTTCGAGGTCGACGCGATCGACACCCGCGCACGCGGGCACGCCACCGAGCTGTGTCGCGAACTCGCGCGCGACGGCTATGACGTCGTCGTCGCGCTCGGCGGCGACGGCACCGTCAACGAAGCCGCCAACGGCCTGCGTGGCTGCGAGACGCCCCTGTGCGCGCTTCCCGGCGGCTCGGCCAACGTGTTCGCGAAGATGCTCGGCATTCCCGGAGAGCTCGTCGACGCGACCGAGCACCTACTGGCGATGGCCGACGACTGGCGCGTGCGCAGGATCGACCTCGGCGTCGTCAACGAGCGCTGCTTCACGTTCAACTCGGGCGTGGGCCTCGATGCCAGCGTCGTCGAGGGCGTCGACGCGCGCCCGGATATGAAGGCGCGCTTCGGCCCCTACTTCTTCGCCTGGAAGGCCCTCACGTCATTCGTACGCCGCTATCTCATACGGGCCCCGCGGATGCACGTGCAGGACGGCCAGCGCACGCTGCAGGCGGTCACGACGATCGTGCAGAACGGCTCGCCGTTCACCTACTTCCACGACCGCCCCGTGGAGATCTCAGAGGGCGCGTCGCTGAGCTCCGGACGCCTGGTCGGCGCCGTGCTGCACCGCGCCACGCCGCTCGGCGTGTCGCTGATCGGCCTGCGCGCGATGCTGCCGCGTGCGCGCGTCGTCGGGCACCGCAACATCACCGCCCTGCAGCCGCTGTCGCAGCTGACCGTGCGCAGCGCCGACGGGCGCAAGCTGCCGCTGCAGGTCGACGGCGACTTCCTCGGCGACGTCGACGAGGCGCGCTACTCGGTGCTGCCGGGCGCGATCAACGTCGTCGCCTGAAGAGGAAGGGCTAGGCGCCACCGCCGGGCGTGACGCGATAGGCGTCGAACACGGAGTCGATGTTGCGCATGCGCGTGATCGCGCCCTTGAGCGTGTGCGTGTCGGCGACCTCGACGACGAAGCGGTTCTTGACCATCGGCGGCATGGACAGGCAACGCGCTTCGAGGATGTTCGCGCCGGACTCCGAGAAGACCCGCGAGAGGTCCTCCAGCAGCCGGTGGCGATCCCACGCGTCGATCTGGATTTCCACGACGAACGCGGTCGACTGGTCGCCGTCCCAGGAGACGCTCGTGAAGCGCTCGGGATCCTTGCCCAGCAGCGCCGCGTTGGGGCAGTCTTTGCGGTGGATCGTGATCCCGCGCCCGAGTGAGATGTAGCCGACGATCTCATCGCCGGGAACCGGGCGACAGCACTTGGCCAGGCGCAGCATCACGTCCTCGACGCCCTCGACCTTGATCCCGTACTGCTCGGAGGACTTCGTCGGACGCCGGCGCTGGCGCCCGACGCGCAGCAGGTCGGCGGCGGTGTCGTCGCCGTCGGCGGCCTCGCCCTGCTTCAAACGCTGCATCACCTTGCTGACGACGAGCTTCGGCGAGACCTTGGCGGCGCCGAGGGCGATGTAGAAGTCGTCGGCCTTGCGGTAGCCGACCTCGCGGATCACGTCGGCGAGGATCGCCGAGCCGGTGATCTTCTGTGCCGGCAGACCCTGTTTGCGCAGGTGCTCCTGCAGCAGGTCGCGCCCGGTGTGCTCGGTGTCCTGGCGCGACTCGGCCTTGAACCACGCCTTGATCTTGTTGCGCGCGCGCGTCGTCTTGACCATCGCCAGCCAGTCGCGCGACGGTCCACGCTCGCGCTTGGCCGTGAGGATTTCCACGATGTCGCCCGAGCGCAGCTCGTAGTGCAGCGGCACGATCTTGCCGTTGACGCGCGCGCCCACGCAGCGGTGGCCGATCTCCGTGTGCACCTCGTAGGCGAAGTCCAGCGGCGTCGCTCCCGCCGCCAGCGACTTGACCTGACCCTTGGGCGTGAAGACGAACACCTCTTCCTCGAACAGGTCGGTGCGCAGCGTCTCCATGAACTCGCGCGGGTCTGACAGCTCCTTCTGCCAGTCGAGCATCGAGCGCAGCCACTTCAGCTTGGCGTCGCCGCCGCTGCCGTCGCCGCCCTGCTTGTCGCCGTTGGGGCCGACCTTGTAGACCCAGTGGGCAGCCACGCCGAACTCGGCCATCTCGTGCATCTCCTGCGTGCGGATCTGGATCTCCAGCGGCCGTCCCTCGGGACCGATCACCGTTGTGTGCAACGACTGGTACATATTGAACTTGGGCATCGCGATGAAGTCCTTGAAGCGACCCGGCAGGGGCTTCCACAGCGAATGGATCACGCCGACGGTGCCGTAGCAGTCCTTGACCGAGTCGACGATCACGCGCATCGCCGTGAGGTCGTAGATCTCGTTGAACTCGCGGCCCTTCTTGGTCATCTTCGAGTAGATCGAGTAGAAGTGCTTGGCGCGCCCGGCGATCTGCGCCTGGATGCCCAGCTCGCCCAGCTCGCGGGCCAGGTATTCGCCCGCCTGGCTGACGTAGCCCTCGCGGTCCTCGCGCTGCTGGGCGACCAGCCCCTTGATCTCCTGGTACTTGCGCGGGTGAAGCGTCGCGAACGCGAGGTCCTCGAGCTCCCACTTCAGCGCATGGATGCCCAGGCGATGAGCCAGCGGCGCGTATATCTCCAGCGTCTCACGCGCCTTGTCGATTTGCTTCTGCTTGGGCATCGCCTCGATCGTGCGCATGTTGTGCAGGCGGTCAGCGAGCTTGATCAGGATGACCCGCACGTCGGTGGCCATCGCGACCATCATCTTGCGGTAGTTCTCAGCCTGCGCCTCGTCGTGGGACTGGAAGGTGATGCCCGTCAGCTTGGTCACGCCGTCGACGATCGCCGCGATCTCCTCGCCGAAGCGCTCGCGCACCTCCTCGATCGACGCCGAGGTGTCCTCGACGGTGTCGTGCAGCAGCGCCGCGCACAGCGTCTCGGTGTCCAGGCGCATGCCCGCGCAGATCCGCGCGACGCCGACCGGGTGCACGATGAAGTCCTCGCCCGACTTGCGACGTTGCGCGGCGTGGTGCTCGCAGGCGAACACGAACGCGTCCTGCACGCGCCCCCGGTCGATCTCCACCGCGGAGTCCGCCGCGTGCTCGGAGACGATCGCGAACAGGTCGTTGAGCAGCCGCCGCTCGGGCTCTGAGAGGTCAAGGCGCCGCGTCGAGCGGCGCTGCTGGCGGCGATCCTCGACGCCGACGAGATCGCCGCCCGCCGCACGTCCGCTGCCGCCGGGCCCCTGGATGCCGGGCTCGGGCAGGCGCTCGGGACGTGGCTCCTCGGCGACGTCTGTGCTCTGCGGGATGTTGGGCTCCTTGGCAACCGCCATGTTCATAGGGTAGGGGACGGCCCACCAGGATTGAAGCGGGTCAGGGCAGCGCGAACAGAACCAGCTCGTCCTCGCTCTCATCGGCGGCCTGCCCCAGCCGCGCGGCCTCGATCGGGCTGGGCGCTGCGATCGCCTGACGCAGCACCAGGCGGGGCTCTGAGACCCCGCGCCACTCGTTGACCTCCAGCGTGAACGTCGCTTCGACGGGCTGCCCGTCTTCCACCGGGAGCGTGCCGCCGGTGCCGAAGGCGACCGCCCGCGCCCGGGCGCCGCGCGACTGCACCGTGAAGCGCACGTGCTTGCCTTCGCCCATCGCGCGGCCGTCGTGGAAGGTCGCGTCGGCGACCATCAGCGAGACGCCGGGGTTGGCGCGGCCGAACGGCGCGAGCGCCTGCAGCTCCTCGGCCAGCTCCATGCCCAGCTCGTCGCCGCCGACCACCGCGTCGACGCGCTCGACCGCAGTCAGATCGCCCGGCTCAAGGACACCTTCGGCGTGCGCGCTCATCGCCGCGGCGAACGCCTGCACACATGCGCCGTCGATCTCCAGGCCCGCCGCTGCGCGGTGCCCGCCGTGAGCGAGCAGGTGCTCGCTGCACGCGTTCAGCCCCGCGAGCAGGTCAAAGGCGCCAATGCTGCGGCCCGATCCGCGGCCCCTGCCCCCCTCCAGCGCGATCAGCACGACCGGCCTGTTGTGGCGCTCGACCAGGCGCGCGGCGACGATGCCGATCACGCCCGCGTGCCAGCCCTCCCCCGCCAGCACGTATGCCCCCCGCTCGCCCATCTGCGCGATCTGCGCTTCGGCCTCGTAGCGGATGCGCGTCTCGACCTGGCGGCGCTCGGCGTTGGCGCGATCCAGCTCGGCCGCGATCTGCGCCGCGCGCTCGGGGTCCTCGGTGAGGATCAGCTCCAGCCCGGCGTCCGCGCGGTACATGCGCCCGGCGGCATTGATCCGCGGAGCCAGCGCAAATGCGACCGAACGCTCGTTGACGTGGCTGGGGTCGACTCGCGCCGCGCCCATCAGCGCGCGCAGCCCGGGCTTGCGCGTGGCCGCCAGCGCGCGCAGGCCACGGCGCACGAGCGTGCGGTTCTCGCCGGTCAGCGCCACCACGTCGGCGATCGTCGCCAGCGCCACGAGATCGAGGTCCTGCTCGAGCTCGCCCACGTCGCGCCCGGCGGCCTCGAACAGCGCCTGCGCGAGCTTGTAGGCGACGGCCGTCGCGCACAGCTCCACGCAGGGGTAGCCGCACAGCGCGGGGTGCACGATCGGCGCTCGCGGCAGCCGCCCGTCGGCGCGCGGGGAGTGATGGTCGGTGACGAGCACTGCCATGCCCAGCTCGCGCGCGAGCTCGACCTCCTCGACGGCCGTGATCGCGCAGTCCACGCTGACCAGCAGCTGCGTTCCCCGCGCCGCCAGTCGCCGCACCGTCGCCGCGCCCAGGCCGTAGCCGTCGCTGGCGCGATCGGGCAGATAGGAGTCGACGTCCGCGCCGATCGCCCGCAGCGCGCGCACGAGGATCGCCGTCGAGCACACGCCGTCGACGTCGTAGTCGCCGTGAATCGTGATGCGGCGACCCGCGCGGGCGTGCTCGAGGATCATCTGCACCGCCTCGCCGATGCCGGCGAACGCCGCGTGGTGATGCTCCTCGTCGGCCGCCAGGAAGGCGCGTGCGCGCGCGGGCTCCTCAAGGCCCCGGCGCACCAGCACCTGCGCCAGCGCCCGGCTGACGCCGAGCTCGCGCTGCAGGCGCGCGACGTCCTCGCTGGGGCACGGCGCTATCTCAAAGCGTGGTCGCTGCATCGCCCGGTCACACTACGGCCACCGCGCGACGGAACCGCGCGCCGCGCTCTAGCTGCTCTGGCGTTCGCGGCGCATGCCCTCCAGGTACACCAGCGCTATGCCGATCAGCGCGCCGGGGATCGCGTACAGCACGACGCTTACGTCGGTCGCGTTCTGCCCGGGAACCTTCAGCGTCGAGACCTTCACGCTGTAGATGATCAGGCCGACGACGATCGCGCCGACGAGCGAGCCGACGAACGCACCGACGATGCCGCCCCAGAAGCGGTCGGGCAGGAAGATCGTGAAGTGCCAGATGGCCAGCCCCATCATCACCCAGGCGAGCAGTCCCATCAGCGCCTCCCGTGGCGCTTGTTGCGCGGTCGTTTGCGTTTCTGCGCCGGTTTGTCTTCCTTGAGCACGAGATCCTCGGGCGTCAGGTCGGCCGTCGGGTCGCGCTGGGGCGGCTTGGGCTCGGCTCGCTCGGGCTTGGCCCGAGGCGCCTGCTGAGCGACGCCGGCGCCGGAGGACCCGGAGGGCCTGCGAGCGCCGGTCGCGGCGGGGCTCGGCGAGCCCTCGACGTCGAGGTCGCGAACGAGTTCCTGGAACTCGTCGCGCGAGATCGACTCGCCCGGCTCCTCCGGTGCGATCAGGGTGCCGCGCCGCGAGCGCTTGCGTTTGCGATCGGGCTCGATGTCGGCCGGCTCGCCGGCGATCGTCGTCGCGTACGCCGGCACCGCGCCGAGTTCGCGCACGATCCGCGAGCGGCGGTTGCGGTAGCTGCCCTCGCGCTCCTTCCAGTGCGTGAGCACCGGCGAGGCGATGAAGATCGAGGAGTAGGCGCCCGAGGCGATGCCGACCATCAACGCGAACGCGAAGTTCTTCAGCGTTTCGCCGCCGAACAGCAGCAGCGCGATCACCGGCAGCAGCGTGCAGAAGCTCGTCGCCATCGATCGCGTCAGCACCTCGGACATCGAGCGGTTGACGATCTGCGAGAACGCCGCGCGCGGCATTCGCGGCACGTTCTCGCGCACACGATCGAACACGATGATCGTGTCGTAGAGCGAGTAGCCGAGGATCGTCAGCAGCGCGGCGACCGTCGAGGTCGTCACTTCACGTCCGGTCAGCGAATAGACGCCCGCCGTGATCAGCAGGTCGTGCATCAGCGCGATCAGCACCGGGACCGCGTACTTCCACTCGAAGCGCAGCGCGATGTACGCCGAGATCACCAGCAGCGAGGCGATGATCGCGATGATCGCGCTGTTGGCGACCGTTTTGCCGAACGTCGGCCCGATCGACGTCGAGGAGAAGTTCTTCGTGCCGTTCTTCGTGCCTAGCTTGGATTCCAGCGCCGTCCTGACATTTTTCAGCCCGCCGGGGCCCAACGTCTTGGTCGAGATCTGATATCCGGTGCCGCCGATGCTCTTGTTGGAGTACTTCTGCACCTCGGCGTTGCCGTAGCCGGCCGCGGCCATCACCGAAGAAACCTGATTGACCGAGACGGGCTTGACGAACGCCGTCTGGATGCGCGTGCCCGACTTGAAGTCGATGCCGAAGTTCAACCCCTTGCCGCCGATCGCGATCGCGCCGATCAAGAGGATCGTCCCCGACAGCGAGAAAAACCACTTCGAGGCGCCCATGAAGTCGAACGTCCAGCCTTTGCCGCGCCGCGCCGCGCCGAGCGCCGCGGGGTGGGAGACCAGTTTCGAGCGTCCCATCGCGCCGAGCGCCGCCTGCGTCGCGAGCACGGCCGTGAACAGCGACACCAGCGTGCCGATGCCCAGCGTGAACGCGAAGCCCTTGACTTCCGCGGTCGCCAGCGCAAACAGGATGAAGGCGGTCATGAACGTCACGACGTTGGCGTCGACGATCGCCGCGAAGCCGCGTTTGTAGCCGGTGGCGATGCCGGAGATGATCGATCTTCCCCCGCGGATCTCCTCCTTGACGCGCTCGAAGATCACGATGTTGGCGTCGGCGGCCACGCCGATCGTCAGGATCAGCCCCGCGATGCCAGGTAGCGTCAGCGTGATCGGGATCAGCTTGATCAGCGCGAAGAAGTAGATTCCGTAGATGATCAGCCCGCCCATCGCGATCGCGCCCAGCACGCGGTAGAAGAGCAGCAGGAACAGGCACACGATCGCGAAGCCGGCGAGGCCCGCGATCAGGCCCTGGTTGAGCGCGGTTTTCCCGAGCGTCGCCGAGATCTGCGAGTTGGAGATCGGTTCGAGCTTGATCGGCAGCGCGCCCGACTGCAGCTCCTGCGCCAGTTCCTGCGCGGAGGTGATCGTGAAGCCGCCGGAGATCTGCGAGCCGGTGGCGGCGTCGATGCCTTCGGGGTACTTGGTGTAGTCGATCGACGGCGTCGTGATCAGCTGTTCGTCCAGGACGACGGCGAAGTGCTGTTGCGCGGCTTCCTTGCCCACGCCCGGAAGCTGTGCTTCCTGGCCGCGGTGGGCGATTTCCTTGGTGACGTGCTGGAAGACGTTCTGACCGTGCCCGGTGAACCCGAAGGTGACGTTCGGCGCACCGGTCCCGCCCGCGCCTTCGTCAAAGCTCTGCGTCGGGTTCTTCACGTCGGCGCCGGTCAGCACCGGAGCGTCCTTGATCACGTACCAGCTGTTGGGGCTTTTCTGCGTGACCTTGCCCGAGGCGCTTTCCAGCGCGCGCGCGCGCACCAGCACCGTGCCCGGGCTCACGCGAAGCGCCTTGTACGGCGGGCCCTTGGCGAGCTTGCTGTCGGCGAACAGGTTCTTTTCGGTTTCCTCGGGCCCGCGCAGCACCTTTTCGTGCTTGGGTTCGATCAGGTACCAGCTGCCGTAGATGCAGCTGCCGATCTGCTGCGGCGTGCAGCCTTTGCTCCACGTCGTGTCGGTCTTGCGCAGTTCGGCCGGGCGCTTCTGCGCGCGCAGGATCGCCTGGTACTCGGTCAGGCCGAATTGCGCCGCCCCCGCCTGCGCGCCACCGGTGACGGTCGCCACGCTCG
Organism: Solirubrobacteraceae bacterium; assembly: GCA_017882375.1. Taxonomy (GTDB): domain Bacteria; phylum Actinomycetota; class Thermoleophilia; order Solirubrobacterales; family Solirubrobacteraceae; genus Palsa-744. The sequence continues at coordinate 28,916 of JADGPP010000004.1, read as the reverse complement.
GCGACGGCTTGCCTTCGACGCCGATGACATTCGGCTCCCAGTCGTAGAAGAACAGCTGGGCGGTCTTGCCGACCTCCTGTTCTGCGCGTTCGGCATTGGTCACGTCGGGCAGCGCGACATTGATTTCGTTGGCCCCGGAGCGCTGGATTTCCGGCTGGGCGACGCCCAGCTGGTCGACGCGCTTGCGCATGATGTCGATCGCCCGGTTCAGCGATTCGGCATCGACTTTCGACTGCGCCGTGGGCTTGGCCTGGTAGACGAGCTGCACGCCACCCTTCAGATCGAGGCCGAGTCGCGTCTTTTTGGTTGCGAGCACCGCGACCGACGCGGCGATCAGGCCGGCGACGATCAACAGGATCAGCGCGTTGCGGCGGCGGTCGGTCATTGCGCACCCATGGCCAGCTCAGACTACTTGTCGGGCGTGAGCACGAGCAACAGCCCGCCGTCGTCGTCGTAGGCCGGGAACATGTCGGCCTTCGCGCTGGCCGCGTTGTCGCGTTCGCCTGAGACCTGCACCGGGACCTCGAGTTTGCGCACGCCCCACTCGAGCACGGTCGCCACCGGGTTCTCGCCGTTGTGGAAGCTCAGGCCGAGCACCTGCTCGACGCGCTGGCCGATCACGTCTTCCTCCTCCAGCCCCGTGAACGCGAAGGAGTTCCTGCCGCAGCCGATCACGCGGCCCTCCCCGTCGCACACGAAAAAGGCCGCATCCGGCGCCGGGTAGTAGTCGTCGAGCAGTTCGAACAGGAACGCGAAGCCGCACTTCGAGCAGCCCTTGGGCTGGCGCGTGAAGCCGATGTTGCGGTCGACCTCGGTGGTGCGGTGACCGCAGTTGGGACAGATGAACGGGTGTGCCATGGATGGATACAGACTACGCAAGCAGAGCCAGCGGGGCCCCCGATGATCCCGGCAGCGCACGCCGGGGGGCGATCGCGCAGCCTCGGCTCGCTCAGAACAGCGCCTGGTCTCCCGGCGCCGGAGCTTGCAGGCCCATGTGCGCGAACGCCGCCGCCGTTGCCGCGCGACCGCGCGGCGTGCGCTTGATCAGCCCCTCCTTCAGCAGGTAGGGCTCATAGACGTCCTCGATCGTGTCCTGCTCCTCGCCGACTGCCACCGCGAGTGTCGACAGCCCGACGGGCCCACCCTCGAATTTGACACAGATCGCGCGCAGGATCGCACGATCCAGGCGGTCGAGCCCGAGCTCGTCGACCTCCAGCATCTCCAGCGCCGCCTGTGCCGCCGGCGCGGTGACGACGCCCTGCATGCGCACCTCGGCGAAATCGCGCACCCGCTTGAGCAGTCGATTGGCCACGCGTGGAGTTCCCCTGCTGCGCGCCGCGATCGCCACGGCGCCCTCGTCGTCGAGGCCGATCTCCAGGATCCCCGCCGAGCGGCGCACGATCTGCGCGAGGTCGTCCACGGCATAGGGCTCCAGGCGCGCCTGGATGCCGAAGCGATCGCGCAGCGGCGTCGTCAGCAGCCCCGTGCGCGTCGTCGCGCCGACGAGCGTGAACGGCGGCAGCTCGAGCGTGACCACGCGCGCGCCGGCCCCCTGACCGACGGTGATCGGCAGGCGGTGATCCTCCATCGCCGGGTAGAACGTCTCCTCCAGCGTCCGCGGCAGCCGGTGGATCTCGTCGACGAAGAACACGCTGCGCGGCTCCAGCGCGGTCAGGAATGCAGCGATGTCTCCCTTTCGCTCCAGCGCCGGCCCGGCCGTCTGCACGAACGGCACTTCCAGCTCGGCGGCGACGATCTGCGCGAGCGAGGTCTTGCCCAGCCCGGGGGGGCCGGCGAGCAGCACGTGATCGAGCGCATCGCCGCGCGCGCTGGCGGCCTCGATCGCGACGGCGAGCTGCTCGCGCAAGGACTCCTGGCCGACGAAGTCACCCAGGCGCCGGGGACGCAGCGAGCGGTCGAGCTCGTCCTCGGGGACGAGATACGGGGTCTGGATGCGCGCCGTCTCGGGCACCGCTGTGGTGTCGCTGCTCATGATCCCGATCGCGCCAGGCGCAGCGCGTGCGCGATCAGCTCCTCGGCGCTCTCGCCCTCGGCATCCATCAGCAGCCCGTCGACTTCGCCCGGCGTGTAGCCGAGCTCGATCAGCCCGGCGCGCGCCAGGCCGCGACCCGTGCCCGCAGCGGCGTCATCGCCGTGCGATCCGCGCGAAGCGAGGATCGACTCGTCGGCGGCCTCGCCATCGCTGCGAACGACAACCTTCTCGCGCAGCTCGACGATGATCCGCTCGGCCGTGCGCTTGCCGATTCCCGGCACGGCCTGAAAGCGCGCCGCATCGCCGGCGGCGATCGCCATGATCAGCTCGCGCGGCGGGCCGCCGGAGAGGACCGCGAGCGCCACCTTCGGCCCCACGGCCTGCACGGAGAGAAGCATCAGGAACAGGTCGCGCTCCTGTTCGGCTGCAAAGCCGTACAGCGCCAGCGCGTCGTCGCGGACGATCAGGTGCGCATGCAGCGTCACCTGCTCGCCGACCGGCGGCACGTGGCGCAGCGTCTCGGCCGAGACGGCCGCGCGATAGCCGACGCTGTCGCACAGGATCACGACGTGATCGGCGCGGCGCACGGCCACCTCTCCGCGCAGCAGCGAGATCATGCGCCGGCCTTCGCGAGCGCCCGCGTCAGCGGCGCGCAGTTGGCGTGGCAGATCGCCACCGCAAGCGCGTCGGCGGCGTGGTCGGGTCGCGGCTCGTGCTCAAGTGAGAGCAGCGTCTGCACCATTCGCGAGACCTGGTCCTTGGCTGCGCGGCCGTTGCCACAGACCGCGCCCTTGACCTGCTGGGGCGTGTAGCCGCTGCAGGGCAGCCTGCGCTGGCCGGCCGCGAGCATCACGACGCCGCGGGCGTGGCCGACGGCGAAAGCCGTGCGCACGTTCTGGCCGAAGTACAGCTCCTCCAGCGCCACCGCATCGGGTTCGTGCGTACAGATCAACCGATCGACCTCCTCGTGGATGTCCGCCAGGCGCTGCTCGCGCGGGCTCTCGGCGCGCGTCTGGATCACGCCCCCGTCGAGCGCCGCGAGGCGGCCGCCGCGCAGCGCCACCACGCCATAGCCGGTGTTGGCCAGGCCGGGGTCGATTCCGAGAACGATCATGGTCGGTGATTCTGCGCCCGCCACCGGACGCCTGCCTGGCGTACGCTGCGCGTTAGATGAGCGCCGAGCGGATCGACTTCGCCGCAGAGGGCCTGCTCGACGGGGTCGACGGCGCGCAGCGGACAGAGCGCCTGGCGCTGCTGCAACAGCTCGCCGACGACGGCGTGCCGCTGGCCGAGCTGCGCCGCAGCACCGCCGCGGGCTCGATCGTGTACCTGCCAGCCGACCGCGTGATCGTCGGCAGCGAGCGCTACACCTCGGGTGAAGTGGCCGAGATGAGCGGAGTCGAGGAGAGCTTCCTGATCGCGGCGCGCAGAGCGATGGGACTGCCGATCCCCGAGCAGGACGACGCCGTGTACACCGAAGCCGAGCTGGAGTCCGCGCGGATGACTCACGTCGCACGTGACGCAGGGATCTCCGACGACGATCTGCTCGACCTGATGCGCGTGCTCGGCCGCGGCCTCTCCCAGGTGGCCGAAGCGCTGCGCGCCCTGCCGCTGAAACTCGTGCTCCAGCCGGGCATGAGCGAGCCCGAGCTCGCCAACCGCTACGCGCAGGCCGCCGGCGCGCTGTACCCGCTGGTCAACCCGCTGGTCGACAGCGTGCTCACACTGCACCTCAAACACGCCACGCAGAGCACCGTCGTCAGCGCGCTGGAGCGAAGTGGCGGGCAGCTGCCCGGCTCGCGCGAGGTATCCATCTGCTTCGCCGATCTCGTCGGCTTCACCCGCCTGGGCGAGGAAGTGGCGCCCGACGAGCTCGGTCGCCTGGCGGTGCGCCTGGAAGCCCTGGCCGGCGACGTCGCCGAGCCGCCCGTTCGGCTGGTCAAGACGATCGGCGACGCGGCGATGCTCGCCTCGCCCGAGCCCGAGCCGCTGCTTGGCGCCACGCTGAGCCTGATCGACGCCGCCGAAGCAGAGGGCGAGGAGTTCCCCCAGCTGCGCGCCGGCGCGGCGATCGGACAGGCCCTCCCGCGCGCCGGCGACTGGTTCGGGCGCCCCGTGAACCTCGCCAGCCGCATCACGGCCGTCGCTCGGCCGGGGAGCCTGCTCGTCGAGCGCGAGCTGCGCGAGTCGATCGACGGCCCCTATGACTGGTCGTTCGCCGGCGAACGGCGCCTGCGCGGCATCCGCGACCCGGTGTCGCTGTTTCGCGCGCGGCGTCAGGCGCCCGAGAGCGAAAGCTAGCCCGCCACCCGTTCCAGGACGTCGGCGGGCGCATCGAAGTTGGCGTGCACGGCTTCGACGTCGTCGCTCTCTTCCAGCGACTCGATCAGGCGCATCAGCGCGCCGGCGTGACTCTCGTCGACCGGCACCAGGCTGGAGGGCCGGTAGGCCATCTCGGCGCTGTCCATCTCGACGCCCGCCTGCTCCAGCGCATGGCGCACGGCGGTGAACTCGGCCGGCTCGGAGATCACCTCGAACACGTCGTCGTCGGCCGCGATGTCCTCCGCGCCGGCCTCCACGGCGGGCAGCAGGTCGTCTTCGGAGTAGCGCGTCGCGTCGACGACGATCGAGCCCTTCTTGTCGAATAGGTAGGCCACCGAGCCCGGCTCGCCGAGGCTGCCGCCGTGCTTTGAGAAGGCGTGGCGGACGTCGGCGCCCGTGCGGTTGCGGTTCTCGGTCATCGCCTCCACGAGCAGCGCCACGCCGCCCGGGCCGTAGCCCTCGTACAGCACCGTCTCGATCGCGTCGGCCTCGCCGCCCTCGCCGGTTCCCTTGGCGATCGCGCGCTCGATGTTGTCCTTGGGCATCGACGCTTCCCTGGCCTTGCGAATCGCCAGCTCGAGCGACGGATTGCCGACCGGATCCCCGCCGCCGTCGCGCGCGGCCACCATGATCGCGCGCGTGAGCTTGGAGAAGTGCTTGCCGCGACGCGAGTCCACGATCGCCTTCTTGTGCTTGATGCTCGCCCACTTGGAATGTCCTGACATGCATCGGAGTCTACGAATCCCCCGCGTGTGGGGGCGCCCGGGAGCGAGACCGGAGCCGGTGCGCGCGGACGCATAGGATGGACGGCCGCATGGGCGCCTCCCCGACACCTGAGATCTTCAAGGCGTATGACATCCGCGGCCTGTACGGCGAGCAGATCGACGGCGACGTCGCCGAGGGCATCGGCCGCGCGTTCGCGCACGTGCTCGCGGGTCTCGCCGGCAAGCCCGCCTCCCAGCTGCGCATCGGCCTCGGTCGGGACATGCGCCTGAGCGCGCCCGAGCTTTCGGCGCGCTACCGCGAGGGGCTGCTCGGCGCCGGGGCGAGCGTGATCGACGCCGGGCAGGTCGGCAGCGAGATGCTCTACTTCCTCGTCGGCTCGCGCGAGCTCGACGGCGGGCTGATGTGCACCGCCTCGCACAACCCGAAGGCCTACACCGGGGCCAAGCTCGTCCGCGAGGGCGCGATCGCGCTGTCGGGCGACTCGGGCATCCAGGACATCCGCAGGCGGATCGAAGCCGAAGGCGCGGGCGCCGGGCAGGACGCAGCGAGCGAGGGCTCTGAACGTGGAACGCTCGAGGAGGTCGACCTCTTCCAGGAGTTCCAGACCGCGGCGCTGAAGTTCATCGACCCAGACGTCGTGCGCTGCGCGCCGAGGCCGCTGAAGGTCGTCGTCGACGGCGGCAACGGCATGGCCGGCCCGGTGGTCGGGCCGCTGCTGGAGAGCCTGGAGTTGGAGCTGATCGAGACCTACTGGACACCCGACGGCAACTTCCCCGACCACGAGCCCAATCCGCTGCTGCCGGAGAACCGCAAGCTGATCATCGAGCGCGTGCTGGAGACCGGCGCCGACCTGGGAATCGCCTGGGACGGCGACGCCGACCGCTGCTTCTTCATCGACGAGACGGGAGCCTTCGTCGACGGCGACTTCCTCACCGCACTGCTCGCCGAGTCGCTGCTGCGCAAGAGCCCCGGCGAGGCGATCCTCTACGACGTGCGCGCCTCGCGCGCCGTGCCCGACACGGTCACGGCGGCCGGCGGCACGCCGTTCATCAACCGCGTCGGGCACGCCTTCTTCAAGACGCGCATGCGCAAGGAGGGCTCGCTGTTCGGCGGCGAGGTCTCCGGGCACTACTACTTCCGCGACTTCTACTGCGCCGACTCGGGCACGATCCCGGCGCTGATGGTGCTCGAGCTGCTCTGCAGCGAGGGCAAGTCGATGTCGCAGCTGCTCGCGCCCTACCACGAGCGCTACTTCATCTCCGGCGAGGTCAACTCCGAAGTCTCAGACCCGCTGGCGAAGATCGAGGAGATCGCCGAGCGCTATGCAGACGCCGAGCAGAAACGCCTCGACGGGATCTCGATCGACTACGAGGACTGGCACTTCAACGTGCGCCCGTCGAACACCGAGCCGCTGCTGCGCCTGTGCCTGGAGTCGCTGCGCTCGCCGCAGGACATGGCCAGGCGCCGCGACGAGGTCCTCGCGCTGATCCGCTCGTGAGCGACGAGGACGCCCAGCGCGAGGAGCGTCAGCAGCTGGCGCTGGCCGCCGAGGCCGGGATCCACCGCCTGGCCGTTCCCACGCCGTTTCGCGTCGGGCGCATCAACGCCTACCTGATCGAGGACTCGCCGCTCACGCTGATCGACTCGGGCCCCAACTCGGCCAAGGCGCTGGACGAGCTCGAACAGGCGCTCGCGGCGCGCGGGCACGCGGTCGAGGACATCGAGCTGCTGGTCGTCAGCCATCAGCACATCGACCACTTCGGGCTCGCGAGCATCCTCGCCCGTCGCTCGGGCGCCGAGGTGGCCGCGCTGGACGCGCTCGCGCCGTACCTCTCGCGCTACGGCGAGCAGGCCGACGCCGACGACTCCTTCGCCGAGGGAATCATGCTGCGCCACGGCATCCCGCCGGAAGTCGTCACCGCACTGCGCGCCGTGTCGGCGGGCTTTCGCGCGTGGGGCTCGGCCGTCGAGGTCACGCGGCCGCTCGCCGACGGCAGCGAGCTTCGCCTGCGCGACCGCACGCTGAAGGTCCTGCACAGGCCCGGCCACAGTCCCTCGGACACGGTCTTCTACGACGAGTCCCGCTCGATCCTGCTCGCGGCCGACCACCTGATCAAGCACATCTCCTCCAACCCGTTGCTCGCGCGCCCGCTCGGCGCCGAGCCCGACTACACAGGCCCGCGCCCGCAGGCGCTCGTCACCTACATCGCGTCGCTGGCGCAGACGCGCGCGATGGAGCTCTCCCTCGTGCTTCCCGGTCATGGGCCGCCGATCGTCGACCACGCGGCGCTGATCGACGAGCGCATGCGCCTGCACCGCCGGCGCGCGGAGAAGATCCGCCGCCTGGTCGAGGCGCAACCGCGAACGGCGCATGAGATCGCCCACGAGCTGTGGGGCAACGTCGCCGTCACGCAGGCCTACCTGACGCTGTCGGAGGTGCTCGGCCACGTCGACCTGCTGCTCGCCGAGGGCAGCGTGGTCGAGCGCGAGAACGACGGCGTAGTGCGTTTCGGCCCGGCCTAGGCGCGCGGCCTGCGCCCGGGGACGCGAGCCCGTCAGAAAGGGTCGCCTCCGGCGCCCTCGATCTCCGCGAGGTGCGCGACGTTCGCGCGATCCTCGGCATCGTCGCTCGGCTCGGCCGCGAACCAGGCGTCGAGGATCTCCGCGAGCTCGGCCTCGGAGGTGCTGCGCAGGCTCAGCGCGAGCACGTTCGCGTCGTTCCAGCGTCGCGCACCCGTGGCCGTCGCCGCATCGAGGCACAGCGCCGCGCGGATCGAGTCGACCTTGTTCGCGGCGATCGACGCGCCCGTGCCCGTCCAGCAGCAGACGATCGCCTGCTCGGCGCGGCCCTCGGCGACATCGCGCGCCGCCGCCTCGGCCGCCCAGGCCCAGTCGGCGCGCTCGCCGGCGCCGAGCGCGCCGTGCGCGAGCGTCGCATGCCCGCGGCGCTGCAGCTGCGCTGCCAGCGCCGAGGCGACACCGGTCAGCTCATCCGCGGCAATCGAGATGCGCATGCGCGCGAGTATGCCAGCGTCGATCCGCCGCTTGCCCGTCACGTATGGCGCATGCGAAGATGAGCCGCGTGAACCGCGAGCCACCCGGCACGCAGCCGCCGCGGCGGTTTCGCCCGCGCCTGCACTGGGAGCTGTCGATCTGCAGCGTGCGCGGGCACGAGCTCGTCGGCACCGACGCCGCCGAGCTGCGTCCCGAGGACGCCCTGTTCGCCCGTCAGGACGCCGCCGGGGCGCGCTGGTATCGCTGCCTGCGCTGTGACAGCTGGCTGGCGCTGGCGCCCCCGGCCGATCCCGCGCGGGCGCACCCGCCCGAACGCGAGGAGATCGAGCTGCCGTTGCGCGGCAAGCCGCTGCGCGACAAGGTCGTGCTGCGACTGATCGCGCTCGATCGCGGGTTTCACTTCGTCGTCCTCTGCGCGCTGGGGCTGCTCGTGCTCCTGTTCGCAGCCGACCGCGCGACGCTGCGACAGACCTTCTACAAGGTGATCGCCGACCTGCAGGGAGGCGTCGCGGCGAGCCAGTCGCACAGCACCGGTCTGCTGCACGACATCGACAACGCCTTCACGACCTCCTCCTCGCACCTGCACCTCGTCGGCGGCGTGCTGCTGCTGTACGGCGTCGTCGAGGGGATCGAGGGCGTGGGCCTGTGGCTTCAGCGGCGCTGGGCGGAGTATCTGACGTTCATCGTGACCACCTCGCTGCTGCCACTGGAGATCTATGAGATCGCCAACCGCGCGACCGTCTTCAAGGTGATCGCGTTCGTCATCAACCTCGCCGTCGTCGTGTACCTGCTGCGCGCCAAGCGTCTGTTCGGCCTGCGCGGCGGTCTCGCCACCGAGCACGCCGAAAACGAGCTCGACCAGGGCTGGGACGCGCTGCAGCGATCGGCGCCGCCGGGCTCGCCCTTGCACGCGAGCTGATCGGCGTCAAGCTCGCCTTCCTGCGCCGCCATCTCCTGCCCGACCCTGCCGCAACCGGCGGCGAGCAGCTCAGCCGCGCGGCGCCTGCGCGCTAGCCGACTGCGCCCACTCCAGCAGCAGCACGTGCAGGCGATCGTCCTCGGTCAGCTCGGTGTGAAACGCCACCGCCAGCAGGCGACCCTCGCGCGCGGCCACCGGGTGACCGTCGACCTCCGCGAGGATCTCCACGCCGTCGCCGTGCTCGGCGATCCACGGAGCGCGGATGAACACGCCGTGCAGCGGTCCGCCAGGCAGGCCGGCCACGTCGAGGTCTGTCTCAAAGCTCTTGATCTGGCGCCCGAAGGCGTTGCGCTGCGCGCGAATGTCCATCAGCCCGAGGTGCGCGCAGTCGAGCATGATCAGCCCGGCGCACGATCCCAGCACGGGCAGCCCGCCGGCGACCAGCTCGCGCAGCGGCTCGGCCAGGCCCTCGCGCTGCACGCCGAACATCATCGTCGTCGACTCGCCGCCGGGGATGACCAGACCGGCGATCCCATCCAGATCGTCGATGACGCGCACCTCGCGCACCCCCGCGCCGAGCCGCCGCAGCACGCGCTCGTGCGCCTCGAAGTCGCCCTGCAGCGCAAGCACGCCAATCAGGACGCCCGATGGCCTTCGCGAGCCGGCGTCCTCGGTCGCTCGCGTGCTTAGCACGCCACGCTCCCTGCGTCCTTGTCTCGCTCGACCTTCGACCGTCCTCGTCCACTCGAACGAGCCCAGCTGCTACCAACCACGCTGGGCCAGGAGCTGCTCGCCCTCGAGCTTGGAGCTCTCCAGGCTGACCATCGCCGGCCCGAGACCGCGCGAGGCGGCGGCCACGCGCTCGGGGTCCTGCCAGTGCGTCGTCGCCTCGACGATCGCGCGCGCTCGCGTCGGCGGGTCGTCGGACTTGAAGATGCCCGAGCCGACGAACACGCCTTCGGCGCCGAGCGCCATCATCAGCGCGGCGTCGGCCGGCGTGGCGATCCCGCCGGCGCAGAACAGCACGACGGGCAGCTTGCCGTCGCCGGCGAGGAGGCGCACGATGTCAAGCGGCGCCGCGAGCTCCTTGGCGGCGGTCGCGAGCTCAGCGTCGGCCAGCGTTTGCAGACGACGGATCTCGCCGGTGATCGAGCGCATGTGGCGGACCGCCTCGACGATGTCGCCGGTGCCGGCCTCGCCCTTGGAGCGGATCATCGCCGCACCCTCGCCGATCCGTCGCAGCGCCTCGCCGAGGTTCGTCGCGCCGCAGACGAACGGCACCTTGAACGCCCACTTGTCGATGTGATTGCTCTCGTCGGCCGGCGTCAGCACCTCGGACTCGTCGACGTAGTCGACCTCCAGCGCCTGCAGCACCTGCGCCTCGAGGAAGTGCCCGATGCGCGCCTTGGCCATCACGGGGATGCTCACGGCCTCCTGAATGCCGGCGATCATCTCCGGATCGGACATCCTCGCGACACCGCCATCGCGGCGGATGTCGGCGGGAACGCGCTCGAGCGCCATCACCGCGACGGCGCCAGCCTCCTCGGCGACCGTCGCCTGAGCGGCGTTGACCACGTCCATGATCACCCCGCCCTTGAGCATCTCGGCCAAGCCTGTCTTGACCGCGAATGTTGACTCGTCGCGCATGACCCAAGTCTATCTGCGCCGCACAGCGCTGCAGGGGCCCGCGCCGAGCCGATCGCCCAAGTCAGCGTTGTATCGATAATTCGAACTCGTTTATGCTGGCGCCGTCCGTCGAGCCCGGATACGGCGCGGCGAGGCAGCGTTCGAAGTTGTCTGCAAAGAGATCAAGGGGGCCAGATGTCTGGAAAGTCATGGATGAGCGTCTGCCTGGCGCTTGCGATCACCATTGGACTGCTCGCGGCATCGACCGCCGCCGCCGCGCCGACGCTCACGCTGAATACCGGCGCCGACCCGGCCGAGTCAATCACGACGCAGCTGATCGCCTCGGGCACGTCGACCGACAAACAGACTTCGCTCGGTGTGACCGTGAAGCCGACCGGCGGCCAGGGCTGCGGGGCGAACTTCAGCGCCGACGCAAGCGCGGGCAGCTCCGTCGTGTTCGGTGGCGAAGGTGTCGTGGAAGGCTCGTTTTCGACGACGACCAACCGGACGTTCGACACGGCCGGCTCCTACCTTCTGTGCGGGTGGCTGACAGACGCCGGGATGGTGGTTGCGAACACCTCACTCACGTTCACCGTTCGGTCCCCACACCTGGCGCTGTCGATCGCTGCGCCGGCGACAGTCGCCGTGGAACAGAACTTCCAGATAGTGACCACTGCGCAGGCCGAGGTGCGGCGCTCGGTCGAAGTGTTCGTGCTCCCGGACACCGGACGCGGCTGCCCTGCCAATGCGTCCGCCGCGGCGAGCACCTCAGGCGTGAGCTTTGTCGACTTTCCCGCACAGCACAGCAACAATTGGCCCGTCACGGGAGGGCCGTTCGCGGAAAGCTCCAACGAGACGCTGAAAAGCTCTGGCCAGTATCTCGCCTGTGGCTACGTCCAGTACCCGTCGAGCCAGAGCCCTCCCGAGATTACGGCGAGCGCGGCGATCACCGCTGTCGCGCCGCCGCCGCCGTGCGTGGTGCCGACGTTCACCTCGCTAACGACACTCGGCTCGATTCAGCGAGCCATCAAAGCGGGCGGCTGCACGGTCGGCAGCATCAGGCGCGTCGCAAGCCGCAAGGTCCGCGCCGGCTACGTAATCGCGCTGAATCACGCGCCGGGCACCAAACTCGCCTCCGGTACAGCCGTAGCGATCACTGTCTCCACTGGTCCGCCGTGCACCGTCCCGCACGTCTCGGCGGGAACCGCGCTGGGAACGGCCGAGCGCAGGCTGCTGGCCAATCACTGTGCCGTCGGAAAGGTGAGTTCGGCCCGCAGCAGGCGCTACCGGCGCGGGCGCGTACTCCGCCTTGGCACTAGGGCCGGGTTGGTTCTGGCATCACATGCTCCGGTCGCTGTCATCGTCTCGCGCGGTCATCGCCGCTGACGGCGGGTGATCCGGTTTGGCCGCCTGCATACATAACGAAGAAGCGACGGCCCTTGAGCGAGTCGGCGCCACAAGGCCCCGTCCTACTTCAGGCGGAAGGCCTTGATGCGGTCGTCGTACTGCGCAGAGTCCTGTGCGTAGACGCCGTAGGCGAGGGCCTGGATGAGGCTGAGCAGCGCCGTGTGCGAGCGCACGTAGGCGGGGCTGTTGGAGGAGTAGTAGAGCTTGATCTGCGCGAGCTTTGCGACCTCGGAGAGTGTCGCGTCGGTGATCGCCGCCGTCTTTGCCTTGCGATGGCGGGCGAGCTTCATCGCGCGCACCACCAGCGGGTGCGGGCGACCGGCCGACAGGCCGATCACGAGCGTTCCCTGCTCGATGCGCCCGAGGCGGCTGAGCGCCTCCTGGGAGGGGCTGGCGACGACGTCGACGCGCAGGTCGAGCAGCATCAGCAGGTGGCGCAGGTAGCTGGCGAAGAAGGCCATCTGGTCGGTGCCCGCGACGAGCACCTTCTCGGCCGAGACGATCGCCTCGATCAGCGCCTCGACGGAGCTGCGCGAGACCTTGCGCGCGGTCTCCTCGACGTTCAGGTGGTCTGCCGCCAGGGCCGTCTCGAACTCGTTCTGATCGAGCGAGAACAGCGGCGTCGACGGCGACGACGTGCCGGGCTCGGCGGAGTTGGCGTGCACGCGGCGATATTCCTCGCGCGCGGCTGCCTGCAACTCGGGAAAGCCCTCGAAGCCGAGCGCCTGAGAGAAGCGCACGACGGTCGAGCTGGAGGTGTTGGCGCGGCGCGCGAGCTCCTCGGCGGTCTGAAAGGCCGCCTCGTCGAGGTGGTCGACGATGTACTGAGCGACGTCCTTCTGCGAGCGCGAGCACTCGTCGAAGCGTGCGCGGATGTACTTGGAGAGGCTCTGGTGCTCGCTTGTGCCGCCGAGCGGAGAGCTGCCGGGAGCCTGACGATCGGTGGGAGGTGTGGCAACACGCTTCATCGGCGCTCTTGTTCGACGCCGCGGGCACTCACTCCTGCCAGCGAGCGAAACGACCGTGCATCGACGTTCGGCCGAGCGATCCGGATCTACGTGCCGCGGCGGTGATCCGCAAGGGGCGCTGCGGCGTAGATTGACCTACGAGATGCAGCCTCCAACGGACATCGCGACGGCAGGCGGGAGGGCGGCCCGGTGAGGATCGCGATCGTCGGCGCGGGCGTCTCCGGGCTCGTCGCCGCGCATCTGCTGCACCGCGAGCACGAGATCGTCGTCTACGAGGCCAACTCCTACGCGGGCGGGCACACGAACACGATCCGCGTTGACACCGCTCATCAGACACATCACGTCGATACGGGGTTCATCGTGATGAACGACCGCAACTACCCCAACTTCACTTGCCTGCTCGACCGCCTCGGCGTCGCGCGCCAGCCGACGCACATGAGCTTCTCGGTCAAGGGCGAGGAGCGCGACTTCGAGTTCAGTGGCACGCCGCGGGGACTGTTCTGCCAGCCCGGCAACTTCGCCAGCCCGCGCTTTGCACGGATGATCGTCGACCTGCTGCGCTTCAACCGGGCGCTGCGCGCCCTGCTCGAGCACGAGGAGAGCGGCGAGTCGATGCACGACTTCCTCTCGCGCCAGCGCTTCTCGCGTGCGTTCGTCGAGCGCCTGATCGTTCCGCAGATGTCGGCGGTGTGGTCGGCCGACCCGCGCAGGGCCGGCTCCTTCCCGGCGCGCTTCATCGCCGAGTTCTTCGCCAACCACGGGATGCTCGGCTTTCGCGACCGGCCGCAGTGGTCGACCATCACGGGCGGCTCGGCGCGCTACGTCGAGGCGCTGACGGCGCCGTTTCGCGACCGCATCCGCCTGCGCGCTCCGGTCAGCTCGGTCACGCGCCATGACGACCACGTGGAGATCCTCGCCGCCGGCGCCGGCGCCGGGACATATGACCAGGTGATCATCGCCACCCATTCCGACCAGGCGCTGGGGATGCTGCGCGACCCCTCCGAGCGCGAGCGCGAGCTGCTCGGCGCGATCGACTATCAGCCCAACGAGGCCGTACTGCACACCGACAGCACGCTGCTGCCGCGCCGGCGCGCCGCACGCTCGGCGTGGAACTTCCACCTGCTGCGCGAGCCCAAGCCGCTGAGCACGGTGACCTACTACATGAACCACCTGCAGCGGCTGGCCGCCGAGGAGGACTTCTGCGTCACACTGAACCGCACGGAGGCAATCGACCCGGCGAAGATCATCCGCAAGATCCCCTACGCCCACCCGATGTACACGCCAAGCGGCGTCGCCGCGCAGTCCGAGCACTCGACGATCAGCGGCCTGTGCGGGCGCACGCACTACTGCGGCGCCTACTGGGGCTGGGGCTTTCACGAGGACGGCGTCGTCAGCGCGCTGCGCGCGTGCGAGCCGTTCGGGGTGAGCCTGTGAGCACCGCGCCCGCCGCGCTCGGCGCCCGCGCGGTCGCCGGTGCCGTGACACCGGTCCCGCGGGCCTCGTGCCTGTATGCGGGGTCGGTCCGTCACCGCCGCAGCGCGCCGCCCGACGAGTTTCGCTTCCCGCTGTTCATGGCCTACCTGGACATCGACGAGCTGCCGGGGCTGTTCGACGCGAACCTGCTGTGGTCGGCGCGGCGCCCGGCCGTCGCGTGGTTTCGCCGCGCCGACTACCTCGGCGACCCGGCGACGTCGCTGCGCGCGGCCGTCGCCGACGTCGTCATGCAGAGCACCGGCATCGCCGCCGACGGTCCGATCCGGCTGCTCACGCACCTGCGCTACCTCGGCCACTGCTTCAACCCGGTGAGCTTCTACTACTGCTACGACGCCGTCGGCGAGCGAGTCAGGGCAGTGATCGCGCACGTCACGAACACCCCGTGGGGCGAGCGCCACGCCTATGTCATGCCGGTCGACGAGCGCAGCGACCACGGCACGACGGCGGTTCTGCACGGGCGCTTTGCCAAGGCACTGCACGTGTCGCCGCTGATGGGCATGGACCACACCTATGACTGGCGCCTGAGCGAGCCGGGCGAGCGCCTGTCGGTGCACATCGAATCGACGCGCGGCGGCGGTGAGCGGGCGTTTGACGCGACGCTCTCGCTGCGCCGCCACGAGATGACCCCCGGCGAGCTGCGTCGCGCGCTGTTGCGCTATCCGGCTCTGACGATGCGCTTGAGCGCGCGGATCTATGCGCATGCGCTGCGGCTGCGCCTGCGCGGCGCCAGCTATCACGCGCACCCCGGCAGGTGCCCCGGCGCCGGCGCGGCGGGCGCCGACGATGGCGCGAGCACCACCGAGCGACGCGCAGAGCGAGAGGTTGTCCTATGAGCGCCGCGCAGCACCCCGCCGCTGCGCTCTCCCCCGCGCACAGCGACTGCGGCCGGCCGCAGGGCGGCGGCTACTCGCCGATCGACCGCGTGGCACGCTGGCTGGCGTTGCGCCTGCTGTCGCGGGCGCGCGGCGGTGAGCTGATCGTCGTCGAGGGCTCGCGCCGGCTGGTCTTCGGCGAGCGCTTGGCGCGAAGCCCGCTGTCGGCGGTGCTGCGCGTGCGCTCGGCGCGCTTCTACCGCCAGCTGCTGCGCGGCAGCGTCGGCCTCGGCGAGTCCTACGTCGACGGCCTGTGGGACTGCGAGGACCTGGTCGCGCTGACGCGCATCGCCGCGCGCAACGTCGCCACCCTGGATCGCCTGCGGCGCGTGCTCGCGCCGGTGCTGATCCCCGTGCAGCGCTGGGCGCGCTGGCTGGCGCGCAACACGCCGGGGCGCTCGCGCGAGCGCATCTCGGCGCACTACGACCTCGGCAACGAGCTGTTCTCGCAGTTTCTCGATCCGACGATGATGTACTCGTGCGCGGTCTTCGAGTCGCCGCAGGACACGCTCGAACAGGCGTCGCTGGCCAAGCTGGCGCGCGTGTGCAGCAAGCTCGAGCTCGGCCCCGAGGATCACGTGCTGGAGATCGGCACCGGCTGGGGCGGCTTCGCGCTGTACGCGGCCGAGCGCCACGGCTGTCGCGTGACGACCACGACGATCTCCGCCGAGCAGCATGCGTACGCGACCGAGCGCGTGCGCGAGGCCGGCCTGCAGGACCGCGTGACCGTCCTCTTCCAGGACTACCGCGACCGATCGGAGATCGGCCAACAGGGCCCCTACGACAAGCTCGTGTCGATCGAGATGATCGAGGCGGTCGGCTGGCAGTACTTCCCGACCTTCTTCAAGCGCTGCTCGGAGCTGGTCAAGGACGACGGCGCGATGCTGCTGCAGGCGATCGTGATCGAGGACGAGGCCTATGAGGTCGAGAAGGCCGGCAAGAGCTTCATGAACACGCACGTCTTCCCCGGCGGCTGCCTGCCGTCGCTGGAGGTGATCGGGCGCACGGTCGCGCGCGTGACCGACTTTCGCCAGGCGCACGTCGACGACATCACCGCGCACTACGCGCTGACGCTGGAGCGCTGGCGCGAGCGCTTCCTCGCGGCGAGCGAGCGCCTCTCCGCGCTCGGCTACGACGAGCGCTTCCGCCGGCTGTGGGAGCTGTACCTGAGCTACTGCGAGGGCGGCTTTCGCGAGCGGCGCATCCAGGACGTGCAGTTGCTGCTGGCCAAGCCGCGCTTCCGCTGAGGAGGCCGCGGGCACGGCGCGCGAGATAGGGTCCGCGCCATGCGCCGCACGCTGTTCGAGGACGTCCACGAAGACTTTCGCGCGAGCTTTCGCACGTTCTTGGAGCGCGAGGTGATCGGCGAGGACGGTCGCTATGGCGAGTGGGAGCGCGAGGGGCTGATGCCGCGCGAGGTCTTCGCGCTGGCGGGCCGCGGCGGCTTTCTCGGGATGGCCGTGCCCGAGCGCTACGGCGGCGCCGGCGCGGAGGACTTTCGCCTGAACCTGGTGATCGGCGAAGAGACCCAGCGCGCCGGCGTGGGCAGCTTCGGGCTGGGGATCACGCTGCACAACGACATCTCGCTGCCGTACTTCCTCACGTACTGCACCGAGGAGCAGCGCGAGCGCTGGCTGGGAGGAATCGCCACGGGCGAGCTGATCACGGCGATCGCGATGACCGAGCCGGGCATCGGCTCGGACCTCGCTTCGATGTCCACGCGCGCGCGCCGCGACGGCGATCACTACGTCGTCGACGGGTCGAAGACGTTCATCACCAACGGCATCAACGCCGACCTGATCATCACGGCGGTCAAGACCGACCCGTCGCAGCGCCATCGCGGGATCAGCCTGCTGATCGTCGAGCGCGGCATGGAGGGCTTTGCGCGCGGGCGCAACCTGGAGAAGATCGGCCAGCACGCGCAGGACACCGCCGAGCTGTCCTTCTCCGACGTGCACGTACCCGTGGAGAACCTGCTCGGAGAGGAGGGCGAGGGCTTTCGCTACCTCGTCTCAAACCTCCCGCAGGAGCGCCTGTCGATTGCCGCCTCGGCGGTCGCCGCGGCGGAGGCGGCGCTGGGCTGGACGCTGCAGTACGTGCGCGAGCGCCAGGCGTTCGGGCAGTCGATCGGCTCGTTTCAGAGCTCGCGCTTCACGCTCGCCGAGGCGCACGGCGAAGTGCAGATCGCGCGTGCGTTCGTCGACCGCTGCACGCAGGCGCTGGACGCCGGCGAGCTGACGCCCGAGGACGCGGCGACGGCCAAGTGGTGGTGCACCGACCTGCAGGGCAGCGTGATCGACCGCTGCCTGCAGCTATTCGGCGGCTACGGCTACATGCTCGAGTACCCGATCGCGCGCGCGTTTGCAGATGCCCGCGTGACGCGCATCTACGGCGGCGCGAACGAGATCATGAAGGAGATCGTCGGGCGTTCGCTGGGTCTTTGAAGGTCGGCCTGTCGCGCCCGCGCCGCGGGCGAGGCGGCGGAGTCTCCGTCTGGCGCGGACCGGCGATGGCCGCGCGGTCGTGCGGTCGCTCAGCGCGGGCCGGCTGCGTCGGCGGACTGCAGTTGCAGCTCGTGCGCCATTTCGACGAAGTAGTCCAGCGCGCGCGGGTTGACCAGCGAGTCGACGCTTGCGGCCTCGCCGACGGCGGTGCCCATGAGGATGCGCTTGACGGGAACCTCGAGCACCTTGCCCGAGAGCGTGCGCGGGACCTCCTCGATCTGGCGGATCTCGTTGGGCACGTGGCGCGGCGAGCAGTCCTCGCGGATGCGGCGCTTGATCTGCGCTGTCAGCTCGTCGTCGAGCGTCGTGCCGGGCGCGAGCACGACGAACAGGACCATGCGCAGCTCCTCCTCGCCGGGGCGAGCCGGGATGTCGACGACGAGCGCGTCGAGCACCTGCTCCACCGCGTTGGCGGCGCGGTAGATCTCACTCGTGCCCATGCGCACGCCCTGGCGGTTGATCGTCGAGTCAGAGCGGCCGTAGATCACCGCGCCGCCGCGCGGCGTGATGCGGATCCAGTCGCCGTGGCGCCACACCCCTGGATACATCGCAAAGTAGCTCTCGCGCAGGCGCTCTCCGTCCTCGTCGCCCCAGAAGAACAGCGGCATCGAGGGCATCGGCTCGGTGATCACCAGCTCGCCGACGCGATCGACGTGCGCGTGGCCGGCCTCATCCCAGGACTCCACCGCACAGCCCAGCGCGCGGCACTGCAGCTCTCCCTCGTAGACCGGCCGCAGCGGGCAGCCGGCGACGAACGCCGTGCACACGTCGGTGCCGCCGCTGGTGGAGAACAGCCAGACGTCGCGCCCGACGTGCTCGTAGACCCACTGAAAGCTCTCCGGCGCCAGCGGCGAGCCGGTCGAGCCGATCGCGCGCAGGGCGCTGAGGTCGTAGTCGCGCCGTGGCTCGACTGCGGCCTTCTCGCAGCTGGCCAGCAGCCCGGCGCTGACGCCCATGCAGGTGATGCCCGCGCGCTCGGCAAGGCTCCACAGAGCGCCGAGGTCGGGGTACGCGGGACTGCCGTCGTAGAGCACGATCGCGGCGTCTGAGTGCAGGGCGCCGACGAGGAAGTTCCACATCATCCAGCCGGTCGTCGTGAACCAGAACATGCGGTCGCCGGGGTGCAGGTCCAGGTGCATGCGCTTCTTCAGCTGCTCGACGAGGATCCCGCCGTGACCCTGCACGATCGCCTTGGGCAGTCCGGTCGTGCCGGAGGAGTAAAGCACCCAGAGCGGGTGCTCGAAGGGCACCTGCTCGAACACCAGCTCGCTGCCCTCCCCCCTGCGCTTCAGGTCCTCCCAGCCGAGCGCGCCGTCGAGCTCTGCGTCCTCGCTGAGGTAACCAAGCAGGACCGTGTGCGCCACCGTCGGCAACTCGTCGAGGATGCTCTGCACGACGGCGCTGCGGTCGAAGTCCTTGCCGCCGTGACGGTAGCCGTCGACGCTCAGCAGCACCTTCGGCTCGATCTGCGCGAAGCGGTCGACCACGCTGCGCGCGCCGAACTCCGGCGCGGCGCTGGACCAGATCGCGCCGATTGAGGCAGTCGCGAGAAAGGCCACGAGCGTCTCGGGGATGTTCGGCATGTAGGCGACGACGCGATCGCCGCGCCCGATACCGAGGTCGCGCAATCCGCCCGCCACGGCGGCGACCTGCGCGGTCAACTCCCCCCACGTCAGCTCGCGCATGTCGCGCAGCTCGGAGCTGTGCACGACGGCAACCGTGTCAGAGCGATCCGAGCCGCCGTCGGCGTGCTCGTGGCGCAGCGGGGCGAGCAGGTTCTCGGCGTAGTTGAGCTCTGCGCCGGTGAACCACTGCGCGCCGGGCATGCGCCGCTCGGCCAGCGGCTGCTCGTAGGTCTTTGAGCTGCGAACTTCGCAGAACTCCCAGATGCTCGCCCAGAAGTCCTCGAGCTCCTCCACCGACCAGCGCCACATATCCTCGTAGTCGTCGAAGTCGTGCCCGCGGCGCTCGGCCGCCCAGCGCATGAAGCGCGTCATCTCCGCGCGCTGCAGATCGGCCTGCGTGGGCTCCCACAACGGTGACTGACGGGGTGCGCTGGCCATGCGGGTATTCTCGCGGTTTGTGGACGTCCTTGGGCTGCGCGCCGAGTTTCCCGTGCTGCGAACGCGCGCATATCTCAACGCGGGCACCGACGGACCGCTGCCCGACGGCGCCGTGCAGGCGGCCGCCGGCGAGCTGGAGCGCGAGGCAGCCGACGGGCGCACGTTCGCGCACTTCGAGCGCCGCAAGGAGCTCAACGGACAGCTGCGCGTGGCCTATGCCGGCGCGCTCGGCGCCGATCCCGACGACGTCGCGCTGACGACGTGCACGAGCGACGGCATGGCGCAGACGATCGCCGGCCTGGCGCTGAGCGAGGGCGACGAGATCGTCACCAGCGACGAGGAGCACCCCGGCCTGCTCGGCGCGCTCGGCGCGGCGCGCGAGCTGCGCGGCGCCTCGATCCGTGAAGTCCCGATGCCCGACGTCGCCGCGGCCGTCGGGCCGCGCACGCGCCTGGTCGCCTGCTCGCACGTCGGCTGGATGAGCGGCCTGCTCGCGCCGTCCGAGCTCACGCAGGTCGACGTCCCGGTGCTGCTCGACGGCGCGCAGGGCGTCGGCGCGGTCCCCGTCGACGTGCGCGCGCTCGGTTGCGACGCCTATGCCGGCGCTGGGCAGAAGTGGCTGTGCGGCCCCGACGGCCTGGGGATGCTCTACGTCAGCCCAGAGCTGAGCGAGCGCCTGGAGGTCTCACGACGTGGTTATGCCAATTTGCAGGACCCCAACAGCGGGATCGACGCGCGCCTGCACGAGGACGCGCGGCGCTTTGACACGCTGTCGCTGAGCGCCGAGGCGGTCGCGTGCGCGCTGTCCGCCGTCGAGCTGCTGGAGTCGGCCGGCTGGCAGGCGGTGCACGAGCGCGCCCGCTCGCTCGCGGCCGGCCTCGCCGGGCAGCTCGCCGAGCGCGGGCGCGAGGTCGCGCCGCGCGACGACACCACGCTCGTCTCCTTCGCCAGCGACGATGCCGAGGCCGAGCGCGAGCTGCTGGCCGAGCGCGGCTGCGTCGTGCGCAACATCCCCGGGCGACCCTGGCTGCGCGCGTCGGTGGGAGCGTGGAACGACGAGAGCGACCTCGATCGCCTGCTCTCGTCGCTCGCCACATGAGCGACCCGCGGCGGACGGCCACACCGCCGAGCAGCGACAGCCAGAGCACGGCGGCCGAGCCGACCGCGGACGGCGCCCGCACGCCTGCCTGGCTGCGGCGCCCGGCGCTTTATCACCTGGCGCTGGCCGCCGTGCTCGCGCTGTCGGGCGTGCTGAACCTGCACCGGCTCAGCCAGAACGGCTACGGCAACATCTTCTACTCGGCGGGCGACAAGTCGATGCTGCGCTCGCTGCACAACTTCTTCTTCGTGTCCTTCGACCCGGGCGGCCTGGTGACGGTCGACAAGCCGCCGCTCGGCCTGTGGCTGCAGGCGGGCAGCGCCAAGCTGTTCGGCTTCTCGCCGCTCAGCCTGCTGCTACCCGAGGCGATCCTCGGGATGCTCGCGGCGCTGCTGCTCTACCGCGCGCTCGCGCGGCGACTCGGCGGCTGGGCGGGAGTGGCCGGCGCGCTGGCGCTCGCGGTGTTCCCGTCATTCGTCGCCGTGTCGCGCACGACGAACGTCGACACGCTGCTGATCGTGCTGATGATCCTCGCCTGCGACGCCGGCGTGCGCGCTACCGAGACCGGCCGCTGGCGCACGCTGATCTACAGCGGCGTGCTCGTCGGGCTGGCCTTCAACACGAAGACGCTCGCCGCATATCTCGTCGTCCCGGGGATCGCGCTCGGCGTGCTCGTGTGCGGCCAGGGCACGCTCGGCCGGCGGCTGACCCAGCTGCTCGCGGCCGGCGTCGCGATGCTCGTCGTGTCCTTCGCGTGGATGGCCGTCGTGGAAGCGACACCGGCGTCCAAGCGGCCATACGTCGGCAGCTCGACGAACAACACCGAGCTCGGGCTGACGTTCAGCTACAACGGCTTCGGGCGCGTCGGGGGCCAGACCGGCGGCCCGGGGCAGATTCCCGTGGGCACCGGCGGCGTGGCGCGCAAGGTCTCGCCGGCCCGCGGCCGGCCGAGCGAAGCGACCAAGACGCACACGGCGCCCGCAGGCCCGGAAAGGACGGAAATCCTGCCCAACGGCCGCGCGCGCAACCCGATCGCCTTCGGCGGCCACACCGGGCCCTTGCGGCTGTTCGGCAAGGGCCTGGACGACCAGGGGGCGTGGATGCTGCCGTTCGCGATCGCCGGCCTGGTGGCCTTTGCCCTGCTGCTGCTCGGCGCCAATCGCCGGCGCCGGGATCCGCGGCTGGCGCTGCTGCTCTGCTTCGGCGGCTGGCTCGTCGTCGAGGCGGCGGTGCTCAGCCTCTCCAAGGGCATCGTCCACCCGTACTACATCTCCGCGCTCGGCCCCGGCGTCGCGGCGATGGTCGGCGCCGGCGCGTTCGCCTTCGCCGAGTTCGCCAAGCGCGGGGACTGGCGACTGCTGCTGCCGGCGTGCGGAGCCGCGGCGACGGCCGCCGTGCAGCTGTCGCTGCTGCACAAGGTCCACTACCTGCCGTGGTTCACCGCGCCGCTGATCGCGTTGACTGCCGCCGGCCTGCTCGCCACCGCCCTCGCCGTGCTGATGCTGCGTCGCGCCGCACCGCTGGCGATCGCGCTGCTGCTCGGCGCGCTGCTGATCGCGCCGACGGTCTACTCGGCGACCAACTGGCTGGCGCCCGTGCAGTCGACGTTCCCCGCGGCCGGCCCGCGCCAGGCCGCCGGGCCGGGGGGATACGGCGTCGACGCCAAGCACGTGGCCGTCGACCGCGCGCTGCTGCGCTACGTCGACGGCCACCGACCGGGCACGCGCTGGACGGTGCTCGGCGACGCGTCGAATGCCGTCTCGCCGATGATCCTGCTCGGCGGCCAGGCGGGAGCGCTGGGCGGCTTCAGCGGCACCGACCCGGTGCTCGACGGCGCCGGCCTGGCGCGCCTGGTCGCCGACGGGCGGGCACGCTACGTGGTGCTCGGCGGCGAGTTCTCCACGCGCGGGGGCAACGGCGCGACCGTCGCCGTACAGCGAGCGTGCCGCGTCGTCACCGCGCGCGCGTGGCTGCCGCGCCCGCTCGCGCCCATGGGCCTGACCCTGTTCGACTGCGCCGGGCGCCAGGCCGCGATGGCCACCGCCTGAGCGTTCGCCGACCGAGGTCTCGACCAACGAGCCCCCGCCCGGTGCCCCGGCGACCGCCGAGCGAGCCCCCGCCCGGTGCCCCGGCGACCGCCGCGCGAGCCCTCCGCTCAGGCCGCGACGGCCAGCTCGCGGTGAAAGGCGCGTGCGAAGAGCTCGGTCTCGCGGTTGGCCGCCCAGCGCGGGACGAGCGGCTCGACGTCGGCGATCAGGCGCAGCTCGACCTCGCTGTCGGTGACCGCGATGCTCGTGCCGCGCACGAGCTGGTCGCGTGAGCGCTCGAGATCCTCGGCGAGGCGCAGCAGCACGGCGCAGCGATCCAGTCGCTCGCAGTCGCCGTCGCCGAACAGCGCGCGCATCGGTCCCGGGTCGGGCATTCCCTTGCGGTGATAGCGCGCGGCCTGCGCGATGATCGCCACCTCCACCGGGGTGAAGCCGGGCAGGCCGGCACTGAGGATCAGGTAGCGCGAGTGCTTGTGGTGGTCGTCGTAGTCGACCGACATGCCGATGTCGTGCAGCATGCTCGCCGCCCACAGCAGCTCGCGCTCGCGCGCGTCGCCGTCGTGCAGCCCCAGGCGCGCCAGCTCGTCGAACATGCCCAGCGCGAGCTTCGCCACGTGGCGCGTGTGCGCGGAGTCGAAGTCGTACTGACCGGCGAGGTTCAGCACGCTCGCGCGGCGCACGTCGTCAAACAGCGGCGGTCGCTCGCCGGTCGCGTCGGCGCCGAGCAGCCGCTCGAAGAACACGCCCTCGCGCAGCCCGGCCTCGGTGGCCTCAAGGGCGTCGAAGCCGCCGGCCTGCAGCACTCCCTGCACGACCACCGCGCCGGCCAGGATCAGATCGGCGCGAGCCGGCTTGATCCCCGGGACGCTCGCGCGCTCGGCGGCCGCAAGCGCCGCCAGGCGCTCGACGAGCTCGTCGAGCGCGTCGCGCTCAAGCAGCATCCCCTGCACGCCGAACGTCGGCAGCCCGGCGGCGCGCTGGGCGGCGGACGCAAGATTTCGCACGGTCCCGCCGATGCCGACGAGCCGCCCGCCGCCGGCGGCCGCCTTGGCATCGCTCAGCCAAGCGGCCTGGGCGAGCTGCTCGGCGACGTGCTCGCGCAGCGCCTCCAGCTGACGGCGCTTGGCTGGCCCGTTGGCGGGCAGGAAGCGCTCGCTCATGCGCACCGTGCCGACGCGCCAGGAGCCGGTCTCACGCGCCAGGCGATCGCCCACGCGCACGAGCTGCATCGAGCCGCCACCGAGGTCGAGCACGCAGCCGTCGCTGAGCGTCGTCGAGTTGACCGAGGCGAGGTAGCCGTAGCGCGCCTCGGCCTCGCGCGAGAGCACGCGGATCGGCAGTCGCGAGCGCTCGCGTGCCCGGTCCAGGAACGCCTCGGCGTTCTGGGCGTCGCGGATCGCGCTGGTCGCTACGGCGTCGATCGAGTCCGGCTGCAGGCCGCTGGCGTGCGCGAACTGCGCGAACACGTCGAGCGTGGCCATCGCGCGCGCCATCGGCTCGCGCCCGAGCTTTCCGCTGGCGACCAGGCCCTCGCCGATGCGCACCGGCTCATAGATCTCGTCGGTGCGCTTCCACCAGCCGTCGCCGGCCGTGAACACGACCAGGCGAAACGAGTTGGAGCCGAGATCGATCACGGCCAAGCGCGCTCCGGGCTTCATGGCGTGAGCGTATTCACCCCGGCGGAGGGCTCAGACCGGCCCGGTCGCGCGCCGCCGGCGCTGCGCGAGCTTCAGACGAGCATGTCGTCGGGCGAGGCGATCACGTGCATGTGCTCGGCGACGCTGGTGATGCTCAGCAGACGCTGCACCTGCGGCGAGCCCTGCGTGATCGCGAACTCCTGCCCGCGCCCGCGCGCGCCCTGGTGCGCCAGCAGGATGATCCGCAGCCCGGTGGAGTCGACGAACTTCAGGTCGTCGAGGTCGAGCACGACCAGCGGCGCATCCGCCAGCGCCGGGTCCTCGAGCGCGCGCTCGAAGATCGGCGAGCTGGCGAGGTCGAGTTCGCCCTTGAGGTGCAGCACGATCCGATCCTGCTCGCTGCGTGCATCCACCCGCAGGTGCTCCTGAGCGCTCACAGCGAAAGCGTATCGCACGCCATTTGCCCACCACGGCGTGTCCGGCGGCTCGCTCGCCGGGGCGCTCATCGGCGTGGAAGGCCGCTCGAGCACGAGCGAAGCGCAGCTTCCAGGGGCAGCCGACGCGAAGAGGCGGTAGTCGCCGGGAGGGGCTAGTCGGCGTCGACGCCCATGCGCACGCGCACCACGGTGCCGTTGGGCGTGGAGCGAATCTGCACGAGGTCGCACAGGTGGTTGACCAGCCACAGCCCGCGCCCCCCGTACTGGTCAAGCGGCGGAGCGATGCGCCCGGCCAGCGGGTCGTCGATGTAGCCGCGGTCGCGCACGTCGAAGACGAGCTCTCCGTGCTCGCTCCAGATGCGCAGCGTCCCGCCGCCGCCGCCGTGCTGCACGCTGTTGGTCGCCAGCTCGTTGACCGCCAGCACGAGATCTTCGCGCGCTTGCATGTCGAGTCCGGCCCGCGCGGCGCGCGCCGACACGAGACTGCGCACCGCCCCCAGATCGCGAAAGGCGAACGACAGCTCGTCGCGATCCGCCGGCGGCTCGGGCAGCGCTCCGGTGAAGGCGCTCGGCGCGCGGTGCAGCGCCAGAAAGCTGTCGCTGCGGCGGCTGATGCCTTCGTGCGTCAGCGTCGGATGCGTCACGCGCGCGGCCTTGATCTGCTGCGGGTCCAGCTCGTCGAGGTCATACGGGCACAGCAGCGTCCAAGCCGGGCCGTAGGCGAAGGCGACGTTCAGCAGCGACTCGTGGCGCTGGCACTCGTCGAGCTCCGCGTCGCTGCGTCCCGGCCAGGCGGGTTCGCCGATACCGCGCACCGGGCCCTGGCCTGCGTGCTCGGCCAGGAATTCGCGCCATGCCGGGATCGCCCGCGCGGGATTGCGCCCGAACTCGTGCATGTCGACGAAGCGCACCTGCCCGGCGGCGTCCCCGAGCGCGCGCTTGAGCACCGTCGCGCGCTCGTCGCGGACTGCCACGAGCACGGGCTCGCCGGCATCGAGCGCCTCTTTGACGAACGGCAGGGTTCCGCGCAGGAACCCATCCTCACCGTTGTAGAACAGCGCCTCGTGACGGAAGGAGTCCTCCACGAGAGCCACCTTGACAGCTCCCTCAGGGGACCGTGTGCGCATCTTCTGACCGACCATGCTCGTCCAGACTCGTCCGGTTGCGCCTTGCTAGCGCCCGTACCACCGCCGCCGACCACCGTCGGGCATGCCGCCGACGAAGAAGCCGATCAATCAATCTGTCAGTCGGCAGCGCGCCGCACGCGCCGCACCGGTAGGCGACCCGCCTGGACGGGTGTTTTCGCTTCCTTGATCTCTTTAGAAGAAAGATGTTTAGGCCGGCGCGGAGGGGGAATTAGCACGTGTGGAGTTGTCCTCCCTCAGGCGGTGACCGCTACCCCCCAGCGGTCACCGCCTCTTTTCTTGCCCGCATGCGGGCGATCGCCTCCCAGCCGTCTCGGCGCGAACGGCCGTCGCTGCGGCGTCTGTGTCAGCGCTTGTCGAGCAGGCGCAGCTCGAGCATCTCCGACGCGCCATCTGTGGCGATGCGGCGATCGTCGGTGAGCCTCTCGATGACCGGTCCGACGCCCTGCGCCGGAGAGCTCGCGATCAAGCGCTCGGCGCCGCCGCTGTACAGCGGGCCGACGCGCAGCTGCAGGCTGCGCGGCGCGACGGTCACCGACACGTTGAGGTGATCGCCGGTGCTCGGCGCGAACGCCTCGGAGACGAGCGCATCGGCGACCATTTCGGTGTCGGAGATGCGATCGGTCGTGAAGTGTGCGCGCGCCGCGAGCACGCACATCACGCGCGGCAGCACCCCGCGCGCGAGCGTGTCCGGAGCGACGGCCAGCCCGGTCGTCGTCGCCAGCTGTGACTGCTCCAGGCTCGGCGCCTGAAAGCCGTTGCGCACGAGCGAGTCCAGCGACTGGACGCTCGGCGTGGCGAACTCCATGCGAACCTCCGTGCCGCCGCCGTCGACGTCCTTGAACTCGACCCTCGGCGCGAGCGCCTGGATGATCGACAGGCCGATGCCCAACGCCGCCTCCTCGTCGGAGCGGATGTGCGGCTTGATCCCAGTGCCGTGGTCGCGCACGACGACTTCGACGGTGTCGGCGCTAACGAACAGCTCCACCTGCAGCGGGCCTTCCTCACCCTCGTAGGCATGCAGCACGACGTTGTTGCACGCCTCGGTCACCGCCGTGCGAATGTCGTTGAGGTCGACCCCGTCGACGCCGACGGTTTCGGCCATACCGCTCAACGTCTCGCGCACCAGCAGCACGTTGTCGGGCTGGTTTGAGAGCGTCAGGCAGACATTCGGCTGCTCGTCCATCACCGTGCCGCGATCATCTTGGGCGACCGCCGCTTGTTCCCATTTTCGTCCCGCTCGGCGACTGCAGCTGCGACGGCGTCCTCGGCGCCGCGTCAGCCTGTGGCAGTCAGTGCCCGAAGCTGGTCGAGCGAGCGGCGCAGCAGGCGCGACACCTGCATCTGCGAGATGCCCACGCGTTCGGCGATCTCCGTCTGGGTCAGATCCTCGACGAAGCGCATGCGCAGGATGTCGCGCTCACGCTGCGGGATCCGCCCGAGGACGGCGCTCACCGTCGCGTCGAGCTCGACGAGCTCGTAGCGCGCGTCCTCCTCGCCCATCGCGTCGCCGTAGGACGTCGCTTCGTCGGCCGTCGCACCGGGGCGCGGAGCGTCGAGCGACAGCGACTCGTAGGCCTGGATCGCCTGCAGCGCGTCGATGATCTGCTCGATGCTCAACTCCAGATACTCGGCGAGCTCGTTGACCGTCGCCGCGCGCCCGCGCCCGCGCCCGTTGGCCAGTCGCTCCTGCGCGTCGCGCACCTTCAGCGCGCGTTCCTGCGCGCCGCGCGGCACGTGCACCGACCAGCCGGCGTCGCGGAAGTGCCTGCGCATCTCACCGAGGATCGTCGGCACGGCAAACGACGCGAACGGGTGCCCGAGCGTCGGGTCGAAACGGTCGAGCGCCTTCAACAGGCCCAGCGAGGCGACCTGAAGCAGGTCCTCGAAGGGCTCTGACGAGCGGTCATAGCGCCGTGCAAGGCTGCGAGCGAGCGGTATGAAGCGGCGCACGAGCGCCTCGCGCGCAGCCTGATCGCCCTCGATGTGGCGCGCGAACAGCTGCGCCTCGGTGACCGGGCCAGCGGCTGTTCCTGGTCCGCGTGTTGCCGTTGGGAGCGCCATTTCGATCGGCGTCATGGTTCTCCTCTGTCGGTTCGCTTTACAAGCATCCGACTCGCTGCATATCCGAGTTTACTACTTACCCGCGCGAGATGCACGTCCAGCGGACGGCCGATCGCGTCCCTTGCGGCCGTCGAACAGGCCGCTACCGCAGCGCTTTGAGCAGCTGGCGCGCCGCCCGCTCGCCCGTCTGCACGGCGCCGTCGAGAAAACCCTGATGCTGGATCGATGTGTGCTCGCCGGCGAAGTGGATCCGGCCCTCCGGGAGGCCCGCGAGGTGGCCGAACGTCGCCGCCTGGCCGACGCGGCAGTAGGAGTAGGCGCCGCGCGCCCACCGATCGAGCGCCCAGTGATCCTCATAGGCCCGGCCGGTGTATGCGGCGCTGGTGCCCGGGTACACCGGCTCGATCTGCTTGAGGAACGTCGCGACGTCGGCGGATGGCGCGGCGCCGTGCGCCTGGCCGGTCAGCCCCGTCGCGCCCGGCTGACCGCCCGGGAAGCCGAGCAGCAGCGCCGGCGAGCCATCGGCGCCGAGCGGCACCGAGTCGTCCCACGCGCAGCAGTAGCTGTCCCATTCGCC
>JADGPP010000055.1 GCA_017882375.1 Solirubrobacteraceae bacterium | reverse complement strand
GATCGCCAGCAGCGATTCGTTGAGTTCGTCGACGGTGATCCCGATCTCGTCGGCGATCTCCTGGTCGGTCGGCGCACGCTGCAGCCTGTTCTCCAGCTTCGCGTTGGCCCGCTCGACCTCGCGCGCCCGCGCACGGACGCTGCGCGGGACCCAGTCCATCGAGCGCAGCTCATCGATGATCGCGCCCTTGATGCGCATGATCGCGTACGTCTCGAACTTGATGTCGCGCGACAGGTCGAAGCGCTCGATCGCCGAGATCAGTCCGACCAATCCATAGGAGATCAGGTCGGCCTCCTCGACGTGCGGAGGCAGCCCGGCGGCGGTGCGCCCGGCTACGTACTTGACCAGCGGCGAGTACGCGACGACCAGGCGCTCGCGAACGCGCGTGTCGCCGTCTGTCTTATATCGCCGCCAGAGTTCCCGCAGCTCGATCGGTTTGACATTGGTCTCCAGGGTCGTTTCCCCTTGTATCAGGCCCGAGGGTGGCTGCGCGCGTAGGCGCTTCTAAGTTTCGCGGACTCTACCCGAGTGTAAATCTGGGTGCTGGACACGCTGGCGTGGCCGAGCAGCTCCTGAATGCTGCGCAGGTCCGCCCCACCGTCGAGCAGATGCGTCGCAAAGCTGTGCCTCAGCGCATGCGGCGACACGCCCGCGCCCGCCCGATCGCCGATCGCGGCAACGCGTGACGTCCACGTGCGCAGACGGCGCCTGACGTCGCTCGTGCCCAGCGGGCGACCGGTCTTCGACAGTAGCAGCGCATCGTGGCGATCGGCCCGCGCGCCCCGGCGCGAAGCCGTTGCCTGCCCACGCTCGCCGGGCGCGGGTCGCGTCGTCAGCGCCGGTCGCGCCCGCTCCAAATAGCGGCGCAGCGCCACCATCGCCGGCTCGCCCACGGGCACGAAGCGCGTCTTTCGCCCCTTGCCCTCCACGCGCAGCTGCTCGCCGTCGTAGTCGACGTCGTCGACGCGCAGCGACACCAGCTCCTCGGCGCGCAGGCCGCACGCGTAGGCGAGCTCGAACATCGCGCGGTCGCGCAGCTCCAACGGCCCGCCCGACGGAATGCCGTCGAGCAGCGCCGCCACCTCGCGTGCGCTGAGGACGCGCGGCAGCTTCGACGGACGCCGCGGAGTCGACACCAGATCGGCCGGGTTCTCGGTGATCGCGCCGTGCTCGCGCTGGCTTGAGAACAGCGCGCGCAACGCCGCCAGCTTGCGCGCGCTCGTGCTCGCCGCCGCGCCGCGCTCTGTCAGGTGGGCGATGTAACGGCGCACCGGCTTTGGCCCGACCTGCTTCGGCGAAAGCCCCTGCGAGCCGGCCCATTGCGCGAACTGCTCGAGGTCGACGCCGTAGGCGCGGCGCGTGCGCTCGGCCGCGTCGCGGCGAACCAGGTCATCCATCAGCAGGCCGATCGCCTCGCGCCATGCCCTCTGCAGGCGTGCGTCGGCGCCAGACTTTGACCGACCACCGGCCGGCATTCCGCTCTCATCCCTGTCGCCGCTCATCTGCACGTTCTAGTTCGCCGCGACCGCCTCTGCGCCCTGCCTGGCCACCGGCAGCACGCCGCCGGCGCCGTCCGCAAGGCGGGCCATCGCCGCGCTACATTCCGACTGTGAGCGCCACGCCGCCGATCGCAGCCGAAGAGCAGCCACGGCCGCCCGGCACGCTCGCATCCGACAGATCCGCGCAGGGGCTCTGGCAAAGCATCGACTGGCGCGAGCACCAGCGCTGGATCGTCGTGGACGGGACGCCCGTGAACACGATCGCGATCGGCCCCGAGCGCGCCGGCGCCGGTCAGTCGCTGGTGTTCGTGCATGGGCTGTCGGGCTCGTGGCCGAACTGGCTGGAACAGCTGCCCGTGTTCGCCCGCGAGCACCGCGTGATCGCGATCGATCTGCCCGGCTTCGGGCACTCGCCGATGCCGCGCTGGCCTGACTCCGATCGGCGGCTGTCGATCGCCGGGTACGCCCGCCTGCTCGACCGCCTGCTCGACCAGCTGGCAATCGACGCGGCCGCGGTCATCGGCAACTCGATGGGCGGGTTCATCGCGGCCGAGCTCGCAATCGCCTATCCCCAGCGCGTCGAGCGCGTCGTGCTCGTCTCGGCCGCCGGCGTCTCGACCCATCAACATCGCGGCTCGACGCACGCCATGCCGGCGCTGCGCAGACTCGAGCGGATCCTCATGGCCGCGGGGGCCTGGACCGCGTCGAAGTCAGACACCGTCGCAAGACGCGGGCGCCTGCGCGACGCGACGCTCAGCGTCGTCGCCCGCCATCCCCGCCGCCTGCCCGCGCCGCTTGCCGCCGAGCAGTTGCGCGGGGCGGGCAAGCCCGGCTTCATCCAGGGTTTCGAAGCGGTCCTCGACTACGAGATCCGCGAGCGCCTCGGCGAGATCGCCTGTCCGACGCTGATCGTCTGGGGCGACCACGACCGGCTGATCGGCGTGCGCGACGCCGACGTGTTCGCCGAGCTGATCCCCAACTCGCGCAAGGTGGTCTTCGAGGACACCGGCCACGTGGCGATGCTCGAGCGGCCCGAGGCATTCAATCGGCTGCTCGCCGAGTTCCTGTCCGAGTAGTCGTGCAGCGATAGCAATAGTAGCTACGCCTGTATATACAATCGCGCACGCTGCGTAGAAGGTCGAACACCCCCCTCGCCCTGGTCGCCCGCTTCCGGCGCGCGCCACGCGCGATCCGCGGGCGAGCGCTGCAGACCGCGAGCGCTCAGAGCGCGACGGCGCCTTCGGAGGCGCTGCCGACGAGCTTTGCGTACTTGCGGATGGCGACGTCGACGTGCTCGTCGGCGCGCGGCGGCTGCTCGTATGCGCTGACGCGCTCGGCGATCTGCTCGTCGGAAAGTGCCACGTCGAGGCGGCCGGAGTCGGCGTCGATGGTCAGCTCGTCGTCGTCGCGCAGCGCTGCGATCGGGCCGCCCCTGACGGCCTCGGGCGCAACGTGGGCGACCATGAAGCCGTGCGTGGCGCCGGAGAAGCGCCCGTCGGTGATCAGCGCGACCTGTTCGCCGAGCCCCTCGCCGACGATCGCCGCGGTCACGGCGAGCATCTCGCGCATGCCGGGGCCCCCGGCGGGCCCCTCGCCGCGGATCACGACGACGTCGCCCGACTTGATCTGGTGCACGAGCACGGCCGCCATCGCGGCCTCCTCGCCGTCGAACACGCGCGCCGGTCCTGAGTGTTTGCGCCGCTCGTGCCCGGACAGCTTGACCACGCACCCGTCCGGCGCGACGTTGCCGCGCAGGATCGCAAAACCGCCCGTCGGTTTGATCGGATCGCTCAGCGCGCGTACGACCTGCTGACCGTCTGTCTCGCTCGCCTGCGCGGCCTCCTCGCCGATCGTCCTGCCGGTGACCGTGGGCGCGTCGGTATTGAGGATGCCGGCCTCGGCCAGGCGTGCGAGCACGAGCGGCACGCCCCCCGCTTCGTAGAGCTCGGTCGCAACGTACTGCCCGCCGGGCTGCAGGTCGCACAGCAGCGGCGTGCGCTCGGAGATCGCCTCGAACTCGTCGAGTGCCAGCGGCACGCCCATTTCGCGTGCGACAGCGAGCAGGTGCAGCACGCCGTTGGTCGAGCCGCCGCTGGTTGCGACCGCTGCGATCGCGTTTTCCAGCGCCGGCTTGCAGATCACGTCGCTGGGGCGCTGTCCACGGCGCAGCACGTCCATCACCAGTTCTCCGCACTGCTTGGCGACCTCCAGCTTGCGCCCATCCTCGGCCGGAACCATCGACGTGCCGGCGGGCGAGATGCCAAGCGCCTCGAAGGCCATTGCCATGGTGTTCGCAGTGAACTGGCCGCCGCAGGCCCCGGCGCCCGGCGAGGCCACCTCCTCCAGTTCGTGCAGCTCCTCCTCGGTGATCTTGCCCGAGGCGAACTCGCCGACGGCCTCGAAGACCTGCTGGATCGTCACCTCGGCGCCCTTGAAGTGACCGGGCTTGATCGAGCCGCCGTAGAGCATCAGCCCGGGGATGTTCAGGCGCGCGAGCGCCATCACCGTGCCGGGGATCGTCTTGTCGCAGCCGGAGATCGTCACGAGCGCGTCGAAGGCGTGCGCGCTGGCCACCAGCTCGATCGAGTCGGCGATGATCTCGCGGGAGACCAACGATGCGCGCATGCCGGCGGTGCCCATGGTGATCCCGTCGGAGATCGCGATCGTGTTCAGCTCCATCGGCGTGCCACCGGCCGCGCGGATGCCCTCCTTGACCTTCGCCGCGAGCACGCGGTTGTTGAAGTTGCAGGGCATCGTCTCGATCCACGAATGCGCCACGCCGACGATCGGCTTGGCGAGGTCCTCGGCGGAGTAGCCGATGCCGTGCAGGTAGGAGCGCGCGGCCGCGCGCTCCGGCCCCTCGGTGAGGGCGCGGCTGCGGTGCCTTACGTCGAATGCCGTCGCGGTGCTCACGCAGCGCGCACGATATCTGTTGCGTCGTCGCCGGTCTCGCGCTCCCAACGCGTCAGGCGCACGAGGTCGCGGCGAATGCGATCCGGGTCGATCTGTCGGCCGGGGAGGTGCATGTTCGCCTCCTCGATCAGCCGGCGCTCGTCGGCGGTCAGCGCCATCCACTTGGCCAGCACGTCGTCGGAGTCGGGCAGCCGCGCGCTGCCGTAGGGGCGCGTGTGGTCGGGAAAGGCGACGCAGTACTCGTTCAGCAGCGCACCCGTCTGCGGCACGTAGGCGACGATCGGGCGGTGCGGGTAGATCAGGTAGGCGTAGGAGGCACCGGCGGCCGGCGAGCGCTCGCCGAGGCCGCCCCACACGCGCAGGAAGCCCAAGTCGCGGTACATCGCCCAATCGCGCTCGTCGACGCACGAGCGCAACAGCTCCCTTGCGCGCTGCTCGGCGCGACGTTCACGCCCGGGGTCATAGCCGACCTCGGCGGCGGCGCGCGAGCGGGCCTGTAGACGCTGCAGCTCGCCGCGCACGCGGGCAAGCGCACGGATCGCGCGGGGTCGCGCGAGCTCCCACGCCAGCACCACGAGCACGATCGCCGCGGTGCCGAGCGCGAGCGCCATCGCGCTTCAGCGGTCCGTCCGCGGCGCGCCGCCGGCGGCGCGCGGGAAGAAGATCACGCGCTCGGCGTCGCGGGGCACGTCGCTGAAGCTCTTCACGAGCTCGGCCTGGCGCCGGCCGTCGCGCGTTTGCAGCGGAACCGCCGCCCACATGCCGGCATCGAGCTCGCGGCGAAACGCCTCGATCAGCTCCTGCTCCTGCTCGGGCGCCTCGATATCGCCCTCCGCGAGCACGATCTCGCCATGACCAGGCTTCAGACGCAACAGCTTCATCGTCAACGGATTATGGCAAACGGCCTCGTCCGCGGCGAAGGTGACCGGCGTCGGCGTGGCTGCGCGAGTGCGCCTGAGCAAGGCTGTCGCCGCCGCGCGCACGAACACGGTCGCCGCGCGGCTGCACGCCGATCATCAGCCGCCGTCATCGCCGCGCGGCCGCGAGATGCCGAGCACGTCGACCGGCCCCGCACCTGCGCCGATCTCGCGCAGCCCGTCTCTGACGGCCTCTCCGGTCAGCGCCCGCGCCGCCTGCGCCGCTTGGAGCGGCGTGCGGCCGAGCGCAAGATGCGCGGCAAGCAGCGACGAGTGCGTGCATCCAGAGCCGTGCGCGGCGCCGTCTGGATGGCGCTCGCCTTCGATCTCGACGACCTGCTGCGCGCCTGCGGCCGCCAGGAACACGTCGACAGCGCGTAGGCGATGGCCGCCGGTGACAACGACCGCTCGCGGGCCGAGCGCGAGCAGCGCGCGGGCCAGATCCTCGGCCTCCTGCATCTGCGCATCCTCGTCGGGCTGCCCTTCGCCGCCCTCCCCAACCGCGCGGCCGGCGAGCACGCGTGCCTCGAGCAGGTTCGGCGTGATCACGCTCGCGCGCGGCAGGATCTCCTCGATCAGCGCGTCGTACGCTCCGGCGTCGAGCAGCCTGGCACCCGACTCGGCGACCATCACCGGGTCGACGACGATGGGGATCCGCGCGGGCAGCTCGTCGAGCGCCTGCGCGACCGCGCGGACGGTCTCGACCGCGCCGAGCATGCCGACCTTGACGGCGTCGACGCGAATGTCCGCGCAGACCGCGCGGACCTGCGCGAGGATCATCTCGGGCGCGATCGCCGCAATCGCCTGCACGCCGACGGTGTTCTGTGCGGTGATCGCCGTGATCGCCGTCGTTCCGTGCACGCCGCAGCGCGCGAAGGCCTTCAGGTCGGCCTGGATGCCGGCGCCGCCACCGGAGTCCGAGCCGGCGATCGTCAGCGCCGTGCGCACCATCGCCTCAGGACGCAGGACCGACCGGCCCGGCCGCGCCCTTGCGCTGCGGGAAGATCGTGTAGCTGCCGATTGCCGTGACCAGCAGGCGGCCGTCCTCGTGGTGCACCTCGCTGCGCATCACCGCCGTTCGCCGGTTGCGCCGGTCGAGCGTCGTCCGGCAGATGACGTCGCCCTCCACGGCGCTCTGGATGTAGTTGACCGAGATGCTGATCGTGGCGATCGCCTCCTCGGCGCTCGTCTGCACCCACAGCGTCGAGCCCATGCAGTAGTCGATCAGTGCGTAGGTGACCACGCCCGAAAGCAGCCCGCCGGCGTTGATCAGCTCGGGACGGATCGTCAGGCGGACCGTCTGCGGATCCTCCCAGCGCAGCCCCATGAAGTCGGTGACGCCGTCGATCGCGCCGGGACCGCGCGGGCGATTGCCGCCGGGCGAGCCCGGCGCCTGTGCCGGCGACTCGCCGGGGCTGTTCTGAGGTTCGCGGGAATCCTGCACGGGCACGCAGGCTACGCGAGCGATGCGGCGGATGCCGGCGCAGGGGATCGTGCGCCCCAAGCAGCGCCTGGGTTTGGCGCGTCGCCGCCTCGGGCAAGTCCACCGCCGCGCGCAGGGGCTCGGCGTGACCGGGAGACGCCGGGCGGGGGTGCCTAGCGCATCCCAAGCAATCCTTAGCTTGTCGGGGGTGAACGAGGACAGGCGACGCGCGCTCGGGCGCCGCGGCGAGGAGCTAGCGGCCGCGCATCTGCGCGCGCTCGGATTTGCGACGGTCGCGCGCAACGTGCGCACGCGCCACGGCGAGATCGACCTGATCGCCTTCGACGGCTGCACGCTGGTCATCGCCGAGGTCAAGACGCGCTATGTCAGCGCGCGCCAGCGCACGATCCGCGACGACCAGGACCCGTTGCGAGGACTCGGCGCCCGTCAGCGCGCACGGCTGCGCAGGCTCGCGGCGGCGTGGCTGCGCGACGAGCGCAGCGAGCGTCCGGGCGCCGAGACGATCCGCTTCGACGCGGTCGGCGTGGTGCTCGACACGAGCGGAGCGCAGCGACGCATCGATCACGTCGAGGGCGCGTTCTGAGCGCGCGGCGCTACAGCGCGAGCTGCTGATAGGCGAGCGACTGAAAGGACATGCGGTGCAGCGGCGAGACGCCCTGGCGCAGGATCGCCTCGCGGTGCACGGGCGTGGAGTAGCCGACGTGCTCGGCAAAGCTCCACCCTGGGTGCTCGCCATCGGCGTGGTGCATGTAGCGGTCGCGCGTGACCTTGGCGACGATCGACGCCGCGGCGATCGCTGCGCTGGTGGCGTCGCCGTCGACGATCGCGCGCTGCGGGCGTCCGAACTCGGGCACGGAGAAGCCGTCGAGCAGGCACAGCACCTCGCCGCGAACGTCACGCGTGACGCCGATGCTCGCGTCGCGCAGCGCGGCGAGGTTGGTCTTGTGCAGCCCGCGCGCGTCGATCCCGCGCACGCAGCGCGAGACGACGACGACGCGCGCTGCGCTTGACAGCACGAGCGGAAACAGCTGCTCGCGCGCCTCGGCGGTGTGCTGCTTGGAGTCGTTGAGCGCGCTCAACGCGCGCAGCTCGCGGGTCGTGATGCAGTCGTAGTCGAACAGCACTGCGGCCGCGACGAGCGGGCCGGCCAGGCAGCCCCGCCCGGCCTCGTCGGCGCCGGCGACGAGCGGCACGCCGAGGCGCCGATCGAAGGCGAACAGGCGCCGCCCGCTGCTGCTGCGCCGCGCGCGGCGCCTGGCGCGGGCGGAGCCGTCGCTGCGGCGAGACTTCGCAGCTGCGGCGCCCCGCGCGCCGGCCACCTCGGTCACGACGGCGTCACCCGCGCTAGAGGATGCCGATGCGGTCGGGCGGCCAATAGGTGGCGAAGGCTCCTCCGATGATCCATCCGGTGGGGACTGGCCCCCAGAAGCGGCTGTCGTCGGATTCGCCACGATTGTCGCCCATCATGAACCAGTGACCGGCGGGAATCCTGATCGGCACGGGGAAGTTGCACTCCGAGACGCCCGGGCACGGGCGGATGTAGGAGTCGGACTCGCGCTTGCCGTTGCGGATGACGTGCCCTTCGACGATCTTGATCGTGTCTCCGGGTCCGGCGACGATCCGCTTGATGAAGTTGACGCTGCCCTCCTTGGGCACAGGCTCAGAGCACGCGGCGCCGCCGGGCGTGATGCGCGTGCTCACGCCGCAGGCCTCCTGCTGGGCGCCTTCGGGCGGATGGAACACGGCGATCTCGCCGACGTGCGGTTTGCCGAAGTGCGTGCCGATGCGATTGACGAGCACGCGCTGGCCGACGGCGAGCGTCGGCTCCATCGATCCGCTGGGGATGCGATACGGCTTGACGACCCACGCCTGGATGCCGAAGGCGAGGCCGACGGCAACGAGAATAATCAGGACCAGCTCGACACCAGAGCTGACGGTCGATTTCGACCGCTTGGCGCCGCGTTTCACGCCGGCTCGTCGCCGACCACGTCCCCCTGGTCGCCATCGGCATCGCGGGAGGGCTCAGCGTCGGCCTCCGCAACGGCCGGTGCCTGCGGCCCGGCGCCGGCGGCATCCTCGGCCAGCACGGCGGGCTCGGTGTCGCCGGCCGCCTCGGCCTGCGACTGCGCCGCTGCGGCGCCCTCCCCGGCGGATGGCTCGTCGGTCGCGGTCGTCGCGGCCTGCTGGCCGTTGCGCTCGACGGCATCATCGGGCGCCTGCGTGGCCGCGTCCTGCTCGAGCACGGTCTCCTCGGCGGTCATGCCGTCCGCATCGGTCGGTCCTGCGGGCTCGTGCAGCAGCCCCGGCTCAACCGTCTCTTCGGGTCCTGAGTAGCGGCGCTCGCGAACCCGCGCGCGCTTGCCGACGCGGTCGCGCAGGTAGTAGAGCTTGGCGCGGCGCACGTCTCCGCGGGCGGCGAGCTCGATGCGCTCGATCTTCGGCGAGTGCACGGGGAACGTGCGCTCGACGCCGACGCCGAAGGACTGCTTGCGCACGGTGAACGTCTCGCGCGTGCCGTGTCCCTGGCGCTTGATGACGACGCCCTCGAAGACCTGCACGCGCCGGCGCGTGCCCTCGATGACCTGGAAGTGCACCTTGACGCGATCGCCGGGCACGAAGTTGGGGACGCGGCGCAGCTGCGCGCGCTCGATGGTTTCGATGACGCTGCTCATAACGTGAAAGAGGTGACGCCTGCAATGACCGGGGGGAACCTCAAGGGGGTGACCGGCCGGCGCGACTGGCAATGGTAGCGGACGGCCAGCGCGGGCCGCGTCAGTGCTCGCCCGGCGGGCGCGGCGGCTGCTCGGCGCTCGCGCGCTGACCGCGCTCGCGGCTGCGCGCCAGCCGCCATTGGCCGATGCGTGCGTGATGGCCGGAGAGCAGAATCTCCGGCACGCGCCAACCGCGGTGCTCGGCCGGGCGGGTGTACTGCGGATACTCGGGGTTGCCCTCCAGCGCCGCGCTGAAGGACTCCTCGACGGCCGAGCGATCGTCTCCGAGTGCGCCGGGCAGCTTGCGCAGCACGGCATCGCAGACGACCATCGCCGCCAGCTCACCGCCGGAGAGCACGTAGCGCCCGATCGACAGCACGTCGCTGCAGAAGTGCTCGACGACGCGCTCGTCAAAGCCCTCGTAGCGACCGGAGAGCAGCGTCAGCGCCGGCTCGGCAGCGAGCTCGTCGACGAGCGCGTCGTCCAGCGTGCGCCCGCCGGGCGCCAGTGCGATCACGCGCCGCCGGCGTGGCAGCTGCACCGGGTCCACGCCGTAGCGGGCGCGCAGCGCGCTTTCGACGACGTCGACGCGCAGCACCATCCCGGCGCCGCCGCCGAAGGGCATGTCGTCGACCTGCGCGCCGCTCAGCGGCGAGTGCTCGCGGTAGCTGATGCAGGACAGCGTCGAGCCGGCCGCGAGCGCGTTTGCGACGTGGCGCTGGGCGGCGAACCACTCAAACCACTCGGGAAACAGCGTGAACACGTCAATCTCCATCGTGATCCTCCTGGTCGCCCTGCGCCGCGGCCTTCGGCTTGCGGGTGGACGGTCCGCTGGCGGGCAGATCGAGGAACTCCCCGTCGACGTCGATGCGACGCGCGGCGGTGTCGATCTTGTGGATCGCGTCTGTGACCAGCGGCACGAGCAGCGGATCGCCGCCGCAGGCGCTGTCGACCTCGATCGCCTCACAGGAGGGAAGCTCGATCATCCGGCTGACCGTGCCGAGCAGGCGCTCGCCGTCGAACACCTCGCAGTCCTGCAGTTCGTGCGCCCACCACTCTTGCTCGCCGAGCGCCGGCGCGCCTGTCGCGGCGACCATCAGCGCGATGCCGCGCAGAGCCTCGGCCGCGGCGCGGTCGCCGACGCCGTGCAGGCGCACGATCGGACGCGCGTCGGTTCCCGAGCGGCGCACGATCTCGGCGCTGCGCCCGGCGACGGTCACGGTGGCCCCGAGCGTGAGCAGGCGCGGCAGCGCTCCGGTCACGTAGAAGCTGCCGTCGAGGCCATGCGCGCGTCCCACGCGCCCGGCCTGCAGCTCAGCGGCCGAGTCGCTCACCTCGCCCTGACCTCTGCGCCGCCCCGTGCGAGCTCGTGCGCGGCGCGCTCAATCGACGATGTCGACGAGCACATGGCAGCCCTCGCCGGTCGCCGCGGCTTTGACGACCGTGCGCAGGGCGTGGGCGGTGCGCCCGCCGCGCCCGATGACCCTGCCGTAGTCCTCGGCGGCGACGCACAGCTCGAGCACGATCGTCTGATGGTCGCCGTCGAACTGCTCGACGGAGACCTCTTCGGGCTCGTCTACGAGGCCTTCGGCGAGGTACTCGAGCAGCCGCCTGGGGACCTCGCTGGGCGCCTGCTCGCTGGATGTTCTGCGATCGCTCATGCTCGAGACGTAGACCGGTGCTGCGGGTCCGCGAGGGTGCTAGCTGCTGCGAGCCTCGATGCCCTGGATCTTCAGCAGCTTGCGCACGGTGTCGGTCGGCTGCGCACCGCGCGCCAGCCAGCTGCGAGCGCGCTCCTCGTCGAGCACGATCGTCGAGGGGTCGGTCTGCGCGTTGTAGTGGCCGATCGTCTCGATCACGCGACCGTCTCGCGGAGAGCGCTGATCGGCGACGACGACACGCCAAATCGGGTCCTTCTTGCCGCCCACACGCGTGAGCCTGAGCCTAACCGACACGTTTACCTCTCTGCTCGATTCCAGATACCTGCGCAGAGAGCTTAGACGGTGCGCAGCGCCGAGGCCGGGCGCTCACCGCGCGCCGCGCATCAGCGCGCCGATGTCGGGCATCTTGCCGCGCCCGACCTGGCGCATGATCTTGCGTGTCTGGCCGAACTGCTTGATCAGGCGGCTGACCGCCTGGACGTTGGCGCCCGAGCCGCGCGCGATGCGCAGCCGGCGCGAGCCCTTGATCAGCTCCGGGCGGCGGCGCTCCTCGGGGGTCATCGAGAGGATGATCGCCTGGATGCGGTCGAGCTCGCGCTCGTCGACCTTCATGTTCTTCAGCTGCGCGCCGGCCAGGCCGGGGATCATCCCGAGAACGTTCGTCAGCGGGCCCATTTTGCGCACGGTGCGCATCTGGTCGAGGAAGTCGTCGAGGTCGAACTCGTTGCGGCGCAGCTTGCGCTCGAGCTCGCGCGCGTCGCCCTCGTCGAACTGGCGCTCGGCGATCTCGATCAGGCTCATCACGTCGCCCATGCCGAGGATCCGCTGCGCCATGCGGTCGGGGTGGAAGCGCTCGAACTGCTCGAGCTTCTCGCCGGTCGAGGCGAACAGGATCGGCTTGCCGGTGACCGCCTTGACCGACAGCGCAGCGCCGCCGCGGGCATCGCCGTCGAGCTTGCTCATGACGACGCCGTCGAACTTGACGGCCTCGGCGAACTGCTCGGCGACGTTGACCGCATCCTGGCCGGTCATCGCGTCGACGACGAGCAGCACGCTGTGCGGTTTGACCGCCGCGCGGATGCGCACGAGCTCGTCCATCAGCTCCTTGTCGACGTGCAGACGGCCGCTCGTGTCGACGATCAGCACGTCCTTGCCCTCATCGCGAGCGCGCGCCAGCGCCCATTCGGCGATCTCCACGGGGTCGCGATCGGTGCCCTGCTCATAGGCCTCGGCGCCGGCCTGCGCGGCGACCTTGACCAGCTGCTCGACGGCCGCCGGACGGTACACGTCGCAGGCGGCGACGGCGACGGTGCAGGAGTGCTCCTGACGCAGGTAGCGCGCGAGCTTGGCCGTCGCGGTCGTCTTGCCCGAGCCCTGCAGACCGGCCATCAGGATGACCGTGGGCGGGCGCGGTGAGAAGCTCAGCCCGGCCGAGGCGCCGCCCATCAGCTCGGTCAGCTGCTCGCCGACGATCTTGATCACCTGCTGGCCGGGGTTCAGGCCGCCGATCACGTCCGCGCCCAGACAGCGCTCCTTCAGCTCGGCGGTGAACTGGCGGACGACCTTGAAGTTGACGTCGGCCTCCAGCAGCGCCAGGCGGATCTCGCGCATCGCCGAATCGATGTCCTGCTCGGTCAGCGTGCCGCGATTGCGCACATCGGTGAGCGTCTCCTGCAGCTTCTCGGCGAGCGAGTCGAACATCGCTGCGGTCAGGCGCCCGGGTGCGGCTCGGGCGGCGACACGCGCGGCGCGCCCTTATCGGGCGCGCCACCGCGCCCGGCGAGAGCCTCGCCGATGCCCGCGAAGGCCTGCGCGAACTCCGACGGCACGACGAAGACCTTGTTGGAGTCGCCTTCGGCCAGCTGCGGCAGCATCTGCAGGTATTCGTAGCTGAGCAGCTCGCGGTTGGGTTTGCCCTCGTGGATCGCCGAGAAGACCGTGTCGATCGCCTTCGCTTCGCCCTGGGCGCGCAGGATCGCCGCCTGTCGCTCGCCCTCGGCGTCGAGGACGGCGGCCTGCTGCGCGCCTTCGGCGGTCAGCACGGCCGCCTGCTTGGCGCCCTCGGCGGTGAGGATCTGTGACTGCTTCTCGCCTTCGGCCGTGAGGATCGCGGCGCGCCGGTCGCGCTCGGCGCGCATCTGCTTCTCCATCGCTGAGCGGATGTCCGGTGGCGGGTCGACCGACTTGATCTCGACGCGGTTGATCCGTATCCCCCACTTGCCGGTCGCCTCGTCGAGGACGACGCGCAGCTCGGT
The DNA here is from genome assembly GCA_017882375.1 of Solirubrobacteraceae bacterium. Lineage (GTDB taxonomy): Bacteria > Actinomycetota > Thermoleophilia > Solirubrobacterales > Solirubrobacteraceae > Palsa-744. The sequence continues at coordinate 10,335 of JADGPP010000055.1, read as the reverse complement.
GTTGACGTTCTCGCGCGCCGTCAGCGTCGCCTCGAGCGTCAGACCGCCGATCACGTTTCTCAAGGTGGTGACGGTCAGCTGCTCGATCGCCTGCAGCGGGTTGGCGATTTCGTAGGTGGCCGAGCGGGGATCGGTGATGGTGAAGTAGAGGACCGTCTCGATGCCGACGACGACGTTGTCTTCGGTGATCACCGATTGCGGAGAGAAGTTGACCACCTGCTCGCGCAGGTCGACGAGCGGCTTCACGCGGTCGATGAACGGCGTGACGATCGTCAGCCCGGGCTCGAGCGTGCGGCTGTAACGGCCGAGGCGCTCGACCACGCCGGCCCTTGCCTGCGGGATCACGCGGATCGTGCGCGCGGCGACCACCAGCGCGAACACGACGACGACGACGATGACGATGAGAGCGACCATGGGGCGGTTTCCTTTCTAGTGCATCACGAGCGCCGTGGCGCCCCTTATCTCGACCACCTCGACGCGCTCGCCCGCGTCGATCACCTCGTGTTCGTCATAGCTGCGCGCCGTCCATACCTCGCCGCCGTCGATCTTCACGCAGCCGACGCCCTCGTCGTTGGCGATCCGCTCGAGCACTAGCGCCGGTCGCCCGACGAGCGCCGCCGCACCGGTGCGGATCGACGGCGGCAGCCGGCGATGGCGCTGCGCGACGGGACGCAGCGTGGTGAACACGAACGCCGAGGCGGCGACGAACACGATCGCCGACAGCAGCGCGCCGACGCCGGTCAGGCTGGCGACCGCGGCGAGCGCTGCGCCGGCCGCGAATGGCGCCAGATAGAAGCCGCCCTGATGCATCTCGCCGACGCCGAGAATGCAGGCGGCGACCAACCAGATGACCCACACGTCCATGGCCTCAGGTTATCCCTCTCAAACGCGAGCGGTGCGCGATCACTGCGCGATCAGCGCGCGCGCAAAGTCCTCTGAGTCAAACGGGCGCAGATCCTGCACCGACTCGCCGACTCCGATCAGCTTCACCGGCATGTCCAGCTCGCGCGCGATCGCCAGGGCGATCCCGCCGCGTGCGGTCCCGTCGAGCTTGGTCAGGACGACCCCGCTGACGTCCGCCGCCTGCGCGAACAGCTTGGCCTGGCGCAGACCGTTCTGCCCGGTCGTCGCGTCGATCGTCAGCAGCGTCTCGTGCGGTGCGCCGTCGAGCTGACGGGCGATCACGCGGCGGACCTTTTCCAGCTCACCCATCAGGTCGTCCTGTGTGTGCAGACGCCCGGCGGTGTCGATGATCACGACGTCGACGCCCTTCGCGCGGGCCTGCGCGATCGTCTCGAATGCAACCGCGCCGGGATCAGAGCCCGGCGGGCCGGTCACGATCTCGCATTCGGCGCGCTGCGCCCAGCCCTGCAGCTGCTCGCTTGCGGCGGCGCGGAAGGTATCGGCGGCGCCGAGCAGGACCGTGCGCCCGAGCTCGTGGCGCAGGTGCCAGGCGAGCTTGCCGATCGTCGTCGTCTTGCCCGTGCCGTTGACGCCGACGGCCATGATCACGGTCGGCTGCGCGCGGATGTCGATCCGCCCGTCGCCGACGCGCGTGGCCTGGGCGAGCAGGCCAATCAGGCGCTCGCTCAGCGCCTCGCCGCCCTCCAGCTTGCCCTCGCTGGCCTCGGTCTCCAGCGTCGCGACGACCGACGCGGTCGTGCTCGCGCCGACGTCGGCCATGATCAGCGCCTCCTCCAGGCGTTCCCAGGTGTGCTCGTCGAGCACACCGAACAGCGTCGCCTGGATCTCCGACCCCAGCGCCTGGCGGGTCTTGGCCATGCTCTCGCGCAGGCGCCTGAACAGCCCGCCGCGCTTGCCCTGCGAGGCCGCGTCGCGCCCTTGCGAATCCGGGCCCTCGCGCCCTTGAGCGTCCGAGCCGGCGAGACGCTCGAGCTCGCCGCCGGACGAGCCCTCTCCTGCCTCGGCCGCGCTTGCCGCGGCGCCAGGCTCTCCAACGATGAACAGATCGCTCCACTCGCGCGCCACGGGGGCAGCGAAGATATCAGGCGACCTCGGCCACCTCGGACAGCTCCGCCTGCTCGGCGGGCAGGCGCCTGGAGAGCACCTTGGAGACTCCATCGCCGCCCATCGAGACCCCGTAGAGCCAGTCGGCGGCCTCCATCGTGCGCTTCTGGTGGGTGATCACGATGAACTGCGCCCGGTCGGAGTAGCGGCGCAGCAGCGCGAGGAAGCGATCGAGGTTGAGATCGTCCAGCGCCGCCTCGACCTCGTCGAGGATGTAGAAGGGGCACGGACGCGCGAGGAACACGGCAAACAGGAACGCCAGCGCGGTCATCGACTTCTCACCGCCGGAGAGCAGCGACAGACGCTTGGTCGACTTGCCCGCCGGCGTGATCTCGATCTCCACCCCCAAAAGGTCCTCCTCGTGGCGCTCCTGATGGCCGATCTCCAATCGGTCCGCCTCCTGCTCTGCGGCTGCCTCGGCCGCGTCCGGATCTGCCTCCTGCGCCGCCTCGGCGCCGGCGCTCGCGCCCAGACCGGCGGACGCGGCGGTGCGGCCCTCCTTCAACGACTGGCCGCCAAGCACGGCACGGGCCGGCTGCTCTTCGCTGACCAGGCGCAGGCGGCCGGAGCCTCCGGGGAAGACATCGCCGACGAGCTCCTCGAAGTTGCGCGCGGCCGCCTCGAAGGTCTGCTGGAAGGTCTGCTGAATCTGGCGATCGGTGTCGCGTATGACCGAGCGCAGCTCGCGCAGCGCCGTCTCCAGGTCCGCGCGGCGGCCCTCCATCTCCTCGACGTGCGCGACCGCCTCGGCGTACTCCTCCTGCGCGAGCGGGTTGACCGGCCCGAGTTGTTCGCGCCTGCGCTGCAGCCGCTCCACGCGAGCGCGCAGGGCGGCGATCTGCTCCTCGTCCAGACGCGCGTCGGCGCCGTCCTGCCCCTCGGCGACATCCTGCGCGTCGACCATGTGGTGCGCCGCGGCGAAGTCCTGCCCGGCGACCGTGTCCTGTGCCTCGGCGGCGTTCTGCGCGTCGGCCTGCGGCAACTCGGCCAGTCCCAGCCGCGCGGCGATGCCCTGCAGCTCGAGCTCGGCCTCGCCGGCCTGGTCGCGCAGACGCTGCGCGGCGACCTCGGCCGCCGTGACGGTCTCCCCGGCAGCGCGCAGCGCCGCCTGGATCTCGGCCTCCTGCGCTGCGCAGCTGCGCAGCTCGCCGGCCATCTCCTCGCCGGCGAGCCGATCGGCCGCGAGCTCTGCCTCGAGCGTCGCGACGTGCGCCTGAACCGCCTCGGCGGCGCCCTGCAGCGCCGTCGCGAGACGCTCGGCGCGCGGGAGCAGCTCGGTGTCGGCTTGCAGCTGGGCGCGCAGGCGCGCGATTCGCGCGCGCCGCTGCTCGCCTTCGCGCACGAGGCGCTCGGACTGCCGGCGCTCGGACGCGAGCTCGCCCTCCAGCTCGGCCGTCCTGACGGCCAGCGGGCCCTGCGCGGGGGCTGCGCGGCGCTGCTCGATCAGCCACTCGCTGCGGCGCACCGCCTCGGCAGCCTCGGTCTGGCGCCGCTCGCTTTCGCGCTGCGTGTCGTCGGCGCCGCGCAGGCTCTCTTCGACCCCGCGCAGCCGCGTCAGCGCCGCGTCGCAGGCCGTCTTGGCGGCCTGCTCTGCCTGCGCGGTCTGCTCGACCAGGGCGATCAGGCGATCGCGCTCGTTTCGCCGCGCCAGCACGCGCTCGGTGCCACCCTCGCTCAGCTGGCGCACCTCACCCCAGCCCGCAAACCACACGCGGCCGCTGCGCGTCACGCCGATCCCGGCGAAGTCCCTCGGCAGATCCTCCAGGCGCGCGACCACCCAGGCATCGGCCAGCAGCCGCCCGGCGAGCTCGAGCACCTCGGTCGGGCCGCTGACCAGGTCGAGCAGGCGCTCTGCTCCGCTGGCGGGAGCGCCGGCGGTCCCCGCGCCAGCTGCCGCTCCCCCCGGCGCAGACCTCGCGGCGCCGGCTAGCAGCGCCGTGCCTCCATCGGGTCCGGCACGGTCCAGCAGCGACTCGGCGCCGGCGACGTCCTCGACCAGGGCCGCGTCCAGGCGCCCGCCGAGCGCCGCCGCGAGCGCGAGCTCGTAGCCGGCGCGAACGCGCAGATCCTCGCTGAGCGATCTCGGGGCGCCGGCCTGCGCGCCGCCGCCGAGGCCCGCGTGTCCGCGCAGGAACTGATTGGCAGCTGCCAGCTCGGCGCCGACACGAGCGGCCTCGCGGCGGGCGTCCTGGACGGCGCGCTCGGCCTGCGTGAGCCGCTCGCGGACGTTTGCCACCTCGGCGTCCGCCAGCTCGCGCGCCGCGCCGGCGTCGGCGAGCTCGGCCTCGACCTGCTGAAGCAGCAGGCGCTGGTCCTCCAGCGCCTGCTGCAGCTCGGCGACCTCCGAGCCGACCTCCTGCGCGCGCCTGTCTGCGAGCTCGGCGAGCTCGGCCTCGAGGGCAACGATGCGGGCCTCTCCCGCCTGCGCGTCGCCGTCGCCCTCACCAGGCTGCGTGTCCGCGACGCTGAGCCCGCTCAGCTCTTGCTGGAGCCGGTCGATGCGCCGTGCCAGCGCCTGCATGCCGGCGCCGACCTGCTCGCTTCGCAAACCCAGGCGCTCGTGCGCAGAGCGCCCTTCGTAGACGCGCTTGGACAGCGCGTCGTGGCGCTCGGCGCGCTCGGACAGCGCGCGCTCTGCCTGCCCGCGGCGCTCGATCGTCAACTCCAGCCTCGACTCGATCTCACCGCGCGTCGTGCGTGCGCCGGCGACGCGAGACTCGGCGTCGGCCAGCTGCACCCGGCACGTCTGCGCGGAGTCCTTGGCCAGCTCCCAGCGGGCCTGCAGCATCTGGCGCTCGAGGCGCTCGTGCAGCTCCGCCGCTTCGGCCTGGCGCTTGAGCGGACGCAGCCGCGTGCGCGCCTCGCGCTCCACGTCCAGCGCGCGGTCGAGGTTCTCCTGCGTACGCTCCAGCTTCAGCTGCGCGCGGCGCCTGCGCTTGCGATGCTTGCCCAGTCCGGCCGCCTCCTCGATCAACAGTCGCCGATCGCGGGCCTTGGATGTCACGATCGCCTCGACGCGGCCCTGGGAGATGACCGAGTGCGTCTCCTTGCCCAGACCCGTATCCGAGAGCACCTCGATCACGTCGGTCAGCCGGCAACGCGCGCCGTTGAGCCGATAGCCGCCGTCGCCGGTGCGGTCCAGCCGGCGCACGATCGATATCTCGCTGAGCGGCAGGTCGACCGTCCCGTCGGAGTTGTCGAGCACGATCTCGACCTCTGCCGTGCTGCGCGCCTGGACTCCGTGTCCGCCGCCGAAGATCACGTCCTGCATCGACTGACCCCTCACGGCCAGCGGCGACTGCTCGCCCATCGCCCAGAGCACGGCGTCGGTCACGTTGGACTTGCCCGAGCCGTTGGGCCCCACGACCACGCTCACGCCGGGGCCGAAGTCCAGCCGCGTGCGATCTGGGAAGGACTTGAAACCCTTCAGCGTCAGCGACTTCAGACGCATGGCGCCCCTATGCCTCGAGCTTCTCGACCGCCTCGCGGGCGGCGTCCTGCTCGGCGTGCTTCTTGCTGCGCCCACGTCCGCTGCCCAGCTCCCGATCGCCGACGCGCGCGACGACCGTGTAGGTGCGTGCGTGCGGAGGACCCTCCTCGTCGGTCACCGCATAGCCGACCTCCTCGCCGCGTCGCGCCAGCAGCTCCTGCAGGGACGACTTGAAGTCGACGGGGTGCTCCAGCGCCTCCTCGATCTCCGGCGTGAACGCCTCGACCACCGCCCGCGCGGTGCGCTCGTATCCGGCGTGCAGATAGCAGGCGCCGATCACCGCCTCGATCACCGACGCGAGCACGCGCTCGGTCTCCACGAGCGCCGCCGCGCTGTCGCGCACGCCCGCCGGCGCTGCCGCACGCAGTCGCTCGGGTAGCGCCAGACGCTCGGCCACGGCACGACACGACACGCCCGAGACGGCCTGGGCACGGATCTTCGTGAGCCTTCCCGCGCCGAAGCGCTCGGCCTCCAGGCGTGGATACAGGTGCGTCGTGACCGCCAGCGAGAGCACGCTGTCGCCGAGAAACGCCAAGCGCGCGTAGGAGTCCCCGCGCCGCTCGCTCCACGACGCGTGCGTGAAGACCTGACGCGCGAGGTCGTCGGGCAGTTCTTCCAGCAGCTCGCAGAGCAGCTTCATGCGCGCCCATCGGCCGCTCCGTGTTGGTGCGCGAGGACGAACTCGACGGCCTGTCCGACCGTGAGGATCCGCGCGGCCTGCTCGTCGGACATGCTCACGCCGTAGGTGTCCTCGAGCTCCTGCACGAGCGTGTACAGATCGAGCGAGTCGGCCTCCAGATCCTCCTTGAAGCGTGTGCCATCGGCGATCGCCGTGGGCTGCACGTCGAGTTCGTCGGCCAGGTGGGCCTGGATCAGCGCAAACACCTGCTCGCGCGTCTGCGCGGTCGTCATCTGCGCTCGCTCGCGCTGGCGAGCAAGCGGACCCCGCGCTGGCGCGCAAACGGCATCGTCGTGGGCGAGATCGGAGAGCTCATTCGGTCTGCGCCAGGCTAGCGTCCGGCGCGGACATGGGCGACTCCCTCAGCGCGCCTGCGCTCGCCAGCGCACGCTCGGTCTGACCGACGATGTCCTCGCGCGCGCCGCGCTCGGCGCGCAGGATCGCCTCGGCGAAGCCCGTGCGCGAAAAGCGGCCGTGCGGCACCACGCCCAGACGCCGCAGCCCGAGCAGGTACGCGCCCCCCTGCAGCTCCGGGTCGATCTCGGCGCGAAAGCCGCCGAGGGCGCCGCGCAGCAGCATCCCGCCCAGCTTCCCCCGCGTGGACGACATGGCCGCATCCCTGACAGCGCCGAGGATCGTCTGTGCGACGCCCTCGATCAACTTCAGCGCGACGTTGCCGGTGAAGCCGTCGGTCACGATCACGTCGGCCACGCCGCTGGTCACATCGCCGCCCTCGACGTTGCCGACGAACTCGAACGCCTGCGCGGCCGCGTCCGCGCGCTGCACGAGCTCGGCGTGGGCTTCGACCACGAGCGGACTGCCCCGTCCGGCCTCCTCGCCGTTTGACAGCAGGCCGACGCGCGGACGCGCCACGCCGAGCACGGTGCTCGAGAGGGCCGCGCCCATGAAGGCGAACTGCACGAGATGCTCGCGGCGCACGACGGCGTTGGCGCCGACGTCCAGCAGCGTCACCGGGCTTCCCGGGATCGGCACCGGCAGTGCCAGCGCCGGGCGGTAGATGCCGCGGGTGCGCTTGATGTTGAACAGGCCCGCGGCGAGCGCCGCGCCGGTGCCGCCGGCGCATACGAGCGCCTGCGCGCGCCCGCCGGCCACGGCGCGCGCGGCCTGCACGATCGAGGCGTCGGGATTGGCGCGCACGGCGCTGGCCGGATCGGCGCTCTTGGCGATCGACACCGGCGCGTCGACGACCTCGACGCCGGCGGGTGGCTCGCCCAGCTCGGCTGCCGGGCCGAACAGGATCACCCGCGCGCCACGCGCGGCGGCGATCGCCGCGCCGGCGGCCACCTCCGCAGGACCGAGATCGGCGCCGTTGCAGTCGACCGCGACGACCGGGGCCGGAGAGCTCTGCGCGTCGATCTGCGAGGCGCAGGACAGCGGCCCGAGCGCCACCGCGCCGCTACTCGTCGTGCTCGTGGTCGTGCGCGGCGGGCGCGACGACCTCACGACCGGCGTAGAAGCCGCATACCGGGCACACCCGGTGGGGCCGGCGCGGACTGTGACACTGCGGACAGGCGTTCACCGCGGGCGCGCCGATCTTGTGCTGCGCACGCCGCTTGGCCGTGCGGCTGTGCGACTGCTTTTTCTTGGGGACCGCCATGGACGGGAGAAGGCTACCAGCCCGCGGGCGGCCTACTCGAGCTTGAGCTCGCGCAGCTTCGCCCAGCGCGGGTCGGGCGCCGCCTCGTGGCGATGCTCGGGACCGGCCTCGTTGAGATCCGCCGCGCAGATCGGACACAGCCCGGCACAGTCCTCGCGACAGAGGACCTTCGACGGCGCCGCCAGGACGAACGCATCGCGCGCCCAAGCGGCGAGATCGAGCGTCTCCTCGCTGACGTACGGGCTCTCCAGCTCCTCGCCTTCGCCCGGGCGGTCGACCTCGCGAGCGTCGACGTCGACGCGCGGGCGCGCCTGCTTCAAGCAGCGCATGCACGGCCCCGTCAGCGCCGCCGTGAAGCGCAGGCGAAGCGCGTAGCCACCGCCCATCATGCGCGACACGTCGAGCACGACGGGCACCCTCGACGAACCTTCGTCGATCGGCTCGGCAGCGTAGGGCTCGCCACCGAGCAGCAGCGGCTCGATCGCCACGGCGAGCTCTAGGCGCCGGCCCTCGCCCGAGCTCAGCCGCAGGGTCCCGAGGTCGAAATCGTGCGTCGCTGCGGGCATGCAACGAAGGCTAGCGACGCCGACGCTCCGTTCCGCGCAGGCGCGGCGAGGTGGCCGCGACCTCACGCCGGAGGGCTCGCTAGGACCGAACCGGCGCCGGCCACTGCGAGACTCCTCGCGCCAGCGGCCAGCGCCGGCGCGAGCGCGCCTACGCCGTCTGCAGTTCGCGCTTTAGCACCTTGCCGGTGGCGTTGCGCGGGAGCTCTGCCAGGAACACGACCTCGCGCGGCACCTTGTAGCGGGCGAGGTTGACCTTGACGTAATCCTGCACCTCCTGCTCGCCGAGCTTTGCGCCCTGGCGCAGCACGACAAATGCCTTCAGACGCTGACCGAACTCGTCGTCGGGCACGCCCACGACCGCCACCTCCTCGATCGACTCGTGACCGGCGAGCAGGTCTTCGACCTCACGCGGGAAGACGTTCTCTCCGCCGCTGACGATCATCTCGTCGTCGCGCCCATCGACGAACAGGCGTCCGTCGCGGTCGAAGTGACCGACGTCGCCGGTGCTCATCAGACCGCTGACGATCTCCTTGCCGCCGCCGCCGGTGTAGCCGTCGAACATCATCTCGTTGGCCACGAAGATCCGCCCGCCCTCGCCCGGGGGGACTTCCAGCCCATCGCCGTCGAGCAGCTTGACGATCGTCCCCATCGGCGGGCGCCCGGCGGTTCCCGGCGCGGCGCGCAGGTCCTCGGGAGTGGCGATCGTCGCCCACGCCACCTCGGTCGATCCGTAGAGGTTGTAGAGGACCTCGCCGAAGGCGTCCATCGCGCGCGTCGCCAGCTCGCCCGGCAGAACCGACCCGCTGACGGCGATGATCTTCAGACAGCGCGTGTCATAGCGCGCCAGCGTCTGCGGTCCGAGGTCGAGGATCCGCTGCAGCATCACCGGCACGACCGCCAGTGCGCTCGCGCGGTGCTGGGCTACCGCCTTGAGCGTCTCCTCGGGGTCGAACCTGCGCCGCAGCACCAGCGTCGAGGAAAGCGCCAGGCCGAGCGTGAAGTGGGCATAGCCCCAGGAGTGAAACAGCGGGGCGGCGATCATCGTCGTCGCGCGTGCCTTCAGCGGGATCTTCGAGAACAGCGCCGCGGCGGGCTCCAGCGAGTCGGGCTGCTTGCGCGAAGCGCCCTTCGGCGCGCCGGTGGTCCCCGACGTGAGGATCACGACGCGGCCTTTCTCGCCCGGCGGGCGCAGATCGGAGGTGTCGGCGGCGGCGATCAGCTGCTCGAGCGTCGGCGCCGAGGCCGTCTCGCCCGGCTCGCTCCAGGCGATCAAGCGCTTGCGCTTGGCCACTCCCTCGGCGACGAGATCGGCGAACTCCTCGTCGTAGATCACCGCGGCCGGATCTTCGCGCGCCAGCACGTCGGTGATCTGCGGACCGGCGAACATCGTGTTCAGGTACAGCGCCCCCGCCCCGAGCTTGGCGCAAGCGAGCGTCGCCTCGACAAATCCGCGGTGGTTGCGGCACATGATCGCGACGCTGTTGTCTTCGCCGATGCCGGCTTCCGCGAGCACGTGCGCCAGCGCGTTGGTGCGCCGATGGACCTCGGCGAACGTCAGCGTGCCGCGATCGTCGACGATCGCCGCACGGTCGGGAAAGCGGATCGCCCCGGCGGTGTACGCGGCCACCGAGCTCGGCCCCCAGCGGCGCAGGACGGCCAGCGATCGCACCGCCTTGTCCAGGCGCTCGGGCTGGACCATCCCGGTTCCCAGCAGCGCCCGCGCGACCTGCAGCTTGTACCTGACCTCCTGAGCATCCATCGGGCTGACCCTACCCCAACGAGGGCGCGCGCAAGCGGGGCCTGCGCGGGCGCTCGACGATCAGCCGACTTCGGCCGGTTCGTCCTTGCCCTGCAGGCGCTCGCGGCCGCGCTGGACGGCGGCGATGAACTTCGAAAGGTTGACCTCGAGCGTGTTGAGGATCTCGTCGGCGTAGTCCTCCGCGCCGAGCCTGAT
>JADGPP010000105.1 GCA_017882375.1 Solirubrobacteraceae bacterium | reverse complement strand
ACCCGCCACGGTTGCAAAGTTCCCTGCAAAAACACGGAATCCTGCTCAGGTCAACAACTCTTCACCTCTGCCGAGCCCGCTACGACCTGAACAGTTACCGCACCGGCTACTCGCTGCTGCGGCCCGGCGGGCGGCTCGTCGCCTTCGGCGCCTCCGCGCTGGTCACCGGGCAGCGGCGCAACCTCGTCACCGCCCTGCGCACGGTCATCCGCACGCCGCGCTTCAACCTGATCAAGCAGATGTCCGAATCCAAGGCCGTGATCGGGCTGAACATGCTCACCCTGTGGAAGGACCGCGGAACGCTGCAGCCATGGATCGCGCCGCTGCGCGAGATGCTCGACGACGGCACGATCAAACCCGTCGTCGCCGGCGACTTCGCCTTCGAGGACGCCGGCGCCGCGCAGACGATGATCACCGAGCGGCGCAACGTCGGCAAGGTCGTGCTGACGCCATAGATCGTTCCGTCGGTCGGACGAGGCTCCGCGCGCGGGCACGAGACCGCTCGTCCCAATATGGGCGCGTCGCCTCTGCGGGGCTGTTGCAGTTGCGCCGGTCTTCGGGCGTGGCATCGGTTCAAGCTTTCGGGCCTTCGGGCCAGCGACCGGAGTTCTCGCAAATTCCGGCAGCGGGCTTGATCGCGTCGAGTTCGATCAGCTAGAAAGAATGTGATCTAACGAATCGGGGGCGGATGGTGGCGCGTCGGAAGAGAGAAGAGAAGGGCCAGGCCGCGATGAGGGCAGCCCGGAGGCCCGATGTCGAGGTCTCGCACTACCCGCCCGGTGCGGCGCCCGACGTGCTGGCGCCCGGCGACTTCAGCCTTCATCGCGCTACCACCAATAGATCTCGCGGAGGCGAAACTACCGCGTTGGGCAAGTTCATCCAGGCGGGCGAGCGCGTTCGGTTCGGCAACAGCGACTTCGCGCGCTGGACCCATTCCACGCTGATCGTCTCTGAGGACGGCGGCATCGTCGAGGCGATCGAGTCGGGCGTCACCAAAGGCAACATCGCCAAGTACCTGAACACCGACTACATGATCGTCCACGTGACGGCCACACCGGAGCAGCGGACCCTCGCTTGCGGCTTCGCCCGCAGCCGTGTTCCCGATTCCTATGGAATCCTCAACTTCATCGGGCTTGCCCTCCAGTCGCTGTTCGGCTGGACGCTGTCGGTTCACCTAGGGGGTCAGTACATCTGCTCGGGACTGGTGGCGCGTGCCACGGAGAAGTTCATCGAAGGTTATCCACGCACGCCCGAGGACATGATGCCCGGCGATCTCGCTTATTTCTGGGGTGCGAGCTCCGGGGAGCCCCTGCCGCCTCTTGGATTCATCGGACGCACGCTCAATCTGCTCGTCACGTTCGTTGACTTCTTGCGCAGAGGCAGCGGAGACCCGGCGCCGGAGCGGGCGGCTCGGTGACCAAGAATCTGATCGTGTGCTGCGATGGGACGTGGAACGACCCCGACGAGCTGCGCGACCACATCGCCAGGCCGACCAACGTGGCCAAGCTCGCTCTGACGATCGCTTCGGATGTCGACGGGGACGCCACAGGGCAGCCGCGGCAGCTCATGCAGTACGAGACCGGCGTGGGGACGAGCACGGACGAGCGGCTCATCGGCGGCGGCTTCGGCTACGGCCTATCGCGCAACATTCGCAGCGGCTATCGATTCTTGGCGGAACATTACGATCCCGGCGACCGCGTATACCTGTTCGGCTTCAGCCGCGGGGCGTACACTGCGCGCAGTCTGGCCGGGTTGATCCACAATTGCGGGATCCTGCGCCAAGAATGCGCCGGTCAAGTCGACGCGGCGTTCGCTTTCTACCGCGACCGCACAAACCAGACGCATCCCAAAACCATCGCGTCGCACCTCTTTCGCGAAATGTATTCCCACGCCGACTCGAAGGTCTTCTTCACCGGCGTGTGGGACACCGTCGGTGCTTTGGGCATACCGGAGCAAGTCCCAGGATGGGAGGAGCTCTCGAAGGTGTTTACCGGCTGGGAGCAGATGTGGGGGTTTCACGACACCCAGCTGAGCCCGGACGTGACATTCGCCTATCAGGCGTTGGCCATCGACGAGCAGCGCCCCCCGTACGAGCCGACGTTGTGGATGCAGGACGAGAACGCGGGCGACGCGCAGAAGCTCGAACAGGTCTGGTTCGCCGGCGTGCACAGCGAGATCGGCGGTGGAACGATCGACGCCTCGCTCTCGGACATCCCCTTTCTGTGGATGCTTGATAAGGCGCGCGCGGCCGGTGTGCGCTTGATGCCCGGCCAGCCACATGATGGCTTCCCCGACCTTCACGTGCCCGTTCCGGCTCCCAACTACGCTGCGCCGATCGTCCAGTCCCGCCGTGGTCCCTGGCAGCTGCTGCACCCATACCATCGACTCACGGAGCGGTCCGTCAAATCCGCTCCCCAACAATGGATCGCATCGAGCGCTGACCGCCGGTTCCGAGAGGGAGTCGGGGGCTATTCCCCGCAGGGCTTCAAGGAGTACCGGGCGGCATTCGAAACCACGCCGGTGTCGGAGGGCACGCCAGCCTCCTGACCGCTTGAGCAACCAGTGCTACCCTGCGCAACAGATGTCGTTGCACACCTCGCTTCTCTCGCTTCTCCTGCTCCCCCCTCGGGGGGAATAACGCGTGGCGGCCGCGTAGCCGCATACCCAGCAGAGAGGAACGGAAAGCGAGCTAGAGAAGGAGCATGAACGACATGGGCACCTCGGCAGGAAACACGGCAGGCGGACGTAGCGAGGCAAATCGCGTCCTGATCTTTGACACGACGCTGCGCGACGGCGAGCAGTCGCCGGGCATCTCGTTGAACAGGCAGGAAAAGCTCGAGATTGCACACCAGCTGTCGCGTCTCGGGGTGGACATCATCGAGGCGGGTTTCCCGATCACCTCGCCCGGGGACTTCGAGTCGGTCCAGGCGATTTCACGGGAGGTAGAAGGTCCCATCATCTGTGGATTGGCGCGTACCAGCGCTCAGGACATCGAGGCCGCGTGGACCGCGGTCCGAGATTCAGAGCGCCCACGCATCCACACGTTCATAGCGACCAGCGACCTGCATATCGAGCACAAGCTGCAGACGACGCGCGAGGACGTCAAGGGACAGGTCCGCGCGGCGGTCGCGCAGGCACGCGAGCTCTGCGAGGACGTCGAGTTCTCGCCCGAGGATGGCTCGCGCTCGGACGTCGAGTTCATGGCGGAAGTGGTCCAGATCGCGCTCGACGAGGGCGCCACGACGATCAATGTCCCCGACACCGTCGGCTACGCGCTGCCGGGCGAGTACAAGGCGATGTTCGAGGCGCTCTACCGGCTGCTGCCCGACCTGCGCAACGTCGTCGTCTCGGTGCACTGCCACGACGATCTCGGCATCGCCGTCGCCAACTCACTGGCCGGCGTGGAAGCCGGCTGTCGCCAGGTCGAGTGCGCGATCAACGGGATCGGCGAGCGCGCCGGCAATGCGTCGCTGGAGGAGATCGCGATGCTGCTGCACACGCGCGAGCCGAGCCTGGGCCTGTGGACCGGCATCGAGACGACCGAGATCGCGCGCACGAGCAGGCTCGTGTCGCGGCTGACCGGCTATCAGGTGCAGCCGAACAAGGCGATCGTCGGGCGCAACGCCTTCGCGCACGAGGCCGGCATCCACCAGGACGGCGTGCTGAAGGAGCGCACGACATACGAGATCATGGATGCGACGACCGTCGGCCTGAACAGCAACTCGCTGGTCTTGGGCAAGCACTCCGGGCGCCACGCGCTGAGCGAGGCGTTGAAGGAGATGGGCTTTGAGATCGACGGGCAGGCGCTGAACACCGCCTTCAAGCGCTTCAAGGAGATCGCCGACCGCAAGAAGCAGGTGACGGCGATGGACCTGGAGGCGCTCGTCACCGACGAGCTGCGCAGCGAGGACATCGGCGGTTACACGCTCGACTCCTTTGAAGTCGAGGCTTCCTCGCAGCGCCCGCCGCATGCACGCGTGTCGGTCAACCTGCCCGAGGGCGGCGCTGCGAGTGGTTCGTTCACCGGCGATGGGCCGATCGATGCGGTCTTTCAGGCAATCAACGCGGCGACGGGCGTGGCGGCAAAGCTCAGCGAGTTCACGATCGGCGCTGTCACCGAGGGACAGGACGCGCTCGGCGAGGTTTCGATCGTGTTGGAGATCGATGGCTCGACCGGGGCCGGGCAGGGCGTGTCCACTGACATCATCGACGCCGCCGCGCGCGCTTACGTGCGCGCGCTATCCGTGGCCGTAGCTCGCTCACGCGCTGATGAGGCGGTCGGGTTGCCCACTGAGTCGGAGACATCGACCGCAATCGATTGACTGATGAGGGACCCGGTAGCGATAGTGATGCGTCATGCAACGAACGGCTCGCAAAGGCGCCAGGTGGCTGCTTCTGCTCAGTGCCTCAAGCCTCGCAATCGCGGGGTGTGGCGGCTCGAGCAAGACGACCGTGCATAACGCCGCTACGTCGGTAAGCACATCGACATCGACCGCCCCCGCTTCGCCGAGCTCGCCGTTCGTCGCGCAGGCCGACGCGATCTGCGGTCGGATCAATGCTGAAATCGCGGCGCTCGAGGCAAAAAGCGGAACGGCGGCGGAAGTCAAGCGGGTCGTGCCCCTCACCATCTCGCTCGAGCGGAAGGGGATCGTGGCGCTCGAAAAGCTCAACCCACCCGCCTCGCTCGCGCGCGACTGGCGGAGCATGCTCGGTTATCGCCGAGCGCTCGCCGTCATGCTCGGCGAACTGCTCGACGCGGCGAAGAAAAACGATGGCGCGTCCGTAAAGCCCCTGGCCGCGTCGAAAAAGCGCGTCCACGCCAGTCTGGCGAAGACCGCCACGGCCAACGGGTTCAAGGACTGCGCAAAAGTCGGGCGCGTGGGCTGACCCGCAGGGATAGCCCACGGGGGAGACCTCAGCAGCGTCTGTGATAGCGTACAGACGTATGGCAGCTTCGGCAGTCCAGCGCATCGCACAAAGCGGCAAGCAAGGGGCCCAGGCGGTAGCGCCCGCGACGATCGGCCCACGCATAAAAGCGCTCCGCGAATCCTCTGGACTCTCGTTGCGAGATCTGGCGTCGCGCAGTGGGGTGAGCGCCCCAATGCTCTCGCAAGTCGAGCGCGGCGAGACGAGCCCGACGCTGACCGTCGCTGCGCGCATCGCCGCCGGCCTGGATCTGCGCCTGTCGCAGCTGCTGCGCCTCGACGAGGGCGGTTCGGTCACCATCGTCCGCAAGCCCCAGCGCCAGCGCGGAGGCAACGCGCGGCGCGGGCATCGCTTCGAGGTGCTCACCGCGGGCCAGCCCGGACAGCGAGCCGAGCTCTCGTGCCACACGCTCGCTCCTCACAGCGCGACCGGCGCCGCCGACGACCCGCCGATGCACGAGCCGGGCAGCCGCGAGACGGCCGTCGTCGAGCGCGGCAGCATCGAGCTCGTCTGTGACGGCCAGCGCTATCTGCTGCACGACGGCGACTGCGTCACGTTCGACGCCGACCTTCCGCACCACTTCGAGAATCCGACCGACGACGATGCCGCATTCCTCGCGGTCGTCTCAGCCGGACTTAGGAGGAGCTAGATGCCACAGACGCTGTTCGACAAGATCTGGGAGACGCACGAGGTGGCGCACGGCCTGCTGTACATCGACCTGCATCTCGTCCACGAGGTGACCAGCCCGCAGGCCTTCGACAGCCTGCGCATGGCCGGGCGCCCGGTGCGCCGCCCCGACCGGACGCTGGCCACGGCAGACCACAACACGCCGACCGACGGAACCCCGGTTGCCGCGAAGATCAAGGACGCCCTCTCCCGCGTGCAGGTGGAAACGCTCGAGCGCAACTGCGCCGAGTTCGGCGTGCCCGTCTACTCGCTCGGCTCCGACCGCCAGGGCATCGTGCACGTGATCGGCCCCGAGCTCGGCGTCACGCAGCCCGGCATGACGATCGTCTGCGGCGACTCGCACACCTCTACGCACGGCGCCTTCGGCGCGCTTGCCTTCGGCATCGGCACCAGCGAGGTCGAGCACGTGCTCGCCACGCAGTGCATGGTCCAGCACAAGCCGCGCTCCATGCGCATCGTCTATGAGGGCGAGCTCGGCTTCGGCGTCACCGCCAAGGACCTGATCCTCGCTACGCTCGGCCACCTCGGCGTCGGCGGCATGACCGGGCACGTCGTCGAGTACGCCGGCGCGGCGATCGAGGCGCTGTCGATGGAAGGGCGCATGACCGTCTGCAACATGACCATCGAGGGCGGAGGGCGCGCCGGCATGATCGCCCCCGACGAGACCACCTTCGCCTGGTTCACCGACAGCGATCGGCCCGGCGCTCCGCACGGCGACGAGCTCGACAAGGCGATCGCCCATTGGCGCGAGCTGCACACCGACGACGGCGCCGAGTTCGACTCTGAGAAGATCATCGATGCCACCAAGATCTCCCCGCAGGTCACCTGGGGGACCAACCCCGGCATGGTGCGCGCCGTCACCGAGAACGTGCCCGCGCCTGAGGAGTTCGACAGTCCCGCCGACCGCGAGGCCACCGAGCGCGCGCTCGCCTACATGGACCTGGCGCCCGGCACGCCGATCGAGCAGATCGCGCTCGACCGCGTGTTCATCGGCTCGTGCACCAACTCGCGCATCGGCGACCTGCGCGCCGCCGCCAAGGTCGTGCAGGGCCGCAAGGTCGCAGCGAGCGTCGACGCGATGGTCGTGCCCGGCTCCCAGCAGGTCAAGAAACAGGCCGAGGCCGAGGGGCTGGACCGCGTCTTTGAAGAGGCCGGCTTCGACTGGCGCGTCGCCGGCTGCTCGATGTGCCTGGGCATGAACCCCGACATCCTGCAGCCGGGCGAGCGCTGCGCGTCGACCTCCAACCGCAACTTCGAGGGGCGCCAGGGACGCGGCGGGCGCACGCACCTCGTCTCCCCGCAGATGGCCGCCGCCGCAGCCATCGAGGGGCACTTCGTCGACATAAGGAGCTGGAGCTGATGGATCCAATAAGCGTCATCTCAGGACCCGTCAGCCACCTCGACCGTGCCGACGTGGACACCGATCAGATCATGCCCAAGCAGTTCCTCAAGCGCGTCGAGCGCACGGGCTTCGGCGAGTTCCTGTTCTTCGACTGGGCCAAGCAGCCCGGCTGGGACCTGCCCGCTAATCCGATCCTCGTCGCCGGCGAGAACTTCGGCTGCGGCTCATCGCGCGAGCACGCCCCGTGGGGGCTGCAGGACTACGGCTTTCAGGCGATCGTCGCGCCGAGCTTCGCCGACATCTTCTACTCCAACTGCACGAAGATCGGCCTGCTGCCGGTCGTGCTCGACGCCGAGGACTGCCGCGCGCTGGCGCATGCCGGCTTTGGCGAGGTCGACCTGCTCGAGCAGGAGGTCCGCTTCGCCGGGCGCGAGGCCGCCTTCGAGATCGACCACGAGATTCGCCACCGCCTGCTCAACGGGCTCGACGACATCGCGATGACGCTCGAGCAGTCGGCCGAGATCGACGCCTATGAGTCAGAGCACGAGGACGTCGGGTTCACCCGCGTCGCGACGACGGCGCTGTAGGAGCGCACGTATATATTGCGCCGAGATGGTATATACTTGCCGCCGTGAGCAAGCATCTGATCGACATCGACGAGACGGCGCTCCGGGATGCGCGGGCAGAGCTGGGTGCTCGAACGATCAAGGAGACGGTGAATCGGGCGCTGCGGCTCGCGAGCGGAGAGCGTGAGCGCGCAGTCAAGGAGTCGCTGGACCGTCTCGCCCGCCGTGATTTCGCGCCCCGCGAGCGCGCATGGCGCTGAGCCACGTCCTCGACACGAGTGTGCTTACGCGGCTGGGGCGGCCGGAGGTTCGCGAGGCGATCGAGTCGCGGATGCGGGGAGGCGAGCTGGCGCGCGCGGGCATCAGCGATCTCGAGCTTGGCTTCTCGGCTCGTACGGCTGCCGAGTGGGATGAGATCGCCGAGGATCTAGCGGCTTTCGAGCTTGTCGAGACAACAGCCGAGCACCTGCGGCGCGCTCGTCAGGTGCAACGCCTGCTGGCCGCGCGTCACCAGCGTGGTCGCAAGGTGCCTGACCTGCTCGTCGCCGCCGCCGCTGAGGCCGACGGCCTGACCGTCATGCACTACGACGCCGACTTCGATCGGATCGCCACCGTTACCGGCCAGTCCTGCGAATGGGTTGTTCCTGCGGGCGAGATCGACTGAAAGAGCGACGTTGTCTCACCGGATAGTCACCCTCCCCGGCGACGGCATCGGACCCGAGATCCTCGCGCCGACGCTCGACCTGCTGGGCCGCCTCGGCGACTTCGAGTTCGAGGAGCACGTCTTCGGCGGCACGTCGATCGACGCGCATGGCACGTCGCTGACCGATGAGGTGCTCGAGGCCTGCCGACGTGCGGACGCCGTGCTGCTTGCGGCCGTCGGCGGGCCGAAGTGGGATACGACCGACCCGTCCAAGCCGCGCCCCGAGCAGGGCCTGCTCGGCCTGCGCAAGGGTCTTGGGCTGTACGCCAACCTGCGCCCGGTCAAGCCGCTGCCGGCGCTTTACGACGCCTCGCCGCTGCGGCGTGAGCGGATCGAAGGCGTCGACCTGTTTGTCGTACGCGAGCTGACCGGCGGAATCTACTTCGGCGAGAAGACGCGCACCGAGGACTTCGCCTCGGACGTCTGCTCCTACAGCACCGAAGAGATCGAGCGGATTGCCCGCACGGCGTTCGGCGCCGCGCGCGCAAAGGTGTCGAGCGTCGACAAGGCCAACGTGCTGGAGACCTCTCGCCTCTGGCGCCAGGTCGTGACGGAACTGCACTCGCGCGAGTTCCCGCACATCGAGCTCGAGCACGTGCTCGTCGACAACGCCGCCATGCAGCTCGTCTCCGCGCCGCGTCACTTCGACACGATCCTCACGGAGAACATGTTCGGCGACATCCTCTCCGACGAGGCGGCGATGCTGACGGGGTCGATCGGCATGCTGCCCAGCGCGTCGCTCGGCGGCGATGGGCCGGGACTGTTCGAGCCGGTG
>JADGPP010000104.1 GCA_017882375.1 Solirubrobacteraceae bacterium | reverse complement strand
CGACCAGAAACCCGCTCATTTGCAGGACATTCTCGCCTACACACCGGACAGAACTCCGACCCCAAGAGGGTGACTTTTTCCGCGGCAAGTAGACTAGTGTTTCGTCATGTCCATCAGATGGCCAAACGCGGCCATCTGCGGTCAAAAAGTGTATCAATCTGCTGCAACGTCACGGCAAGGATGCAGCGTCGTTGAGTAGAGCCGACGGCCGGGATCGAACCGGCGACCCCCGGTTTACAAAACCGGTGCTCTGCCAGCTGAGCTACGTCGGCGTGGCATTCGCATCCTACCGGCGCATTGCCCGGTATCCCAGCGCCCGGCGTTGTCCTGTTCGGATGGGGTTCGGGTGCTGTCGCGGTGGGGCTCACTGTGGTGCGAGGGGGTTGAGGTGATGGGCTCCTGCTGCGGCGTGTAGGTCGTTGTCGTAGACGAAGATGGCCCCGAGGTCCTCGCGCATGGTCAGCGCGGTGGCGAGGTGGATTGCGTCCATTGCTCGCAGCGGTGGGGTTTGAGCGTCGGTCGCGAGCTCGATGATCTCCGGGGAGATCGGGATCAGGTTGATTCGCTCGAGTGCCTCGCTGGCACGTTGCAGGATGTCTTGATCGCCGAGGCGTCTTGCTGTGCAGATGGCCTCGACGCGGATCAGTTCGCTCGCGACCTGCACGGGCCAGTCGGCCAGTGCCGTGCGGAAGGCTTCTGTCTCTCGCTCGGCCTTGAACAGCTTGACGAGGGCGGACGTGTCGACGTAGGCGGCGCTCACTCGCCGCGGACCCACTGCAGTGCGTCAGACGCCGGTGTGGCGTCGGTGGGGTCTGGCTCGCCCGGCGGTGGGTTCAGTTCCAGGAGGCTTCCACGGGCGAGTCTCGCGCCGTAGCGCTTAGCGAGTCGGGCCTGTAGTTGGGAAGCGGTGCTGGCGCCGGCGAGGACTGCCTGCGCACCGCGCAGCGTCAGCGCACGGATCTGTGCCGCCGCCGAGCGGGTCTCGGCGGGGTCGAGTAGCGGCCCGGTGAGGGTGAGCGCCCGTTCCACCTCTGGGTCGCGTGTGACGCCGAGGCGGGGATGACGAGAAGCCATAAGCGGATGGTAGCACTCTTGTGTAGCACTCTGCTCGGGTGCACGGCAGAGTGGAGACGCTCGCAACGCCAGCGAAGCGGGTGCCACGGGCGCACGCGTAGGGCTATTCCACGTCGTCGTGAGCAGTAGCGAGTTAGGGTTACCCCGAGACGCTCGCATCACCCCGCAAAGCACGAGCGGGCGGTTTCGGGCGGGGGGCGCTTTGACGAATTAGGGTGTGCCCCTCGCTCTGCCCATGGCTCACGAGGGCTCTTGACATGCGGGTTGGGAGCCCCGTCCTCGCTGGCTCAGTTAGGTAGATAACCTGCCAAGGGGTCAAGACTTGGGCCTCTGAGCTGAGGAACTTGGTCCTTCAAAACAAGCCTGAGGAGGCCGAAGGCGCACTTACGCCGCGAGAATTTACGCTCACAATTCCGTGTTGAGTGAGGCACGCCCCGGGATTGGCTGGCAGGCAAGAGGCAGGGAACCCAGGGCGAGCACGTCCACGAGCTGCGATCAGGCCGGTGGAGCACGATCTGCGAGGGCGTACGCGGTGCATCTGCGTCCGGGGCGCCACCGCCTCGTAGCGCTAGCGCTTTGCAGGCCGAGCGAGCGTCCGGGCGACGGGCGCGCAGATGACTGCTCCGGACGACGTCCGAGCGCCTCGGCTGAGGGTAGGCTCACGCCTGTTTGCGCAACGCGATGCGGAAGTGTCCGCCTTGATGGGCACCAGTGCTCGTGTTCGTCTGGAGCATGTGCCCGCTCGGCGTCACGCGACGTGTCTCCATTCGTGCGAAAGCGGTCGCTGGGTGTCATCCCTGGATCCCACAGTGCGAGTGCGACCTGCTGGAACGCGAGGCCGACACACACCAGTAGTCGAGGCGAAGCTCGACCAACGGGGAAGTTCGTTGACATCGGATATCCCGCTGCCGACGGCTGACGACAGAGCCGCCGTCGACGTGCCGCACAGGTAAGAAATCACATCCGGGTAAAAGAGCGGCCCTCGCGGTTCTACTTACGCCACAAAGAGCGGTCTTGACGGGCACCGAGTCTCGTTCGCCTTCGACAATAAGCTGGGGCGGGGCCACAATCTCAAGCAGGCGGGAGATGAGCGATGATTATCCCATGACCTACCAGCCAGAAGTCAAGACGTTGGATCTCACTCTCGGAGAACTCTTCCCGACACACGACACGGTCGGATGCTTCCTCATAGAGCGACGATCCGCAGGGACAAGATCATCAGCAGCAGAGCCAAAATCCAGTCCTAGACAGGGTGTTTTCGCCGAGTCGGTCCAGAGGACAAACGCGGCCATATCCGGTCAAAAAGTGTATCGGACAGCGGTAGCGTTACGGCAAGATTTAAAGCCGACGGCCGGGATCGAACCGGCGACCTGTCGCTTACAAGAACAGGTGCTCTACCAGCTGAGCTACTCCGGCAGTTGTGGCCCCGGCATCCCACGAAACACCACCGTGCGGCCGCAGGCGAATCCGGCGGGGCTCGGCGAATCGTGGGCATCGCTGAGAGGCCGTCTCGCGACAAGGCTACCGGCAAGCTGCGAAAGTCAAGTCCCAGCGCCATGGCGACCGGTTCTGGCCGCTACCGGCGGCACCACTGGGACACTCCAGCGGCGGGCTCTACCACGTGCCCAGGGCGCTGCAGCTGCCTTTGCCGGCTGTCGTGCAGGTGCGCGTGATCGTCCCTTTGTCGTTCTTGAGTTTGTACACGTTCCCCGTGCCCTTGGCCGTGGACGCGACTTCGAACACTTCCGGTTCGGATTTCAACACGGCTGCGGTTGCCGTCGAGGTGTCGTTCAGCGTGGGCTCGATTTTCTGCAGTTCGACCAGCCCGCCACCTGCGTAGCTGCCGTGCTCGGTGGCGTAGGCCTGGAGCGTCGTCTGCAGCGTTCCGACCTGAGTCTTGGCCGCCGAATCATTGGCCTTGCCGGTCTGGCTGAGGAAGGCCGGGATGGCGATCGCGGCGAGAATGCCGATGATCAGGATGACCACCAGAAGCTCGATCAGGGTGAAGCCTTGGTCGTCCTTTGCGGATCTCGGTAGGTGCATACTCGCTCATCGTCACGGGCGGCTGTCAGCTTTAGCGCTTGCTCGAACTTCGCGCGATGGTCGCCATGGCGTTCGGCTGCGACAAGTCCCAGAAGCGCGCTGGCAGCCCGCCGCGGCCGATTGACGATCGACCTGTCCGCCTGCTGTAACGGCGCCGTTGCGGGCGGTGTATTGCAGGCATGGAGCAACAGCGGACCGAGCCCCAGCCGACAGCGGCCGTCGAGCCGGCGGATGACCCAAAGGCGAGCCTCGACGGCTTTCGCGAGCGCGCGCTGAACAGGGGCGTCAATCCGCTCCTGTACTGGACGCTGCGCTCGATCCTCGTGCCGGCCTTCGTCGTCTACTGCCGCATGCAGCGGATCGGCCGCGAGCACCTGCCGAAGACGGGACCGTTGCTGCTCGCGTCCAACCACCGCAGCTTCATGGACCCGTTCGTGATCGGGATGCTCGTGCGCCGTCCCGTCTACTACATGGCCAAGCGCGAGCTGTTCGAGAAGCGCTGGCAGGCATGGGTCCTCAACGCGCTGGGCGCCTTCCCGGTTGATCGCGGCACCGGCGACGCGGCTGCGATGGACACCGCACGGGCGATCCTTCAGCGCGGCGATTGTGTCGTCGTCTTCCCGGAGGGCATGCGCATTCGTCGCGGCCCGTTGCGCGAGCCGAAACGCGGCATCGGGCGCCTTGCCCTGGAAACCGGCGCGCCCGTGGCCCCGGTCGCGGTGATCGGCACCGAACACGTCCGCCGTGGTTGGCGCATTCGCCCGCGCCAGATTCACGTGCGCGCGGGACGTCCGCTGCTGTTCGGAACGGCGGGCAGCTCTTCGCCGGCGCTGGCCGCCGGTGTGACCGAGCGCATCTGGGCATGCGTGAGCCTGCAGTGGGAGTGGCTCGGCGGCGAGCGCGCGCTCGAGCAGGCTGCTGAGGCCAAGAGCGAAACCACCGCACGCCGTCCGCGCGGCGAGCGCGCGCCGACCGTGCGCCCGGAACGCGAACGCATATCCGACACGTCCTGCGACGACGCGCGCGAGAAGGAGCCGCGGGCGGCCTGAGCCGCTCGCGCGTCCGCGACGGACTGGCTGGACCGGGCGTATGCGGCCGGCAGATAGGGTGTGCGATGAGTGACCGAGCAAGCCAGCCAGAAGTCAAAGGCGCAGCTCGACGCGGAGTTCTCCGACCTGTATCGCGCGCATCTGCGCGACGTCTACAGCTACGCGTACTACCGCGTCGGCGACCATCACGACGCCGAGGATCTGACCGAGCAGACCTTCCTGCAGGCCTATCGCCACTTCGAGCGCGCGCAACGCGAGTCCAACGGCCGGCCGTTGCGCCCGTGGTTGATCCGCATCGCGCACAACCTTGCCGCGAACCTCTATCGCGACCGCGCGCGCAAGCCCGCGATGCCGATCGACGAGTCCAGCGACTTGACGGCGCTGCACACGACAGAGCAGCTCGTCGAGGGGCGCGACGAGCTCAGCCGGGTGCTCGCCGGCGTGCAGCGGCTGCCCGACGACCGCCGCGAGGCGCTGATCATGCGCTTTGCGCTCGGCATGGACAATCGCGAGATCGCGCGGGCGATGGATCGCTCCGACGGCGCCACGAAGGTGCTCATTCACCGGGCGATCAAACAGCTCGAGGAACTCGTTGGCGATCCGCGCAAGGAGTCGGGCGATGAGTGAGGCGCTGCCGAACTTCGAGGGCCTGCTGCGCGAAGCGCTCGCGCCGGTCGAGCCGCCCGAGGATCTCGTCGAGCGTCTGGAGGACACGCTGACGACGATCACCGAGCTCGCTGCCGACGAGCTGGAGGCGTGGGAGCTGTCGGCGATGCGCGACCCGCGCAACTGGGCCCGGCCGGCCGCGGCGATCATCGCGGGCAGCGCCGCCGGTGCGGCGCTCGTGCTGCTGCGCGCGCGCCGGCGCGGACAGAGCTCGACCGGCCCTCTTGGGGTTCGCCTGCCGGCGCTCGACCGAGCGGCGGCGCAGCGCACGATCGAAGACCTCGGGCGCTGGCCGATCTTCGATCGGTCGCGCAAGCTGTTCGGCGACCGCTGAGCGCCGCGGCCAACGGCGTTGGCTGGCCGCTGCGCTCAGCGCGCATGGGTGCCGTCTCGGATGGGCGGGCGCCAAGCTAGGCTCTGGCCAGCAAATGGCCACCTGCTATCGCCATCCCTCGCGTGAGACGGGGGTCTCCTGCTCGAACTGTGGCCGGCCGATCTGCCCAGACTGCATGACGACGACGCCCGTCGGCATGCGCTGCCCGGAGTGCGCGAAACAGGGTACGAAAGTCATGCGGCTGCGCGAGATGGCGGTCGCGCCGCGGGTCACGTATGCGCTGATCGCGATCAACGTGATCGCCTTCCTGACCGAGCAGGGCCAGTTCACGCTGTTCGGCTCGAGCATTCACGGCAGGGTCATCGAAGAAGGGGTTCTCGACCGCTTTGACATCTCCGTCAATCACCAGTACTGGCGACTCATCAGCGCCGGATTCCTACACGAGAACTTCCTGCACATCGGCTTCAACATGTACCTGCTGTACCTGCTCGGGCTGATGCTCGAGCCGGCGATCGGCTCGGTCAGGTTCGCCGCCGTCTACATCACCGCGCTGCTAGCCGGCTCATTCGGGGCGCTGCTGGCGACCGCCGCACCGAGCCTCGGCGCCTCGGGGGCGGTCTTCGGGCTGATGGGGGCGATGGTCGTCGAGCTGCGCGCGCGCCGGCTGAGCGTGATGGAGTCGGGCATCGGCGGGCTGATCCTGATCAACCTGATCTTCAGCTTCAGCATCGCCAACATCTCCGTCGGCGCCCACGTCGGCGGTCTGATCGGCGGTGCCCTGGCCGGCCTTGCCCTGCGCGCGGCGGGGGATCGCTACAAGGCGCTCGGCCTGCTGGCGTGCTTTGCCCTGACGGCGCTCTCAGTCGCCGGTGCGATCGCCGTCGCCGGCGTTTCCGGCTCGGGCTTTGCCTGAGCGCCTCAGCTGACGCCGGCGAGCTCGACCGCCAGCGCCTGGGCCGGTGCCGGCGCCTGCGGGAAACGCTCGGGGTGCAGGATCTGTCCGAGCAGCTCCAGGCCGTCGATCAGGCGCGGGCCGGGGCGCGAGAAGTAGGCCGAGGCGTCGACCGCGACGATCCGCTGCGCGCCGAGACCGGCGAGCTCGTCGGCGAACGTCGTCGCCTCCGCCAGCGCGCGCTGGGCACCGTAGCCGCACGGCATCACCACGACGACTTGCGGCCGTGCGGCGGCGACCTGCTGCCAGGAGACGACCTGCGACGGTCCGCCCGCCAGGCCCAGCACGTCCTCGCCGCCGGCCAGCTCGATCATCTGCGGCGCCCAGTGCCCGGCGGCGTAGACCGGGTCGAGCCACTCCAGCGCCGCAACGCGCACGCGCGGCTGCGCGCGCACGGCGAGCTTGACGTGATCGATGCGCCCGGCCGCTTCGCCGACCAGCTGCACGCCGCGGTCGCGGCGATCGGTCGCCTCGGCGAGCGTGCGCACGTCTGCGAGCGTCTCGCCGAGCGTCTTCGGATCCAGCGCGATCACGCGTGGCCGCGAGGGCAGCTCCTGCGCGAGCGCGGCGACCTCGTCGTAGGACACGGCGCAGACCGGACACAGCGCCTGTGTGACGATCAGGTCGGGCGCGCGGCACCGACGCGCCCGCCGGCGCCGGGCAGCCGCCTCGGCTGGTCGGCCCCGGTATGCTCGAACGAGGGATGGCACTGCTCAGCGACGCGCAGATCGAGCAACACCTGCAGGGTTCCGATTGGCGGCGCGAGGATCGGGCGGTCGTGCGCGATCTGACGTTCGCCGACTTCGCCGCGGCGATCGGGTTCGTCGACCGCGTCGCCGAGGCCGCGGAGGCCGCAAACCACCATCCGGACATCCTCGTGCACGGTTGGAACAAGGTGCGCCTGGCCCTCTCCACGCATTCCGAGGGCGGCCTGACCGAGTCCGATTTCGCGCTTGCCGAGCGCCTCGACGCGCTCTCCTGAACAAAGAAACATCGATTGACGCAAGCTCACTTCCGACGCGGTGCCTTGCTACCTTTGGCGTGTCGGCAATCAATGAATGACGACGAAGAACTTCCCCGAAGTCACGCGGCCCTGATCGGCTCGCCGAGCGGTTGCCGCGCAACGCGCCGCCGCCTCGATGCAGGGCGCGTGCGCGCCCAACGGATGCTCATCGCCGCGTGAACGCGCTGAAGATCATCTTCGCGGCCGTGCTGGTCGCGATCAACGCGTTCTTCGTGATCGCCGAGTACGCGCTCGTGCGCTCGCGACGCACGGTGCTGGAGCAGATGCGCGACGAGGGCGCCAAGGGCGCCAAGCTGGCGCTGGCGCAGCTGGCGAACATCAACGAGTACATCTCCGCGGTGCAGATCGGCGTGACGCTGACTTCGATCGGCATCGGCGCGCTCGGTGAGCCCGCGCTCGCCGCCGTCCTCAAAAACGCGCTGGGAAACACGCTCGCGCACGGCGCGGCGGTGGCGATCGCGGTGATCGTCGCCTTCCTGATCATCTCCTGCGCCCAGCTGGTGGCGGGAGAGATGGTGCCGAAGTTCTATGCGATCGATCGCGCCGAGGCCGTCGCCCGCCGCGTCGCGCGCCCACTGCAGGCGTTCAGCGTGCTGTTCCGCCCGCTGATCATCGCGCTGACGGCCGTCGCCGACCGCATCCTGCGGCTGCTCGGAGTTGACATGAGTCAGGAGCGCCGCGGCGGCTCGCCGGACGAGCTTAAGCGCCTGATCGCCGAGTCGCACGCCGGCGGGCACATCGATCTGGGCGAGGCGGGGATGCTCACGGGCGTCTTTCACCTGCACGAGCAGGAGGCGCGCCAGGTGATGACGCCGATCCCGGCGGTCGTCACCGTCGACGCCGCGCAGGACGTCGAGGCGGCGCTGCAGCTGTGCGTGTCCAGCGGCCACACGCGGCTGGTCGTGACCGAGGCCGACGACCGAGATCGCGTGCGCGGGATCGTGCACGCGAACACGCTCGTGCAGCAGCTGATGGAGGACGGGCCGCACTCGCCGATCGAGCCGCTCGTGCACGACGCGCCGATCGTGCCCGAAACCAAGCCGCTCGATGACCTGCTCGCCGATCTGCAGCGCCAGCGCACGTCGATGGCGGTGATCGTCGACGAGTACGGACGCGTCGTCGGCATCGTCACCGTCGAGGACATCATCGAGGAGGTCGTCGGCGAGATCACCGACGAGACCGACCCCACCGGCGGCGAGGTGCGCAAGCTCGCCAACGGCGACTGGTTCGTGCGCGGGCACGTCGCCGTCACCGACCTCGCGGACTACGGACTGCACCTGCCGGTCGACAGCGACGCCTACAACTCGATCGGCGGACTCGTCTTCGCCGAGCTCGGCCGGCTGCCGCGGCGCGGCGACGCGGTCAACGCCAACGGCTTCTCGATCCGCGTCGAGTCGGTGCGCGACAACCGCATCGAGGCGGTTCGCATCCGCGAGCGGCGACCGGTGCAGACGAGCGAGGGCCGTGGCTCAGACGGCTGATGGTGCGGGCCGGCCGACGCTGGTGGGCCGGCTGATGGTGCGGGCCGGCCGACGCTGGTGGGCCGGCTTACGGTGCGGGCCGGCTGACCGAGCGGGCCGTTAAACACGTCCGGCCCGCGGGGGGAGCGGACCGGATCGTGTTGCACTGGGAGGAGGCGGGTGTGCAGTGCGACTTGATGTCGCTACTAGCAGTATTGCGATCAGGATGAACGCCAGCTAAAAGTAGTCTGAGCGGTTTCTCACAAGCTCAGGCGGCCACGATCTGGGCGCGAGCAGACGGTCAATAGGCGTGAAATCCACGCCCGCTCTTGCGTCCCAGCCCGCCTTCTGCGATCAGCTCCTGCACGCGTGGCGGGATCGGTGAGCCGATCGTCTCGCCGATCGCCT
>JADGPP010000170.1 GCA_017882375.1 Solirubrobacteraceae bacterium | reverse complement strand
CTCTCGACGACAAACCGGGGCCTGCTACCGGGCACTCCGGCGTCTACCCGGACCGGACTCTCACCGGCCAGCCTGATCCAGCTTCCAAGGCGCAACATGTGCGCGATGCTACGCTCGCCCGCCGGCCGCGCGTCCGTACCAGCTACCGATTACCGTGTGCGGTCTGCGGCCCTTCGGTCGCAGCATGCGTGGCTCGCGGGCACGCCGCGTCCATGCCCAGGGCGAGGGTGAGAGGGTGGGCTCGGCGGGTTGGCTCTAGGTCTTCAGCCGACCAGTGGGAACGTGCGGGCGTCGGCGAGCTCGTCCAGCGCTTCTTGCATTCGTCCGGTGATGAGGTCGTATCCCGCGTCGGCGTCGGCGTCGGCTCCGAGCTCGGCCGCGAGGTCGATCGCCGGGAGGACCTCGACCGTGATCTTTGCGGGCAGCGGCACGCGGCCCGGGAAGTCGAGCACGGTCACGCCCCAGGGCGGCGCGATCTGGACAGGCGCGACGTCGATCCGCAGCAGCCGATGCAAGTGGAGCAGCCGCGCGACGCTCTCCCCCTGGCCGAGGAACAGCGCGGTCTCCTGGCCGCCGATCGCCACCACCGGCACGATCGGGAGGCCCAGCTCCTGCGCGAGTCGCACGAAGCCCGTGCGGTGGGCGAAGTCGATGTCCGCGGAGTGCCACGTCGCTCGGTAGGTCTCGTGGTCACCCCCGGGGTACACGAGCAGCGCGGCGTCCCGCGCGAGCGCCCGCCGCACGTTCTCCGGCGAAGCCGGGACCGTTCCGTACGGCGTGACCAGGGCACGCACCCCGGGAACCTTGAAGACGAGATCGTGCGCGAGCTGGTGGAACACGCGGTCAGCGCCGAAGTGGTCATAGAACGCCTGCGCGAACACGAACGTGTCGGCGATCAACGTGCCGCCCGAGTGGTTGCCGACGAGCAGCACCGGTCCACGCGCGGGGATGTTCTCCATTCCACGCACCTCGGCCCGGAAGTAGATGCCGGACATCGCACGCAGCGCCGGGAGTGTCCGCCGGATGTACTCCGGGTCGCGCAGGTCGAGGGGATCGATGGCGGGCCGCCGGCCGGCCAAGCGACGAGGATCGACGACGGCGATGACGTCCCCCGAAGCGGCACCGAGCATCCGAGACACCCCGGCGACCGACCCCGCCACCGCACCGACAAGGCTCGCGACAGACGACGTGGCCGCCGACGGAATCCGCGGAACCGGCGTTGGCTCTCGTTCAGGAGGCCGCGGGTGTGTCACCGTCGCGATCCTCCTGCGGGTAGGGCAGTGCGGCCAGCTCGTCGGTGAACGCGGCGACGATGGTCTGGGGGTCAGGGACGAGCCCGGCGTCGGTCATGACGCCGATGGTTACGCTGCCGGCGTAGCTGAAGATCGAAACGCTCATCGCGACGTTGCCGGAAACGGGCGCCCACGCGAGCACTCCACGGACGGGTGACCCGGCCAGGAAGATGGTCTCCCGTGGGCCTGGAACGTTCGTGATCACGGTCGACCCCACCCCGCTGAAGACATTGACCAGGGCCGCCTCCACAGGGGCGGGCGCCGCTCCGATCGCGCTTAGTACCGCGTAGGAGATCGGCCCTTCGGGTGAGGTCTTGATGCGGCCCATCGCGCGCATGATCTCGCGCAGCCTGCTCTCGCGGTCCGCGATCCCGACCGGGAGCGGCAGCGTCAAGAGGCCGAAGCGGTTGCCCAGATCGCGCGGGAGCGGTTCGTCCAGCGGTCGCAGGT
Source organism: Solirubrobacteraceae bacterium (assembly GCA_017882375.1). Taxonomy (GTDB): domain Bacteria; phylum Actinomycetota; class Thermoleophilia; order Solirubrobacterales; family Solirubrobacteraceae; genus Palsa-744. Next base: position 1,207 of record JADGPP010000170.1, on the reverse strand, counting down.
TGAACGGAACGATCGCGTGGATTTCATCGACGATGCTGCCGCGCGCGAGGAGGTACTCCCTGAGCGCACCGGCAGTCGCGGCGACGAGCACGTCGTTGACCGTCGCGCCATAGGCGTGCGCGAGCTCACGGACGGAATCAAGCTCGAACGGGTCTGACCACGCCACACGCTCGGCGATCCCTGCGCTGCCGCGCAGGACCGTGTCGGTGTCCGGGCGCGCGGCCAGGACCTTTGCCAGCGTCAGCATGTCGTCCCCGGCGGTTCGCGCCAGTTCGGCAGCATGACGCGGGTGCGCCAGGGTCTCCATGCCCTCGTGCCAGGCCACGCTGGCGACGCCGCGACCAGCTGACACGGCCGCGCCGACAGGACGGACAAGCCCGCTGCGCGTGCCAGCTGACCTGCACTCGAGGGCGTTGCCCGAGATGCCGGGCTCAGGGCCGGCGTCGGTCAGCGAGAACAGGACGCGGGCGAGCGCTATCCCGTCGGCGATTGCATGGTGCATGCGCGCGACGACAGCGCAGCCCTCGCCGTAGCCGTCCACGAAGTAGAAGTCCCAAAGCGCCCGCGCGCGATCGAGCGGCATCGCCATCCGGTCGGCGACGAACGCCTCGAGCGCTACCCGATCGCCGGGCGGCGGCAGCGCGACGTGGTGCACGTGCAGATCCAGGTTGAAGTCGGGATCGTCCTCCCACTGTGGCGTTCCGATTCCCAGCCGCGGCCCGCGCACGCATTGGCGAAACCGCGGAAACGGACCAACGAGTCGCTCAAGCAGAACCCCCCGCAGCCGCTCCCAGTCAACCTGCTCGTCGAACGAGAGGACCCCGTTGATGACCATGAGATTCTGCGGGCGATCCATCTGGAACCACGCCGCATCCGCAGCACTCATCGCATGTCGCTTCGCGCCCACGAACCCAAGCCTACGCCCGGCCGCGAGCTTCGCGCATCGGGAGTTATCCGCGATCAGGCAGGACGACGGGCGCAACCACGCTCCCGGCCGCCGACCCGCAGCTTCTGCGATAGCTCCTCCGTCTGTTACCAGATCAGGTCAACGTGGCGAAGTCCCTCAGTAGCATCGCTGCGATGAGTGACATCGAGCGTTTCGCCTTTCGCTTCGCGCGGACGTATCGCCTGCCGGCTCGCGCGTTCGGCATCAGTCCTACGACCGCCTTCGTGGATGTGGGCGACGAGGAGCTCGATGCCCATTTCG
>JADGPP010000169.1 GCA_017882375.1 Solirubrobacteraceae bacterium | reverse complement strand
GTGGTCTCGGTGCTCATGGTCGGTCCTCAGGCCGGGATGCCGGGAGGGCCGAGGATCTCAAGCCCGTGGTCCGCGGCGGCCTGCAGCACCGGCGCCATGTCGGGCGGCGCGGCCGGCGCGGGCGGGATCTTCGCAACCGGAGCGGGGGTCCCGAGCGTGCGGATGAAGCCCTCGAACCCGGCCGCCTGCGTGGCCAGCAGGAAGCGAGCCTCGTCGGAGCTGACGATGAACGTGTGCGGCACGTCGCGCGGGCCGAACACGAACGAGCCTGCCGGAGCGACGACCGTCTGGCCCGCGACCCAGATCGTGAGCTCGCCCTCCAGGACGTAGAACCACTCGTCCTCGTTGTGGTGGACGTGAAGCGGGGACCCGCTGCCGCGCGGCGCGGTCTGCTCGGTCAGCGTCATGCGACCGCCGGTGTCGGCGCCGTCGGCCTTGATCGTCGTCAGGCCACCGAAGAACCAGAAGTGCTCTCCCTCGCCGGGACCGAGAGCGATGGGTGGGAGGGCGCCGTCCGGCGTGGTCGTTGCGGTGTCTGCTGCGTTGATCGAGGACATGGGCACAGTCTGATCTCCGCGACCGGCGTCAACCACCCCCCGCGTCCGGGGATCTTTCTTGCGCGGCATGCGAGACTGACCCGCATGGAATGGAAGGTCGAGCGCACGATCGAGGAGATCGACCTGCTCGGCTCACGGGGACTGTCACGTGAGGAGTTCTTCGCTGAGCTGTCCCCACGGCTGCGCAACGCCATCGACAACGACGCCAGTTGCTGGCACACGCTGGACCCGAGCACCCGACTGCTGACCAGCGACGCGCCCAAGGAGCTCATAGAACGCGGCGTGTTCGCGCTCGACGAGGCCCCGGCCGCCGGAGAACTGATCGTCCGCAGCGAGTACATGGTCGACGATGTCAACACCTTCGCCGGCCTCGCCGCGCGGCGGGTGCCCGTCGGCATCCTCGACCACGTCACCCGCGGCGATCCGCAGCGCAGCGCGCGCTACCGCGACCTGCTCCTGCCGGCCGACATCCCCCACGAGCTGCGCGCCGCCTTCGTCATCCGCGGTCGCGTCTGGGGCGCCGTGCACATTGCCCGCCGCGCGAGCAGCGGCGCATTCCAGCAGCGCGACGCTGACGCACTCGCCGCCCTCACCGGGGCGATCGCACGCGGCATCCGCGGGTCGCTGCGCTTCGACGCGGCGCGCCGCATCACTGGCGTCGAGGCACCGGGGATGGTCGTCCTCGGCCCACACGACGAGGTCGAGCTGATCACCCCTCCGGCACGCGAGATGCTCGCGTCGCTGCATCCCGGGGAGTCGGGCTACACCGACGAGACGATCGCCACGCCGGTGCTCGCGCTCGCGTCGTTCGTCCGCTCCGCGCCGGACGGCGGTCAGGGCGGCGGCAACGTCGTCACCGTGCCCGGCAGCGACGGCTGGGTGACGCTGCACGCCTCGCTGCCCGGACCTCCGGACGACGGCCGGGTCGCGGTCGTCCTCGAGCGGGCGACGGGCGCGCGCTCCGCAACTGTCCGCCTCGAGGCGTGCGGCGCAACCGCCCGCGAGCGCGAGGTCGCGACCCTCCTGGCCCGTGGCCTCTCCCGTGCCGAAATGGCCGAGACCCTCGTCGTCTCTCCGTACACCGTCGAGGACCACGTCAAGAACCTCTACGGGAAGCTCGGCGTCGCCTCGCGACAGGAGCTCGTCGCTCGCGTGTTCCTCGACGAGTACCTCCCCGAGGTCGTGCGCCAGACACCGCTGACGTCGCGCGGGCGCTTCGACCGCGCATAGCGGGCCTGGCGCCGGAGTGGAGACGGCGGGTTGGACGGGTGCGAAGCGACACGCTGAAAACGGCATCGCAGAGCCGATACGCCGCATCGGAGGGAGCGACCGTGCGACCGTCCTGCGTACGTGAAAGCGAGCTGACTAGCGCCGAGTAGGAGCTGGCTACCTGCCGGTGCGGTCGCGGTGCTTGCACCCCGGCCAACAGCAGGGCCGGCGCGCGCCTTCCTCCAGCTCCTCCTGGGTGCGCCGAATGCGGCGCTCTCGGGTTGTCTCCTGCTTGGCATCCTCGACCCAGCAGATGAACTCGTTGCGGGCCAAGGGCGTGATGTCCTTCCAGGCATCAAGTGCCGTGGCGTTGGCGATCAGCCCCTTGCGCAGGTCCGCGGGGAGTTTATGCACCACCCCACCGGGCACTCTCTGACCGCTCACAGTTCGATGGTAACGAGCCGCGGCAAGCCCGCTTGTCTGTTCTCAGCCGGCAAAGTTCCGGTAGGACAAAACTCGCCGGGTTCGCAGCGTTTCGTCCGAAAGTGGAGAGGACCGTACGTTGCGCAAACCCCGTGGCCGTGCGGGCCCAGATGCTGAGCCTGGCATAGGGCGCAGGTTGGTGGCCGACGTCGGCGAAGAAGGCCGAGCGCAGACGGGGTCATCGCGACGCGATGCTGCATGAGGCCGGCGCGGGGCTGCTTGAGTCGGCCTCGCTTGTGATTCGCCATACGTGCACGATGGTGAGATGTTCGACTGCCGGTCTCGGCTGAAGGGTGCTGATTCCACAGGGCCATCCCAAGCGCCGGTCATGATGGCGAGGTGCCCAGGATCAGCTTCTTCTACGGCATCGCGATCACCATGTACTTCTACGATCACGAGCCGCCTCATTTCCATGCCAAATACGCCGAGCACCACGCAGTGATCGCGATCGGGAGCGGCGAGGTGCTGGTCGGTGGTCTGCCGACTCGCGCGCTCAAACTCGTGGCGGAGTGAGCCGATCTGCACCGCGGTGAGCTCGAAACAGACTGGGCCCGCGCAAAGGATGGCGACACCCCTGAGCCGATCGACCCGCTGCCGTAAAATGATGCCATGTTGCGCCTTGGAAGCTGGATCAGGCTGGCCGGTGAGAGTCCGGTCCGGGTAGACGCCGGAGTGCCCGGTAGCAGGCCCCGGTTTGTCGTCGAGAG